>NZ_JBXWOV010000003.1:0-475123 GCF_059611065.1 Ruegeria sp. CDSB086 | reverse complement strand
GCTGACGACCCAGCTCGGATGTGATCGAGCCGAACAGCTCGGGATCACGGTCAGACAGGGACTGGGTGAAAAATCCGGTATCACGGAGATTGGCGTTCATGGGGGCTCCACATGGCTGGGTAAGAATCTTGCGGATTTCCTATCGGAAACGGTACATGCGCAAAAGCTTTAAAGCGACGAATTGGCCCGCTGTGGCGTCAAGTCTGGCTTATCGGGGAAAGGTATGGTTGTTTCGGAACCAAATGTGCAAGACCGGAAACCGCAACAAATGATCCAGAGAATCGCTTTCCTCGCCAGCGACGTCAAAGTGGCCCAAACAGCCCGCGACGTGCTGGTGAAACGTTATGGAAACGCGGCACCGCGGGATGCCGATGTTGTCGTTGCACTGGGCGGTGACGGGTTCATGCTCCATACGTTGCACAGCATGCAGCATCTGGACACGCCGGTTTATGGCATGAACCGAGGAACAATCGGCTTTCTGATGAACGAGTTCCACGAAGCCGACCTTATGGCCCGTCTGGGCGAAGCCGAGGAAGAAGTCATCAACCCACTGGCCATGCGTGCGATGGATCAGTCAGGTAAGATGCACGAGGCGCTGGCGATCAACGAGGTGTCGCTGCTGCGCGCAGGGCCACAAGCCGCGCGCCTCAGGATAAGTGTCGATGGCCGTGTTCGCATGGATGAACTGGTCTGTGATGGCGCGTTGTTGTCCACGCCTGCCGGATCGACCGCCTATAACTACTCGGCTCACGGCCCGATTCTGCCAATTGGATCAGATGTTCTTGCCCTGACGGCTATTGCTGCATTCAGGCCGCGTCGGTGGCGCGGTGCGCTGTTGCCCAAGATCGCCAAGGTGCGTTTCGATGTGCTGGATGCGGACAAACGCCCGGTCATGGCCGATGCAGATTCGGTTTCATTCCCTGATATCGACTGGGTCGAGATCCGCTCTGAACCTGCAATCCAGCACCGCATTTTGTTCGACCCTGGGCATGGGTTGGAAGAGCGCCTGATATCCGAGCAATTCACCTAAATTTTGGGACTTACGTTTTTTTTAGAACTTGTGTGAAGCAGTTCACATGAGCTTCATTAACTTTCCGCTAATCTGATCTTGCCCGGAGAACACGTCTAGGTGGGAGTGAGTGGCCACCAAACGACGTTTTCGAACGATTGCGCAGTTTACGCGCTGGCGAGGGTAGGTGGTGCTACGCTCGTTAATGATATCTGGGCTTATTTTAGTAAGCGGACCCCGGGCACAAAACCCCGGGGTCTATTTTCGTTTTGGGTCGCACTACGTGTCCATCTTCTCCCACAAGGGCAAGCACATTTGACCGACGCGCGCCTCAATTGCGGCGGCGGCATCCACGGCCATATCTTCACGCCAGCGGCGGGCAGCGATCTGGACATTGATCGGCTGCGGGCCGCTGGACAAATCCGCCAGCCGGGCCGGAACGCAAGCGGCGGGCAGGCCAAGGAAGTTCATCGCATAGGAATAAACGGCGCAGCCAAGAACCTCGTGCACCCCTTCGGCACCTTCGGTGTCCCGATCCGGCTTGAAGAATGGTTGCGGTAGGAAGGGCGACAAGACCAAAGCATAGTCTTCCGTAAACAACGACCATTCACGGGCATAGTGGCTCCGCTTGGCCAACATTCGGATCAGGTCGGTTTCAACTATGGGCGGGAATTCCTGAAAATAGACGTCAAAGATCTCGCGGATGGTTTCAGATCCTGCCGCCTTGATGTCGTTTTGCATCAATGTCAGGACTTCGCCCATCAAGGCGCGATACCCTGACCGACCACACTCGAATACATCCGGCGGGTCGATCTCCTCCACCAGATAGCCGGCGTCGACCAGCGCATCGCGGGCCGTGTCCAGCGCCTTGTCGACCTCGGGGTGCAGCGCGTAGCCGAAGGTGTTCTTGGTGAAGGCAACTTTGATCGGATCATCCAAGGCTTCCCCTCGCCACGGCATTGAAACGTGAAACGGATCGCGCGGGTCGGCGGCGATCAGGCTGGGCATGGACAGATGCAAGTCGGCGGCAGAGCGGGTAATCAGCCCCTGCACCGACATGGATTGTGCCAGAATTCCGCGTTCGGCTTGCTGGCTGGGGTTCCACGCGGGGACGCGCCCCAGCCCTGGTTTGACTGTGACCGCGCCATTGGCCGCCGCGGGAAACCGCAGACTGCCACCGATGTCGTTGCCATGCGCCAGCGCGCCAATCCCAGCCATCACGCCCGCACCGGCCCCGCCCGAAGACCCGCCGGGTGAGATATGGCGGCCCCAAGGGTTGTGTGTCCGGCCATGCAGCGGGTTGTCTGTATCGGCGCGGAATGAGAATTCGGGCGTGTTCGTCCGCCCGATCACGATGGCCCCGGCTTTCTGCAGATTGCGCACAACCGGCGCGTCGTCGGGCGCGATCACATCCTTCAGGGCAACAACACCGTTCGAGGTCGCACGCCCCTTTTGATCGACGTTAATTTTGATAGTGACGGGAACGCCATGCAACGGCCCCGCGGGTGCACCGCCTGCCACGGCCGCATCCAGTTCACGCGCACGCTCCAACGCCTCGGTGCTCAGGTCTTCGACCACCGCGTTCAGGTCTGGGTTGGCCTGATGCATTCGGTCGACTGCATGCTGAGTGACCTCCAACGCGCTCAACTCACCGCTGCGGGTCAAGGCGGTCAGGTCGGTGGCGTTCAGACGCCAGATATCGGTTTGTGTCATGGGCCCTCGCTGTCTTGGGATGACAGTAGGGGGCTTGTTTCAGGTTGCAAGAGAAAGACATGCGGGCGACGGATCGTCGCCCGCATGTCTGCTACTGAGCGTAGCCAAGGGTTTTCAACGCGACGGTGATCTCGTCCAGAATAGCCGGGTCATCGATGGTAGCTGGCATCTTGTAGTCCTTGCTGTCCGCAATCGACACCATCGTTCCACGCAGGATCTTGCCCGAGCGGGTCTTGGGAAGGCGGTCTACCACCACGGCTAGTTTGAACGCAGCAACCGGCCCGATCTTTTCGCGCACCAGTTTGACGACGTCTTGAACCACCTCGCCATGGTCGCGGTCACAGCCTGCATTCAGGCAAAGGAACCCTACTGGCATTTGACCTTTCAACTGGTCGGTCACACCGATCACTGCACATTCGGCCACGTCGGGGTGGGCGGCCAGAACCTCTTCCATCCCGCCGGTCGACAAGCGGTGGCCAGCGACGTTGATCACGTCATCAGTGCGCGCCATGATGTAAAGGTAGCCATCCTCGTCGACCATGCCTGCATCGCCGGTCTCGTAATAACCGGGGAATTGGTTCAGGTATGAACTTTTGAACCGATCCTCGGCATTCCACAGCGTTGGCAAGGTGCCCGGGGGCAGGGGAAGCTTGATCGCAATAGCGCCCAGCTCACCTGGCTTCATCGGATGACCGCCTTCGTCCAAAATTTGCACATCATAGCCAGGCATCGGTTTGGCGGGTGAACCCAGCTTGACCGGCAGTTCCTCGATCCCCAGTGGGTTGCCGGCGATGGTCCAGCCGGTTTCGGTCTGCCACCAATGATCGATCACCGGCACCTTCAGCGCGTCCTGCGCCCATTCGATCGTATCGGGATCAGCCCGCTCACCTGCCAGATATAAGGCGCGCAAGCAGGAGAGGTCATACTTCGCCAGCATTTCCCCCTTGGGGTCTTCACGCTTCACGGCGCGGATGGCGGTCGGGGCGGTGAAAAAGCTTTTGACCTTATGCTCGGAAATCACCCGCCAGAACGTGCCTGCGTCGGGGGTGCCAACAGGTTTACCTTCGAACACAATCGTCGTGTTGCCGTGGATCAGCGGAGCGTAGCAGATATAGGAATGCCCCACGACCCAGCCCACATCCGAGGCCGCCCAGAACACATCGCCCGGATCGACATCGTAGATGTTCTTCATTGTCCAGTTCAGCGCCACCAAATGGCCTGCGGTCGGGCGTACAACACCTTTGGGTGCGCCGGTGGTGCCGGAAGTATACAGGATGTACGCCGGATGATTGCCATCGACTGGAACGCATTCTGCCGGTTCGACACCATATTGGAAGCCATGCCAGTTGTAGTCGCGCCCTTCAATTAATTGCGCCACTTCCTGCTCGCGCTGGAAGACCACGCAGAACTCGGGCTTGTGGTTGGCCATGTCGATGGCCCCGTCCAGCAGCGGTTTGTAATGCACGACGCGACCCGGTTCCATCCCGCAGGATGCGGCGATGATGGCCTTGGGCTTGGCGTCGTCGATCCGGACAGCCAGCTCATTGCTGGCAAAGCCGCCGAACACCACCGAGTGCACGGCCCCCAGACGGGCGCAGGCGAGCATGGCCTCCAGCGCTTCGGGGATCATCGGCATATAGATGATGACACGGTCGCCCTTTTCGACGCCCTTGGCGCGCAATGCCCCGGCCAGATTGGCCACGCGGTTGCGCAGTTCGACATATGAAATCTCGCGCTTGGTGTGGGTGATCGGGCTGTCATAGATGATTGCGGCCTGTTCGCCGCGACCATTTTCGACATGCCGGTCGACCGCGTTCCAGCAGGTGTTCACTTTGGCATCGCTGAACCACTCATACAAAGGGGCGTTGTCGTCAAACAGGGCTTTGGTCGGCGGTTGAACCCAGTCAATTGCCTTTGCAGCGTTCATCCAAAAAGCCTCTGGATCCGATTTCCAGCCTTCGTAAATGTCCTGATATGCCACGGTGAACTCCTCCTAAATCTCCTTGAGAAATGTGTTATGGGGCCAAGGGGCACCGCACAAGCGAGCGCTGTGACGGAGCGTCACTTTATCGCAAAAAATTTGCAAGAATCCGCAGGTTGGCCTGCAAATTTTTGCAAATCATCGCCTTTTTGCTGACTTTTAAGGATCAATTTTGCGCTTTTGCAAAGTTGAATATTTTGACGTGCAAATTATTGCCTGCTGTGAATCAAACAGGGCGCCGATACTGGCGCCCTGAATACTGTGCTCAGGTTAATTAACCGTAATGCGCTACGGGTGTACCCGCGATCGCCGCCATATTGAGCAATCCGCGCGCAGTGATCGACGGCGTCACGATATGCGCCTTGTTGCCCATGCCCATCAGGATCGGGCCGACCTCTAAGCCATCGGCCTTCATTTTCAGGATATTGCGCACTCCGCTCGCCGCATCCGCATGGGCAAAGATCAGAACGTTTGCTGTTCCTTTCAGGCGTGAGTTCGGGAAGATCCGCGAACGCAGTTCAGGGTCGAGGGCCAGATCCAGATTCATTTCACCTTCATATGTGAAATCGCGCGGCTCGGCGTCGAGGATATCCAGTGCCGCCCGCAACCTTTTGCCCGATCCTTCAGCCTGATTGCCAAACTGCGACTGAGAACAGAAGGCGATTTTAGGCTCGATCCCGAAACGCCGAACATGACGCGCGGCGCCAATGGTCGACTCGGCCAGCTCTTCGGGGGTTGGTAGCTGCCGAACATGGGTATCGGCAATGAACAGCGGTCCGTCCTCGAGGATCATCAGCGACAGCGCGCCATGCGGGTGCAGATCGACATCGCCCAGAACCTGTTCGACGTAGTTGAGGTGCCAACGATACTCGCCAAAGGTGCCGCAGATCATGCTGTCTGCCTCACCACGTTGCACCATGATGGCCGCAATGGCGGTGTTGTTCGTCCGCATGATCGCCTTTGCCAGGTCCGGCGTGACACCGCGGCGTTGCATGATCTCGTGATACGAGTTCCAGTAGTCGTAATATCGCGGGTCGTCTTGCGGGTTTACAATCTGGAAGTCTTTGCCGGGACGGACCGTCAGCCCCAACCGTTCGCATCGTGCATTGATCACTTCGGGGCGGCCGATCAGGATTGGGGTTTCGGTTGTTTCCTCAAGAATAGCCTGAGCTGCGCGCAGAACACGCTCGTCCTCGCCCTCGGCAAATACGATCCGGCGCGAGGCCACGGCCGCGGCCTCAAAGACCGGGCGCATCAGCAGGGCAGACTTGAAGACAGACTGATTCAACCGTTCTTTGTATGCCTCGAAGTCGTCGATCGGGCGCTTGGCCACACCGCTTTCCATCGCGGCTTTGGCAACGGCCGAGGACACGACGCCGACAAGGCGCGGGTCAAAGGGTTTGGGGATCAGATAATCGGGGCCAAATGTCAGTTGCTCACCTTTGTAGGCCGCAGCCGCCTCGGCGCTGGTCGTGGCGCGTGCCATCTCGGCGATCCCGTCCACACAGGCGATCTGCATTTCGTCGTTGATTTCGGTCGCACCCACATCCAGCGCTCCCCGGAAGATGAAGGGGAAACACAGCACGTTGTTGACCTGATTGGGAAAGTCGCTGCGGCCGGTGGCAATGATCGCGTCCGGCGCGACTTCGCGTGCGGCTTGTGGCAAAATTTCCGGGCTTGGATTGGCCAGCGCGAAGATGATCGGGCGCTTGGCCATCTTCTCAACCATCTCGGGCTTCAGGACGTTCGGCCCGCTAAGGCCAAGGAACAGGTCTGCATCGCCGATTACATCGTCCAGCGTGCGCAAATCCGTTTTTTGTGCGAATTGATCCTTGTGCGGGTTCATGTCCTCTTCACGGCCTTCATAGACAAGCCCGTGAATGTCGCACAGCCAGATATTCTCGCGTTTGACGCCCAGTTTGACCAGCATCATCAGGCAGGCAATTCCCGCCGCGCCGCCACCGGTTGAGACCACTTTGACGTCTTCAAAATTTTTGCCGGCGACGTGCAGCGCATTCTTGGCCGCGGCACCCACGACAATCGCGGTGCCGTGCTGGTCGTCGTGAAAGACCGGGATGTTCATCCGTTCCCGGCACAGCTTTTCGACAATAAAACAGTCCGGCGCCTTGATGTCTTCAAGGTTGATCGCGCCAAAGGTCGGTTCCAATGCGCAAACGATATCCGCCAGTTTCTCGGGGTCGGGTTGATCGACCTCGATGTCAAAGCAATCGATCCCGGCGAATTTCTTGAACAAGACGGCCTTGCCTTCCATCACCGGTTTGGATGCAAGTGCGCCGATGTTTCCCAGCCCCAGAACAGCTGTCCCGTTTGAGACGACAGCTACCAGGTTCCCGCGTGCGGTATACAGCTCGGCGTTGGCAGGATCCGCTTTGATTTCCAGGCTGGCCTCTGCCACACCGGGCGAATAGGCGCGTGCCAGATCGCGGCCGTTCGCCATCGGTTTTGTCGCTTTGATTTCAAGCTTACCGGGCTTTGGATGGGCGTGATATTCAAGCGCGGCCTGCCGCAGGCTGGGTGTGTCCGACATCGGCGACTCAACTCCTCAGAAAATTTGATTTAGTGTTAAACTATTTCCCCGGCTTTGGCTACGCTACGTCATTTTGCAACAGTTTCGCTAAAGTTCACCGACTTCCCGTTGAAAAGCGTCGTATTGCTTTTACATTCGGGCAACTTTGGAGCCAACTTAGACCTGTCGAGCACTGAAAGCCATAAATGAGCTATAAAGACGAAATTCAGGCCGGGACTGCCTTCCCGGCGGAGCAAGTTGTGGTTGGCCCGGATCGCGCCGCTTACGTATCGGTTTTGCTGATCGCCATCCTTATCCTTGTCGCCGTCAGTATATGGCCGGTTCAAGCCCTTGCTCTGAACGAAGAGGGGGGATTGTTCGAAACGATTTCGGCCGCAGCGCTTTTTGCCTCAGGTCTGGCCGCGCTCTGGCGCTATCCCGGCATCACCCGTCTTTATATTGCGCTGGTCTGTCTGTTGCTGGCGGAAAGAGAGCTTGAGGCGGAAATCTATCCAGTCGACAGCCTGCCATATTGGGTCCTTAACGGTTTGGACAGTGTGCTTGATATGACGTCGGTCCGGATTGTTCTGGCCGTCATCGTGATCGGAGGTGCCCTATGGCATGGAGCCCCGACGGCATGGCGGGCGGCAAAGCGACGGGCGCCTTTTTTCGTGATTTTCGTGCTGGCGGGATTGCTGGCGGTAATCGCTCAGCTGCTCGAGGAAGTTTCCGGAATTTACCAGGCAGATCTGTCCACACTTATGACAGTGCGGCTCTTTGTGCTGGAAGAAACGCTTGAGATGTTCTTTTCGATTGGCATTTTGGCCTCTGTTCTGATCGGATGGCCAAAATCCGATGCCGAAGAGACGCTGAATGACCTCGACCTTGAACAACAGCCAGACGCGCGCTGAAATCCGACTGCCCACCAGCGAGCTGCGCGACGATATCCCGTTTTTCACAAAGACCCTCGGAATGAGGATGGATATGATCTATCCCGCTGACGATCCGAGTGTTGCCGTGTTTTCAGGCCACGGGTTGCGCCTTCGGGTTGAGAGGGACGCGCCTGAAGCGGCAGGCACGATCCGCATCCTGACAGACGATCCTGACGGTTTTGCGGGCGGACAGCGGACTCTGGTCGCGCCAAATGGTACACGGGTTGAAATTGACGAGTTGAACCCGCCGATGGTGATGCCTGAAACGGTGCATTCCTTTGTGGTTCGCAGGCTCAAGGATCAGGCACCCTGGATCATCGGGCGGGCGGGGATGCATTACCGCGATCTGGTGCCAGATCGGCTGGGTGGGTCGATCATCGCCAGCCATATCCGTATCCCCGATGGGGGGCCGGTGCCGGATATGGTGCATTTCCACAAGGTCGGGTTTCAACTGATTTTCTGCATCCATGGTTGGGTCGACGTCGTGTACGAGGATCAGGGCGAAAAAATGCGCCTGACAGCCGGGGATTGCTTTATCCAACCCCCAGAAATCCGCCACCGCGTTCTTGAAGCCTCCGATAATGTTCAGGTGATCGAAATCGGTGTTCCCGCCGAACATGTCACCGAAATCGACCACGAGATGGGCCTGCCTACGCCGAATTTCCGCCCGGACCGCGAATGGCAAGGGCAGCGTTTTGTTTATAACAAAGCCGAGAATTCAGAGTGGGGACCATTCCGCCTGCCAGGATACATCTGTCGCGACACGACGATTGCCGAGAATACCAAGGGTGTTGCAGGCGTGCAGGTAGTACGAAAAGGGCAGGGTGAACCGGTCTGGGCGACGCATGACACGGATATCCATTTTACCTTCGTCATGACGGGCGAGGTAACTTTGGAAGGTGAAGGGCGCGACCCCTACCGTCTGGAACAAGGGGATGCGTTCGTGATCCCGCCCGGTATGCGCACCAAACTGTCCGAACCTTCTGATGATGTCGAATTGCTTGAAGTCACCCTTCCGGGGGTCTTCAATACCGATCTGGGCTAGGTGAGAATTTGCCTGGGAATCTTGTACTCGGGGGTTCAACTCCCCGGGCAGTTTCCTTTAGGGTGTGATTTTCTGACCAGTTGATCAAAAATGGGGAATCGCCATGACTTTGAAAGATGCAGCACTGTCTGTCCGGGAAAAAGCCTATGCGCCTTATTCCAACTTCAAAGTTGGAGCTGCACTCCGGTCAGCCAGCGGTGAGGTCTATTCCGGCTGTAACGTGGAAAATGTGGCGTATCCCGAGGGCACCTGTGCCGAGGCCGGAGCTATTGCCGCGATGGTCGCCGCGGGCGAACAGGAACTGTCCGAGGTCTATGTTGTCGCCTCAAGTCCGCAACCGGTTCCGCCGTGTGGCGGTTGCCGGCAAAAGTTGGCCGAATTTGGCAAGCGGGACGTCAAGGTGACGTTGGCGACCATGGATGGCGCCGAGTTTGTAACCACGATTGGACAATTGCTGCCGGGCGCTTTCGACGCCTCGCACATGGAGGACGTGTGACCCCATGGACGCCCGTTCGATCATTGCAAAACTGCGCCGGAATGAAGTGCCGACCGGAGATGAGCTAAACTGGTTCGCGCAAGGTTTGGCCGATGGTGGTGTCAGCGACGCCCAAGCGGGCGCTTTTGCCATGGCCGTCTGCATGGGCGGATTGGGTACCAAAGGGCGCGCCGATCTGACGATCGCAATGCGCGACAGCGGTGATGTGCTCAGCTGGGATTTCGATGGCCCGGTAATTGACAAACACTCGACCGGTGGAGTGGGAGACAGCGTAAGCCTCGTGCTCGCCCCTGCACTGGCCGAGATGGGGGCTTATGTCCCTATGATCTCGGGGCGGGGTCTGGGTCATACTGGCGGTACCCTGGACAAGCTTGAGGCCATTCCTGGTGTCAGCACCCAGATCGGTCAGGACCGCCTGACGCAGATTTTGCGGGATACAGGCGCGGCCATTGTCGGGGCTACGGGGCAGATCGCCCCGGCCGACAAACGCCTTTATGCGATCCGTGATGTGACGGCGACCGTTGAAAGCCTGGACCTGATCACAGCGTCGATCCTGTCCAAGAAACTGGCCGCCAGCCCCGAGGCATTGGTGCTGGACGTCAAGGTCGGCAGCGGCGCGTTTATGAAGACGCTGGAGGATGCGCGCAAACTGGCAAAGGCCCTGTCGGAAACTGCGAATGCAGCAGGTTGCCGGACCTCGGCGGTCATCACCGATATGCACCAACCTTTGGCGCCTGCGCTGGGCAATGCGTTGGAAGTGGCCGAGGTGATGAAGGTCATGACGCAAGACCCCTATGCCCCGCTGGCCGAAATCTCGGCCGAGTTGGGCGGGGTTCTGCTGGCGGATGCCGGGATGTTCGCAACCGCCGAAGAAGGGCGCGACAAGATCACGGATGTCATCCGCGACGGTCGCGCGGCGGAACGCTTTGGGCGTATGATGGCAGCCGTAGGCGCGCCGCTGCAGTTTGTTGAAAACTGGTCCCGGTACTTGCCAGAGGCCAGCGTGATCCTTGAAGTTCCGGCACCGACCAACGGACACATCACTGCCATTAACGGTGAGGCGCTGGGCCTGACAGTTGTTGCACTGGGCGGCGGACGGCAGGTTGAAGACGACGTCATTAACCCGGCCGTGGGTCTGTCTGACATCGTCCGGCTGGGCGACAAAGTCGAGAAGGGCGCGCCTTTGGCGGTAATCCACGCTTCGCGGGAGGATGCCGCGCGGCGGGCCGCCCAGAGCGTTCTCAGCGCGATCACGGTAGGTGCCGATGCCCCGGCAGAGCCCACTCTTGTCCACGAAAGGATTACGCCGTGACCCGCGTGTTTCTTGTGGTGATGGACTCGGTTGGCATCGGCGGCGCGCCGGATGCTGATCGGTTCTTTAATGGCGATGTGTCGGACACTGGTGCAAACACACTGGCCCATATTTCACAGGCCTGCGCCGAAGGGCGGGCTGAAGACGGGCGCTCAGGCCCACTGTGCCTGCCAAACTTGGATGCGCTGGGACTGGGGGCCGCAACGCGGTTGGCATCGGGGTCGGAAACGCCGGGGTTGGAGGTCGATCCGTCTGGGCGCTGGGGGTGCGCGAGAGAGCATTCACTGGGCAAGGATACGCCTTCGGGCCACTGGGAGCTGGCCGGTCTGCCGGTGCCGTGGGATTGGCATTATTTCCCGGATACCACGCCAACCTTCCCCGCCGACTTAAGCTGGGCTGCGGCCCAGGCGGCTGGAACAGACGGTATTCTGGGTGATTGTCACGCCTCGGGCACGACCATTATCGCCGATTTGGGGGCCGAGCATATGCGGACCGGTTGGCCGATCTGCTACACCTCCGCTGACAGCGTTTTCCAGATCGCGGCACATGAGGAGAGCTTTGGCCTCGACCGCCTGCTGGACATGTGCAAGGCGCTTGCCCCGCGGTTGCATGAGATGAAAGTGGGTCGGGTCATCGCGCGACCTTTCACAGGCTCACCCGATCAGGGCTTTACCCGCACCACCAACCGAAAGGATTTTGCCATTCTGCCGCCGGCGCCGGTCTTGACCAATTGGGTGCAGGATGCAGGACGCCGCGTCCATGCGGTGGGCAAGATCGGTGACATCTTCTCGATGCAAGGGATCGACACGCTACGCAAAGGGTCGGATGCCGAGTTGATGGGCCACTTGTCCGATTTGGTCGATCAGGCCGAAGAAGGCAGCCTGACCTTTGCGAATTTTGTTGAATTCGACAGCCTCTATGGCCACCGCCGTGATATCAGCGGCTATGCCCGCGCCTTGGAATGGTTCGACCGCGAGATCGGTTTGATCCTGAACAAGCTGCGCCCAGGCGATCTGATGTTGCTGACCGCCGATCACGGCAATGACCCCAGTTGGATCGGAACTGACCACACGCGCGAACAGGTGCCCGTTCTGATCGCGGGGCAAGGCACGGGCCAAATCGGGGCCGTCGATTTTGCCGATGTCGCCGCAAGTATCGCACACCATCTGAACATTCCGGCACAAGGGCCGGGGAAGAGTTTTCTATGACCGTCGCAGACCTACCCAAAATCGAGTTGCACCTGCACCATGAAGGGGCAGCACCGCCTGAATTCATCCGCCAGCTTGCGCATGAAAAACGCATAGACCTGAGCGGTATCTTTAAATCAGACGGTAGTTATGACTTCCGCGACTTCGCCCACTTTCTCAGTGTCTACGAGGCCGCCTGCGAGGTGCTTAAATCACCCGAGGATTTCCGTCGCCTGACCTTGGCCATTCTGGAGGAGAGTGCTGCGAATGGGGTGGTCTATTCGGAAACTTTCCTCAGCCCTGATTTCTGCGGCGGCGGGGATGTACACGCCTGGCGTGACTATCTGAACGCCATTCAGGATGCGGCAGACGAGGCCGAGCGCAAGTTCGATATTACCCTGCGCGGCGTTGTCACGTGCGTCCGACATTTCGGACCCGAACAGGCGAAACAAAGCGCCTATTGCGCAGCAGAAACCGCCGGCGAATGGATCACCGGGTTCGGAATGGGCGGCAATGAGGGTGTCGGGACGCAGGGCGATTACAAATGGGCCTTTGACTGCGCCCGCGAAGCTGGGTTGCGCCTGACCACCCATGCCGGAGAGTTCGGCGGGCCCGAAAGCGTACGCGATGCTGTTCGGGACCTCGGTGTCGAACGGGTCGGCCACGGCGTGCGGGCCATCGAGGACGACGATCTGATCCGGGAACTTGTCGACCGCGAAGTCACGCTTGAAGTCTGCCCCGGTTCCAACGTGGTTCTGGGCCTGTTCCCCGATTTTGCGGCACATCCGATTGCCCGGTTGCGCGATCAAGGTGTGAACGTCACAGTTTCCACCGACGACCCGCCGTTTTTCCATACCACCATGCGGCGCGAATATGAGATGCTGCATCAGGCCTTTGGCTGGGACGCCGAGGATTTTGCGGCCCTGAACGACACAGCCCTGAATGCGGCCTTCTGCGATGATGAAACCCGCGAACGGGTCAAGAAAAGACTGGAGAGAACATGAGCGAACACCTGACCGTCGTTGACCACCCGCTGGTGCAGCACAAACTGACGCTCATGCGGGACAAGGGCACCTCGACCGCTGTTTTCCGACAGCTGCTGCGCGAAATCACCCTGTTGCTGGCCTATGAGGTCACGCGTGAACTGAAGCTGACCACCCGCCACATCGAAACCCCAATGGAGGAAATGGACGCCCCCATTCTGGCCGGTAAAAAACTGGCTCTGGTGTCGATCCTGCGTGCGGGCAACGGAATGCTGGACGGGGTGCTGGAACTGGTTCCCTCGGCCCGTGTCGGGTTTGTCGGGCTGTACCGCGACGAAGAAACCCTGAAGCCTGTGCAATACTACTTCAAAGCGCCTGAAGGTCTGAAGGATCGGCTGGTCATCGCGGTTGATCCGATGCTGGCAACCGGCAACAGCTCGGCTGCGGCGATTGATTTGCTGAAAGAAGCCGGGGCGACGGATATCCGTTTCCTCTGCCTGTTGGCCGCGCCTGAAGGCGTCGCCCGCATGAAAGAGGCGCATCCTGACGTGAACATCGTCACGGCGTCGCTGGATCGCGAGCTGAACTCAAAAGGGTATATCATGCCTGGGTTGGGCGATGCCGGCGACCGGATGTTTGGCACCAAGTAATCGGTTTACTCGCCACAGATATTCTGCAGCCGGACCCAATCGCGGTCCGGCAGCACTTGTGGCAGCGGGCGTCCGGCCATCGGGTCGGCCTCGATCAGGCCGAGAGTGTCTTCCCCCGTGACATCCACAGCATAGGCATACGGCGTTGAAGGCAGCGCCGCCTGGGCGAAAACTTCTAGCAAAGCTTGGTAGGGCAAAGTTGGGCGCGGTTCTGACAAGACCTGTTCGGTATAGGCGTCAACGATCTCGGGCGTCAGCTCTCCGGTTGTTAGCAGGCGGAATGCCGTGGTTGGGCCGGTTCGGTCCAGTACCTCGTCCAAGGGATCCTGTGCGGCAGCCCGCGCGCGTTCGGCGATGATGTAACCGGCGGCGATGGATGGGTCCTCGTGATCTTCAACCAATGAGCGGTTCAACAGAATGATCCCACCAGGCAGGCCGAGGCTTGTTTGCACCCCGGCGGGCAGAATAACGACCTCTCGCACTCCGGTTCGGGCTGCCAGTTGGTCCAACGCAGCCTGTGCATCCTCTGAGGTGCACGAAACACCCGAAACCCGTTCAATCCGGTGCAGGATCGCATCCCCGATATCGTATCGCTTGATCTCGGGGACAACAGAAACGACGTGGTTTTGCAGTGCGGCCGGAACCCAAAGCAGCAATAGTGCGGCAACTGCAGCAACCACTCCCGCAACACTAAGCCAACGCAACCGCCCGGGATGCGGGCGCGACCGATCAATTGCCTTTTGCAAACGGTCGATCGCCGCGATCATCGTCGTCTCGGTTTCCTCCAGCTCCAGCGTTTCGTCGGGGTCTCCGTCCGGGTTGAAGATTGCGGGATAAAGTCCTGGGTTCTGTCGCTCCAGCGCAGCCAATGACCAATGCGTCAATGCCCGATCGTTGAAATCAGAAATCGTCAGCGTTGCTTCGCCAATCGACACCACAACCTCGCGCCGCTGCACGTCGGGCGAGGGGCGCCACAGACCGGTGGCTTCGATCCGTTCGTACTGTTTCAGAGCCGTCATCAAGGTGAAGTTTGCTCGTTATTATTTTGCCCCAGCTTAACATGGTAAATTCAAAGGGCGCAAACCAGTTGCGCCGTCTGCAGTAAATGTGCTGGATACAACAGCGCGCGAAGGATCGGCCTGTCGTGCTCCACTGTTATGCTGAGGTGAATGATGCAGGCGGACACTCAGACGTCACCGATACTGGCATCGGTGCTGATGATCAGCGCGATGGCGATCATCGGCGTGATAGACAACGTAGTGATCCTGTTGGCGGAAACGGTTGGCCTGTGGCAATTCCACCTGAGCCGCGCGTTGCTGATGTTGCCGCTGATCTTTGGTCTGTCGCTATTGGGGCTGGGCAGTATGCGCCCGAAACGATTTGGCCCGGTGATTCTGCGCAGCGTACTGATCACCCTGGCCATGTTGTTCTATTTCGCGTCGCTTGCGGTCATGCCGATTGCGCAGGCGCTGGCCGGGTTGTTCACGTCGCCGATCTTTGTCCTGTTGATCTCGGCCTTGGCAATGAAACAACGGATTGGTCCTTGGCGTATCGTTGCGGTTTTGCTGGGGTTTGCAGGGATCCTGTGCGTGCTGCAGCTTGACCCCTATGATTTCGATACCCGCAGCCTGTTGCCGGTCGCCGGGGGCCTGTTCTACGCGTTGAGTGCCGTTATCACGCGCAGCCACTGTTCGGATGAAAGCACCGTCGCTCTGTTGGCCGCGATGATCATCACGCTGGGGGCAGCCGGGGGGATCGGTCTTCTGGTTCTCGAGCTGATTCCGGTGGCCGCGCCGGATGGTCCCGACGGTTTCGCCGCGCGGGGTTGGGTCTGGCAGATGCAGCCCGCATTGTTGTGGATCGCAATACAGGCGGTTGGTTCCACGATTGCCGTCTTCATGTTGATCAAGGCCTATCAGGTGGGCGAGCCGTCCTATGTCGCGGTCTTTGAGTACTCGGTCATGATCTTTGGTCCGCTCTTTGCTTTTGCGGCCTTCGGGCAGGCAATCGGGCCGATGCAGATTGCTGGGATTGGCTTGATCGCAATCGCTGGTGCCCTGTTGGGATGGCGTGCAGGGCGCGAGGCTGCTCGGCCAGAACCGGTTTAGCCGTATCCTGAGGCCAGCTTATTGTTTTGAGAGGGCAAGCGGGGATCATTCAGACCTGACCCCGATGGGTGTAACATGACCCGGGCGATTTCAATCGACGGGCTCCGACAGATTCGGCCGCACGGATAAGCGCTGGTGGTCATTATAGTTTCCAAAAACCTGCCAATATTTCCCAATTGCGCAGTGTTGTTCAAAGAATTGTTGTTTTTCACGGCTTTAAGAACGCAAATTGGGCAGCAATGTGTCTAAACAAAGTCGGCCATGTTTAAGTTGTGCTAGTCGTTATGAGTAGTTGTTTTGTGTCAGAAGTGGGTGCGACACGTGTTAAAAGTACAGAGTGTTTTGAGTTATGAGGCCGTTCCGAACCATCAAGTGCAGGACAACCCTGCGGTTTCGCTGAACGCGCGTCGGGGTGGTTTTGTCCACGGAACTAAGATCGCGACGGATCGCGGTTGGCAGCCTGTTGAAGGACTGCAAGCAGGCGATCTGATCCGAACGATGGACAACGCGTTCAGGGCAGTCTCGCGGGTTGCGACCGATTGCATCGCAATCCCTGCCAGTGAGACCAAAGCGGAAAACCTGCCGGTCCGTGTGCCGTCAAACACTTTGTATAATGGCGATCCGGTCTGGTTGATGCCAGAGCAGGGCGTGGCGTTGGATAATACCAAATTGAACCGGGGTCCGATCACGCTGCCGATCAGCATGCCCGTGGTCCCTGCGCGGGTTCTCAGCGGTACGTTCCGGCTTTCGTCCAGCGCGCCATCATTGCTGTTTGAGGTTTGTTCGTTGTTCTTTGAGCAAGACGAAGTGATCTACATTGAGGGCGGCCTGCGCGCCTTTTGTCCTGCGGGCCGCTTTGGGTCGAACAGCCGGCCCGCGAACGCCTCTTACAAGGTGGTCGATGCTGAGCGGACCGAAGATCTGATCGACATGGTCGCGCATAGCAGGGATATAGCAGTGCTTGCAAACTCACTGGGCGCGCTACCGGCGCCGATCATGCAGAACCCGATATTTCCAGCGCGGCCTGTTATGGGCGCGCGACGTCCCGGGCGGCCGGGGCGGCCTGCTCCGATATTCTAATTTATTTAAAGCTATTAATTAAAGAATGGCGCTGGCGCGGTAACCCGCACCAGCGTCTATTTTTTAGGCAACTTTTGCTTCGGGGTCAAAGCGACCATAGAAGCTCTGGCCTTTCTCAGCCATCTCACGCAGCAGCGGCGGGCAGGCGAAACGTTCACCATACTGTGCCGTCAACTGGTCGCAACGCTCGGCGGCGTAGGGCGTGCCAATGATGTCCAGCCAGCTGAGCGGACCACCCGACCATGGCGCAAAGCCCCAGCCAAGGATCGCACCCACGTCGCCTTCGCGGATGTCCTCTAGAACGCCTTCTTCCAGCGCGCGGACCGCTTCCAGAACCTGCGCGAACATCAGTCGCTCCTGCACTTCGATCAGGTCAGGCTGGTCCTCGGCATGCGGGTATTTCTCCTGCAGACCCATCCAGTACTCGGTACGCTTGCCTTTTTCGTCATAGTCGAAGAAGCCCGCGTTTGCCTTGCGGCCCAGACGGCCCTGTTCTTCCATCCAGAAGATCAGATCATCGCCCGGGTTTTCCGGATAGGCATCGCCCATCGCGGCTTTGGTGGCGCGTGCAATCTTGGCGCCCAGATCAATCGAGGTTTCATCGTTCAGCTGGATCGGCCCAACGGGGAAGCCCAGCTGACGCGCGGCGTTGTCAATCAGCACAGGGCTGACGCCCTCGGTGATCATGCGCAAACCTTCGTTGATATAGGGGATGATGCAGCGGTTGGCGTAGAAGAAGCGTGCGTCGTTGACCACGATCGGCGTCTTGCGGATTTGGCGGACATAGTCCAGCGCCTTGGCCACCGCGCGATCACCGGTTTCCTTGCCCTTGATGATCTCGACCAGGAACATCTTCTCGACCGGTGAGAAGAAGTGAATCCCGATGAACTGATCCGGGCGCACGCTCGCCTTGGCCAGATCCGAGATCGGCAGGGTCGAGGTGTTCGAGGCAAAGATGCAATCCTCAGGGATGATCGCCTCGACCTTCTTGGTCATCTCGGCCTTTACGCCGACGTCTTCAAACACGGCTTCGATGATCAGGTCGCAGCCCTTGAGGTTGTCCAGATCCGGCGTCGCAGTGATGCGACCCAGCATGGCCTCTTTCTTCTCAGCGGTGACCTTGCCGCGCTTCATACCCTTGTCCAGGTAGCTCTCGGTGTAGGCCTTGCCTTTATCCGCGGCCTCTTGGTCACGGTCGATCAGAACCACTTCCATACCGGCCTGAGCTGAGACCAGCGCGATACCGGCACCCATCATGCCCGCGCCCAGAACGCCGATCTTCTTGACCCGCTGATCGGGTACGCCCGCCGGACGCACAGCGCCTTTTTCCAACGCTTCCTTGTTCAGGAACAGCGACCGGATCATCGCACCCGACGACGGGTTCATCAAAACAGATGTAAACCAGCGCGCTTCGATCTTCAGCGCGGTGTCGAAATCGACCAGTGCGCCTTCGTAAACTGCACTCAGCAGAGCCTTAGCCGCAGGGAAGGCGCCTTGGGTTTTGCCGTTCACCATCGCCGACGCGCCGACAAAGTTCATGAAACCGGCTGGGTGGTAGGGGGCACCGCCGGGCATCTTATAGCCCTTCGCATCCCAGGGTTTGACGATATCCGCGTCCTTGGCGTTCAGCACCCATTCCTTGGCTGCGGCCATTGGGTCGGCTGCGATCTCGTCAATATAACCCGCGCCCTTGGCTTTCTTGACGTCCAGCATTTTGCCTTCCAGCAGCAGCGGAGCGGCGGCAATCGCGCCAACCTTGCGGACCATCCGGGTGGTGCCGCCCGCGCCGGGGAAGATGCCGACCATGATCTCGGGCAGGCCATATTTGGCCTTGGGGTTTTCGGCCGCAAATATGCGATGCGTAGACAGCGGCAGTTCCATGCCAATGCCTGCGGCAGTGCCGGGCAGAACGGTCGCAATCGGCTTGCCGCCCTTCTTGGTCTTGGGGTCCATGCCCGCCATCTCGATCTTGCGCAGTAGGGCGTGCATCTGCATCGTGCCCTCGAACAAGCCTTTTGCCGGGTTGTCGCCCGCCTGTTCCTTCATCACGGCCAGCAGGTTCAGGTCCATGCCGCCTGCAAAGGAGCCTTCCTTACCGGATGTGATAACGATCCCTTTGACGTCTTCATCAGCCAGCGCCTGATCGACCAGATCGCTCAGTTGCGCCAGCCCGTCAAAGGACATCACGTTCATGGTTTTCCCGGGCACGTCCCAGGTAATAATGGCGACGCCGTCTGCGTCTTTGCTCAGAGTGAAATCAGTCATTGTCATCTCCAATCTGGTCAGCCGTCAGCGGGCTGCCATCTTTGCGGGTGAAGGCGAATCCGTTCTCATCATCCTTCACCATCATGTCTATGTCGCTGTAATAGCCGGTCTCGGTCGGGGTCCGTGTGCCCACCACCAGAAAGGTCGCGGGCGCATCGGTTTTGTTCACAAGGTGGTGGCCGTTGGCCTCACCTGCGGGCCAAGCGGCGCAATCGCCGGGCTGCATCTCATGCTCACCATCGTCATCGATCAGCACGCAGGTGCCGCTGAGCATGATGGCAAATTCGTCCTGCTCCATGTGGTAATGGCGCAGCGAAGACATGCCTTGCGGTTCCAACCGCACGATGTTGACCCCGTATTGGGACAGCCCGCCTGCATCGCCCACACGCTGGACGAAACGACCTGCGGTCGCCTCGGCCAGTTTGCCGGGATAGGCCGAGCCACCCTGAAACGGGATCTGAGAGAGATCCAGCTTGGGCATCAGACGCGCTCGATGATCGTCGCTGCACCCATACCGGATGCAATGCAGAGCGTGGCCAGACCGGTTTCCTTGTCCTGACGCTCCAGTTCATCCAGCAGAGTGCCGATGATCATCGCACCGGTTGCGCCCAGCGGGTGGCCCATGGCGATCGAACCGCCGTTGACGTTGACCAAACCGGGGTCGACATCAAACGCCTGCTGGAACCGCAGAACGACTGAGGCAAAAGCTTCGTTCACTTCGAACAGGTCCAGATCACTGATCTTCATTCCGTTGTCGGCCAGAATCTTCTCGGTCACCGGTACCGGGCCAGTCAGCATGATGGTCGGATCGGTGCCAATCTTGGCAGTCGCTTTGATGCGGGCACGTGGCTTGAGGCCGTATTTCTCACCGAATTCCTTGTTGCCGATGAGAACCGCCGCAGCACCGTCCACGATGCCCGAGCTGTTGCCCGCGTGGTGGATGTGGTTGATCTTTTCCAGATGCGGGTATTTCAGCATGGCCACCTTGTCGAAGCCGGGCATCTGTTCGCCCATCATCTGGAAGGCCGGGTTCAGGCCACCAAGGCTTTGCATGTCAGTGCCGGGGCGCATGTATTCGTCGCGGTCCAGAATGGTCAGGCCGTTCTGATCTTTGATGGTGATAACCGATTTCTCAAAGCGGTTGTCTGCCCATGCTTCCGCGGCTCGGCGTTGCGATTCCATCGCCAACGCGTCTGCGTCATCACGGCTAAAGCCATATTCGGTCGCGATGATATCGGCCGAGATTCCCTGTGGCACGAAATAGGTGTCCATCGCCAGCGAGGGATCAACGGCAATCGCTGCGCCGTCGCTGCCCATGGCAACGCGTCCCATCATTTCCACGCCACCTGCGATGTACGCCTGGCCAGCGCCGCCTTTGACCTGGTTTGCTGCCAGGTTCACCGCTTCCATGCCGGACGCACAGAAACGGTTGATCGCCAGACCGGGGATCGACTGGTCCAGGTCCGAGGCCAGAACAGCCGAGCGTGCCAGACAGCCGCCTTGTTCCATCACTTGCGTGACATTTCCCCAGATCACGTCCTCAACGGCGTGGCCTTCCAGATTGTTGCGCTCTTTCATCGCATTCAGGGTCAGGGCGGACAGGCGTACCGAGGTTACCTCGTGCAGACTGCCATCCTTGCGGCCCTTGCCGCGCGGGGTGCGCAGGGCGTCATAAATATAAGCTTCGGTCATGGGGTCTCTCCTTAAGCTCGATCCGACGGTTTGCCGGGCATCAGGTCATAGGGGTGTTTCCAGCCTGGCTGTTCCGACAAGCGGGTCAGCCAGGCGTCGATATGGGGCCAGTCGGCACGGTCAAAGCCGAATGGTTCAGGATAGTACAGATAACTGCAGCAGCTGAGATCGGCATTCGTGACGTCATTACCAACAATCCAATCGCGACCTTCAAGATGAGTGTTCAGAACGTCATAAGCCGCTTTGAGGCGACCTTGATTGAAGGCAATTACATCAGGATTTCGGTGCTGTTCCGGCAGAAAGTTGATCAGGAAACGGGTCAAGCCAGCCATTGAGCTGAGCTTGTGATTGTCCCACAGCACCCAGCGAAGAACGTCGTAGTTCTCATCCCGGCTCTTGCCGCCGAACTTGCCGGATTTCTCAGTCACATAGGCCTGAATGGCACCCGATTGGCTGGTTCGGAAATCGCCATCGACCAGCACGGGCGCTTCGCCCATTTCATTGACTTCGGCGCGGTATTCGGGAGTACGTGTCACGCCTTTGAAGAAGTCTACAAAAACCGGCTCCCAGTCCAGCCCGGACATTTCCAGGGCCAAGGCAGCCTTGTAGCTGTTTCCGCTTTCTCCGAAGCAATGAAGTTCGATTGTCATGCGATCGCCCCTCCCAAGGCGTACGGTGCGAAGTTGAAACTCGCGTATTTCGAGAAAGACGATCCGCTTGGCTGTGCGCCAAAGGGCATTGTCTTGCTGAAAACACGCCCACCTGAGTGAAGGTGGCTGTAGTGTTTAACGCTTGCGGTCATCCAACTCGGAATTGAAGATTCGCAGGCGATGGGTCAGGTTGTCCTCGTTGATCACGCTGTTGAAATTCTCGAACAGAAACGACAGCGCCTCTCCTTCGTCCAATCCAGCATCACGCGCGAACGCTTTGAGCTTGCGATATCCGTCTTCGGTCATTGCGACGGGAAAGCGGCGGGTTAGTCGAAAACGCTTTGGCATGTGGTTCCTCCGGTAAGCTGGGTCCGGGCAATATCGCCCGGACCCAGACTGAGATCAGAAGTTCGCCGCGTCCAGAGCCATGACCGTGTCCGCGCCCGTCTGGATGCGTGCCAGATGCATGCCTGTAGCAGGCAGGCGGCGCGCCATGTAGAAGCGCCCGGTGTTGATCTTGGTCTCGTAGAACTCTTTGTCCGACGCGCCGCCATCCAGCGCATCTTGCGCGGCTTTGGCCATCTGCGCCCACATCAGGCCCAGGCAGACATGTCCAAACATGTGCATGAAGTCATAAGAACCGGACAGAGCATTGTTGGGGTTCTTCATGCCTTCCTGCATGAAGTACATGCCAGCGGCCTGCAGGTCTTTGGACGCAGCCTTCAGCGGTTCGATGAAGGCCTTGTCATAGGCTTCGTCTTTACCAGCGTTGTCTTTGCAGAAGGTCTTGACCATGTCGAAGAACGCCATGACGTGCTTGCCGCCGTCTTGCGCCAGCTTACGACCGACAAGGTCCAGCGCCTGAACGCCATTAGCACCTTCGTAGATCATCGCGATCCGGGCGTCGCGGGTGTATTGCGACATGCCCCATTCTTCGATGTAGCCATGGCCGCCATAGACCTGCTGTGCCTGAACAGTCATGTCATAGCCCTGATCGGTCAGGAAGCCTTTGATGACCGGTGTCAGCAGCGAGATCAGTCCGTCCGCATCTTTGTCGTCTGACCGGTGCGCTTTGTCGATCATGGTCGCGCCCCACAGGATGAACGCGCGCGCACCTTCGGTGAAGCTTTTCTGATCCATCAGGTTGCGGCGGATGTCCGGGTGCACGATCAGCGGATCGGCGGGGCCGTCCGGGTTCTTTACACCAGTTACATCACGACCCTGCAGGCGGTCTTTGGCATATTCGACGGCGTTCTGGTACGCGGCCTCTGCCTGAGACAGACCCTGCATGCCCACACCCAGACGCGCTTCGTTCATCATGGTGAACATGGCACGCATGCCTTTGTGCTCTTCGCCCAGCAGCCACCCGGTGGCTTCGTCATAGTTCATGACGCAGGTCGAGTTGCCGTGGATACCCATCTTCTCTTCGATCTTGCCGACCGAAACACCGTTACGCTCGCCCGGCGTGCCATCTTCATTGACGATGAACTTGGGCACGATGAACAGGGAGACGCCCTTGATGCCTTCGGGGCCGCCGGGGATCTTGGCCAACACCAGGTGGATGATGTTGTCAGCCATGTCGTGATCGCCGGACGAGATAAAAATCTTTTGGCCCGAAATCTTATAGCTGCCGTCGCCCTGCGGTTCTGCTTTGGTGCGCATCAGGCCCAGATCGGTGCCGCAATGCGGTTCCGTCAGGTTCATGGTGCCGGTCCATTCGCAGCTGACCATATTGGGCAGGTATTTGTCTTTCTGTTCGTCGGTTCCGTGCGCCAGGATCGCTGACGCCGCGCCGTGCGTCAGGCCCTGATACATCACGAATGCCTGGTTCGCAGCCGAGAACATCTCACCAACGGCGGTGCCCAGGACGTATGGCATGTTCTGGCCGCCATACTCTTCCGGCATGTCGAGGCCAGTCCAGCCACCTTCTTTCATCTGCTCAAAAGCGTCTTTGAACCCGGTGGGCGTGTATACGATACCGTTTTCCAATCGGCATCCTTCGGTGTCCCCAACCACGTTCAGCGGGTGCAGAACATTGGTGGCCACTTTGCCTGCTTCTTCCAGAACGGCGCCTGTGAATTCGGCTTCAAGCTCGTTGTACCCCGGAACGTCGGAGTCCGAGATTTTCAGTACGTCGTGCAGAATGAACTGCGTATCTTTGGTTGGCGCGTTGTAGACGGGCATGTGAAGCTCCCTTTAATTCATATGTCCGGGTGGTAGGCAGGCGAGGGGGTTACTCGGCAGCCTTTTTGTCTTGTTTGACCGAGGCGATGACTTTCTCGCCCCAGCGCAACTGTTCTTTCAGATCGTCGATCGCCTGGGTCAGTTCCTCACGGCGCGCTTCCATATCTTCCAGGCGCTCGCACGCAATTTCATAGGTGCGTGATATCTGAGTCATCTGTTGGTCGCCGACATGGTAAAGGTCCAGAAGCTGGCGTATTTCTTCAAGGCTGAACCCAAAGCGCTTGCCGCGCAGGATGAGTTTCAGGCGGGCACGATCACTTTTGGTGAACAGCCGTTTCTGACCTTCGCGGATCGGAAACAAAAGCTCTTTGGCCTCGTAAAACCGCAACGTGCGGGGCGTGACATCATATGTCTCGCACATTTCTCGGATGGTCATCAGATCTTCGGTCATGGTTTCAGCACTCTCGTCACTGGCGTCAATGAAAGTCAGTTGCGCAGTCGATGCGCACGTTACAACATGTAGATGACGTTCACGTAATGTGAACGCTGCGTCACAACAGAAGTTTACGTAACTTCCGCGCGCGTCAAGTCGCGGATTTCCGACTTTTTCGGAATTAACGTAACGGAATTTGTGGGTGCCAATTCCCGCAGAGCGACCCAACACACCTTAAGGCATGGCCGAAGTGTGCGAGATTCGCTTCATTTTTTGAGTGCGCGATGGTGCGCCAACGGAATCACTCGAGCGATTTGGCAGTCTGGTCGCGCATCTCGGTCAGGGCATCAATTGCCTCGTCCAATTGCTGTTTTTGCTGGTTCAGTTCGACGATCTGCTTATCCGCGACGTCGACAAATGCACGCATTTGGATCTCGTTGCCTTCATTTTCATAGATCAGCAGCCACTGCCGGATATCTTCCAGCGAAAACCCATATTTGCGGCCGCGCAGGATCAAAGTCATGCGTGCGCATTCCCGCGGACCATAATATCGCGATCTGCCTTCCCGATCGGGTTGCAGCAATTCGATGTACTCATAGTAGCGCAGGGTACGTGGAGTCACATCGTACTCGGCGCACATCTCTTTGAATGACAAACGGTTGTCGGACATTCCTGATCTCCTCTGGCGCAGCCTATGTTCTGTCAGCGGCAAGCGCAACCGGCGGGCTTGCTCTTTTGGCGGACACGGGCTCATAAAGGGATAAACCAAAAGAACGGATTCAAGTACATGGTCGACAAAGCCGCAATTGCGCGCCAGTTCATCGAGGCGATCCCGCATGCAAGGGCGTTGGGTCTGAAGCTGACCTCAATCGGAAATGGCGAAGCGGGTATTACAATGCCGTACAGCAAAGAGCTTGTTGGCGATCCGCGCACCGGGGTGATTCATGGCGGCGCTGTTTTCGCCGCACTGGATACCTGTTGTGGTGCCGCCGTCATGAGCCATCCGTCGGCCCCAGGGGGTACGGCGACAATTGACCTGAGGATCGACTATATGCGGGCGGCAACACCGGGACAGACGATAACGACCCAGGCGACATGCTACCACATCACACGGAACGTCGCCTTTGTGCGCGCGACGGCGATGGACGAAGACGAAGGTCTTCCAGTGGCCACAGCGGCAGGGTCATTCACGGTGGAGGGTCTGTAATGGCGCGTACTCGCCCGGAACCCGTCCAGGTCGTAAAACAACGCCGGGATGCGGCGTTGAACGCGATTGTCGATGGTGTGCCCTACATTCGGTTCCTCGACATCGGCTTTGATCGCCGCGGTGATGAACTGACTGGTGTTTTGAACTTTGACCAGAAACTGATCGGTAATCCGTTACTGCCCGCATTGCATGGCGGCGTCACGGCGGCGTTTCTAGAAGTCACGGCCGTCATCACGCTGAGTTGGGAGTTCTTGCTGCCCAAGATCGAAAGCGGGGAACTGAATGCCAGTGATATCGCCGACTACGAAAAAGTACGTTTTCCAAAGACCGTCGATTTCACCGTCGACTATCTGCGGTCAGGCCTGCCGCGTGATGCTTATGCGCGCGCGTTCATCAGTCGGGCCGGGCGTCGCTATGCCTCTGTCCGGGTCGAGGCCTGGCAGGACAATCACGCGAAGCTCTTTGCACAGGCTTCGGGGCATTTCCTGATGCCGCGGCCCACTACCGACGGAAAATAGAAAGCTATGCAGGACGCTTCGGCACCCATTACGCATAAGCGGGTGCTCCGGATTGCAGCGCCGATCGTATTGTCCAATGCGACGGTGCCAATTCTGGGGGCGGTGGATACTGGTGTCGTGGGGCAGTTGGGTCAGGCGGCCCCAATCGGTGCGGTCGGCATGGGAGCCGTTATTCTAGCGACCATCTACTGGGTGTTCGGGTTCTTGCGTATGGGGACAACCGGTCTTGCTGCCCAGGCACGTGGTGCAGGGGACACGGCGGAAACCGGAGCCTTGCTGATGCGCGGGCTATTGTTGGGCGGCGCGGCAGGTTTGTTCTTTATCCTGACACAAGTCTGGTTGTTCTGGGGGGCGTTCGCCCTGTCTCCAGCCAGTCCCGAGGTTGAATCTCTGACCCGCGCCTATCTGGAGATCCGTATCTGGGGTGCCCCGGCAACGATTGCGCTTTTTGCCGTCACGGGCTGGCTGATCGCGGTAGAGCGCACCAAGGGTGTGTTTGTTTTGCAGATCTGGATGAACGGGCTGAACATCGTTCTGGATCTCTGGTTTGTTCTTGGCCTTGGCTGGGGCGTCGAAGGTGTCGCCATCGCGACGCTGATCGCCGAATGGACCGGGTTGGCGCTTGGTCTCTGGTTGTGCCACGACGCTTTCGCTGGAAATCAGTGGCGCGACTGGCCCAGGATCTTTGACCCAGCGCGTCTGCGCCGAATGATGCAGGTGAACGGCGACATAATGGTGCGTTCGGTGCTTTTGACCGGCGCATTTACCACTTTTTTGTTTGTTGGTTCCGATCTGGGGGACGTCAATCTGGCGGCAAATCAGGTGCTGCTGCAATTTCTTGAGATCACGGCTTTTGCCTTGGACGGTTTCGCCTTCTCTGCCGAGGCGCTGGTGGGCAGTGCGGTCGGCGCGCGTGATCGGGCCCAGGTACGGCGCGCGTCGATCATGGCCTCGCAATGGGGCGTCGGAGGTGCGTTTGCCCTGGGTCTTGTGTTTTTTCTGACCGGACCATCCCTGATTGATCTGATGTCAACCTCACCCGAAGTACGGGTTGCCGCGCGCGAGTTTCTGCTCTGGGCGGCCCTTGCGCCGATGATCGGCGTAGCCAGCTGGATGTTCGACGGTATCTATATCGGGGCGACCTGGACCCGCGCCATGCGGCAGGCGATGATCCAGTCCGTCGCGATCTATGTGGTGGCCCTGTTCCTGCTGGTGCCGACGTTCGGTAATCATGGGCTTTGGGCCGCGCTGATGGTCCTGAACATCGTGCGCGGGGTCACGTTGGGATGGCGTTACCCTAAGCTGGAAGCGCAGATCGCTTAAAGCAGCGACAGCAGGTTTTCGGGCGGACGACCAATCGCGGCCTTGTCGCCGGCAATGGCCAGAGGACGCTCGATCAGGATGGGGTTTTCCGCCATAGCCTGGATCAGCTCGTCCTCGGGTGTCGTTTTTGACAGGCCCAGTTCCTTGAACCGCTTTTCGCCTGTCCGCATCATCTCGATGGCCGAAATTCCCAATTGGGACAACACCGCGCGCAGCTCATCAGCCGACGGCGCATCCGCCAGATATTTGCGAACCTTGACGGTCGCACCTTTTTCTTCCAGCAACGCCAGACCTGTGCGAGATTTTGAACAGCGCGGGTTATGCCAATATTCAATCACAGCCAGTCCTCTCTTTTGCTGCCAACGGCCTCTGCGACCGAAGCGAACCCGTCTTGCGCCAGCAGTTCATCCAGACCTTGGGCTATTTCTGCGGCTAGTGAAATGCCGCCATAGACCATGGCCGTATAGAACTGCACAGCCGAAGCCCCGGCGCAGATCTTGGCATAAGCCTGCTTTGCCGTCCCGATCCCGCCAACGCCCATCAACGGGATTTGCCCGTCGGTCAACTGGCTAAGACGTGCTAGAACGCGGGTCGATTTCTGGAATAACGGTGCGCCGGACAGACCGCCTGCTTCACCCTTATGGGCACTGCGCAGACCATCGCGTGACAGGGTTGTGTTGGTGGCAATCACCGCATCCACGCCGGTTTCGCGGGCCACATCGGCAATGTCTTGCAATTCGCCTTCGGTCAGATCCGGAGCAATCTTCAGGAAGATTGGCAAGGGGCGGGGCAGTGCGTTGCGCGTCTCAATCACGCCGCTTAGCAACGCACTCAGGGCCGCCTTGCCCTGAAGATCACGCAGTTTTTCCGTATTCGGGGATGAGACGTTGACCGTGGCAAAATCCAGATGCGCGGCGCAATGGGCCAGGACCTTGGCAAAATCGCCGGGGCGGTCGTCGCTGTCTTTGTTGGCACCCAGGTTCAGGCCAATCACCGCGTCCTTTGGGCGGTCAGCCAGACGGCGGGCCATGACCTCCATGCCTTCGTTGTTGAACCCGAACCGGTTGATGGCGGCCATGTCCTGGGTCAGGCGGAACAGGCGTGGTTTCGGGTTGCCGGGCTGCGGGCGCGGGGTCACGGCACCGACCTCGATAAACCCGAACCCTGCGCGGGACAAAGGCGCAAGAACCTCACCATTCTTGTCGAATCCTGCGGCCAGGCCAACGGGATTCGGCAGGTCCAATCCCGCCACTTCGGTGCGCAACCGATTGGAGGTCACTGGACCCGGCGCGGGGGCCAATCCGGCCTTTAGCGCCTTGATCGATAATCCGTGAGCTGTCTCAGGATCCATGCGTTGCAGGGCTGCCAGCCCCAGTTTTTCAGTCAGTTTCATCCGAATGCCTCTCCGCCAATGGTAGGGGCGCATCGTATAAGGCGCGAGGTTTCGACGGCGGCTTGGCGGTGCACCACAGCCATTTGGTAAACCGGGTCCGTCACCATTTCCAGAAACGCGTGCGCTGTGGGATAGCGGGCGATGAATACTGCGTCCCAGTTTTCGTTTTGCGGGCCGATCAGTGTCGTCTGAAACACGCCGCGCCACAGGATCGAAGCGCCAAGGCGCGCTATGATCGGAGCGGTTTCCGAGCCGTACTTGCCGTAAGCCTGCGCGCCGGTCAGCCCGGCATCCACGAGTTTGTGCCCTGCGGGATACTCAGCAGCGTCGCGGAACTTCACCAAGTTCAGCATCTCGATCGGGTGGTCCCGATCAAGGTCCTTGAAGGCCTCAAACTGGGCGCGTTCCGGATCGACAAAATTGGTCATTCCATATCCTTGGGAAACTGGTGAGCGGTTCCATCAAAGGGCAGGGCGCGCGACCAGACAACATCGGTCATTTTGATCTGCCGATAAAGATGGGGGAAAAGCGCGCCACCGCGCGAAACCTCCCATTTCAGGTCGTCGCCCATCACATCGGCGTCACACGCCAGCAGGGTCAGCCCTTCGACCCCGGCAAAATGTTTGGCGGCTGTTTCTGCCGCCTGCTTGGCAGTCGAGAAATGAACATATCCGTCAGAGACATCAATCGGCGCCCCGTCTGATGCGCCTTGTGCCTGTAACGTGGCCCATTCATCGGCCCGAAAAATTTTGTAAATCAGCATGCGGTCGTGATGCACCGGGCCACGGGTAGAATCAAGCCGGATTTCCCCCTTTGACTCTCGGCGTTGCGCGTCGCAACATCTCCGCAATTAACAATAGGGAGTTAAACTATGCTCACCCGTCTTTTGACATCTGCTGCGGTGCTCAGCCTGACCGCAGGCATGGCATTTGCCGAGTACAAACTGACGATTCTGCACACCAACGATTTCCACTCGCGTTTTGAGCCGATCAACAAATACGACAGCGGTTGCGGTGATGAAGACAATGCCGAAGGCAAGTGCTTTGGCGGTTCCGCGCGCTTGGTCACTGCAGTCGAGGAGGCACGTGGCCGTGCCGAAAACTCGATTCTGGTTGATGGCGGAGACCAGTTTCAGGGATCGCTGTTCTATACTTATTACAAGGGCAAGGTCGCGGCCGAGTTCATGAACAAGCTGGGCTACAACGCGATGACGGTGGGTAACCACGAATTCGACGACGGCCCCGAGGTTCTGCGCGGCTTTATCGACTCGGTCGATTTCCCGGTTCTAATGTCCAATGCGGATGTTGCGGACGAAGAGTTGCTGACCGACAAGATCAAGAAATCGACCGTAATCGAAGTTGGCGGCGAAAAGATCGGCCTGATCGGCCTGACACCTATCGACACTGATGAGCTTGCCTCGCCCGGTCCGAATATCTCGTTCTCGGACCCGGTGCCTGCGGTTCAGGCTGAGGTGGATAAGCTGACCGGTGAAGGCGTCAACAAGATCATCGTTCTCAGCCACTCGGGCTACGGTGTGGATCAGCGCGTTGCGCAGGAAACCACCGGAGTTGACGTGATCGTAGGAGGCCACTCGAACACATACCTGTCGAACACCTCGGACAAGGCCGCCGGCCCGTACCCGACCGTGGTAAACGGCGTGCAGATCGTTCAGGCCTATGCCTACGGCAAATTTCTGGGTGAGCTGAATGTGACCTTTGACGATGACGGCAACGTGGTCGAGGCTGCTGGCGAGCCGCTGATCATGGACAACACAGTCACCGAGGATCAGGCCGCTTTGGATCGTATTGCCGAGCTGGCCGTGCCATTGGATGAAATCCGCAACAAAGTGGTTGCAAACTCTGCCGATGCCATCGAAGGCGACCGCGCTATTTGCCGTGTTCAGGAATGCCAGATGGGCAACCTTGTGGCCGACGCAATGTTGGCACGCGTCGCGGATCAGGGCGTTAAGATTGCGATTGCCAACTCGGGCGGTCTGCGGGCTTCGATCGATCCGGGCGACGTGACCATGGGCGAAGTGCTGACCGTGCTGCCGTTCCAGAACACGCTGTCGACCTTCGAGATCAGCGGCCAGGGCGTCATCGATGCGCTGGAAAACGGCGTCAGCCAGGTGGAAGAGGTCAAAGGCCGCTTTCCGCAGGTTGCTGGCCTGACCTTCACCTGGGACCCGGCCGTTGCGCCGAACGAAGGGCGTATCGCTGAGGTCATGGTTGCCGACGGAGACGGGTTTGTTCCCATCGATCCGGCCGCGACTTATCTGGTGGTCACCAACAACTACGTCCGCAATGGCGGTGACGGCTACAAGATGTTCTCGGGTGACGACAAAAACGCCTATGACTTTGGCCCCGATCTGGCCGATGTAACGGCAGAATATCTTGCCGAAAACGCGCCCTACACGCCTTATCTGGATGGGCGGATCAAGCAGAAGTAAATCTGTTTCGATAAACAAACCAAAAGGCCGCGTTTGACGCGGCCTTTTCAGTCTTATGGTCAGAAACGGCTTGATGGTGTTCCACTCGGTATCGGCGCGGGCGACATTAACCTACAATTTCTGAAAAAGGGACAAGGCCTATGTGCGGACGGTTTGCCGTAACACTTCCCAACGATGCAATGGCGCAGCTTTTTTCGGCCCGCCCGGCTAACACTTTGCCAGCGGTGCCGAATTTCAACGTCTGCCCGACCAATCAGGTGCATGTGGTGCGCGCGGGCGAAAACGGGCGCACGCTTGATCCGCTGCGCTGGGGGTTTTTGCCCCATTGGTACAAGGGCGAAAACGCAGGACCTCTGTTGATCAACGCGCGGGCGGAAACGCTTGCCGAAAAGCCCGCCTTTCGCGCTGCATGCCGCGAACGCCGCTGCCTGATCGCCGCGACGGGGTTCTATGAATGGACCAAGACGGAACAAGGCGACAGGTTGCCATGGTACATCTTCCGTCAAGACAACGCACCGATTGCCTTTGCCGGTGTTTGGCAGGATTGGGGGCCTGAAGATGCGCGGCAGGGCACCTGCGCCATCGTCACGACGCCGGCCAACCGTCACCTCAGCGCGATCCATCATCGCATGCCTTTGATTCTGGAACCCGATGACTGGCCGCTGTGGCTGGGGGAGGCCGGAAAGGGGGCCGCGCGTCTGATGCAGCCGGGGGACGAAGATGTCCTCAGCTATCACCGCGTCAGCCCGACCGTGAATTCGAACCGCGCCAGCGGGCCGGAATTGATTGAACCGATCGAAACCTAGCCCTGCCTTTTCATTCACGGCTTTGCGGGATAGACCTCTGACATGGTTCTGAAATTCGACAGTTTGCCCGATCTATATGCGCATGAATTTGACACGGTGATCGACGTGCGCAGCCCGGCGGAATTTGACGAAGACCACCTTCCCGGTGCAATCAGCCTTCCCGTTTTGGACAACGAGGAACGCGCCCGCGTCGGCACGATCTATGTTCAGGAAAGCCCGTTTCTGGCCCGTAAACTGGGGGCCGCGCTGGTGTTTCGGAATGCGGCCAATCACATCGAGAACAGCCTGTCCCATAATGAGGGAGGATGGCGACCGTTAGTCTACTGCTGGCGCGGCGGGCAAAGATCGGGCTCGTTCACATGGATGCTACAACAGATCGGCTGGCGGGCCGAAGTGGTCGAGGGTGGCTATCGCACCTATCGCCGGTTGGTGAAACGGTATCTCTATGATGACCCGCTGCCGCATCACCTGATCGCGCTGGACGGATATACCGGCACGGCGAAGACCGAACTATTAGTGCATCTTGCGGCTCGCGGCGTTCAGATTCTGGATCTAGAGGGGCTGGCCAACCACCGTGGGTCCTTGCTGGGTGATATGCCCGGTGGACAACCCAGCCAAAAGGCGTTCGAGTCTGCCCTGTCCGCTGTGCTATGTCGTCTGGACATGTCGCGCCCGGTGGTGGTCGAGGCGGAGTCGTCCAAAATCGGGTCTCTGATCCTGCCGCCGACGCTGTGGGCAGCCTTGCGCCAAGCCCCTCGCATCCAGATAACAGCCTCCGTTCAGACGCGTTCGGACTACTTGGTATCCGCCTATGATGACGTTCTGTCGGACTCTGACCGCCTGCGCGACCGCCTTTCCCCGCTGCGGTTTCACCGCGGGCATGACGTGGTGGACGGTTGGCTGGACATGATTGACGCTGGTGACAAACGCGCACTGACTCAGGCGTTGATCGAGCAGCACTATGATCCTGCATATGCCAAATCTGCCCGAGTGCGCAGTTCAGACGTTATCGCGAAAATCCATGCTTCGGCGCTGGATCATGCTGGCTTGTCTGCAACAGCAGCGCAGATCGAAGCCATCCTGGATCAGGTTTGAACCCGAAGCCCCGGTGCATCGGTCATGTGCCCAATGATTACGGCAGGATATCCCGCTTCGCGCAAAGCTTCGCAGATCATCTGCTCTTGATCTGCTGGTACCGCGGCCAGCAAGCCTCCGGCTGTCTGAGGATCATACAGCAGGTCCGCTTTGCCGCCCGTCGGTAATTCGGGCGTAATCGCGCGATTGTCTTCGAATAAGGTTGACCGGATGCCCTGCGCGGCCAGTTCCAGCGCGCCATCCATTACCGGAACTGCCTCCAAATCCAGGGTGGCACCACAACCCGAGGCCTCGGTCATGCCCAGCAGGTGCCCTGCCAGACCAAATCCCGTTACATCGGTCATCGCATGTGCGCCTGCCAATATTTCCGAAGCCCTGCCTTGTGGCTGCACCATATGTGCAAGGGCCGCCGCAACCCATTCGCCTTTTGCTGCGCCCGCCATCTCTGCTGCCATCAGAACGCCACTGCCCAATGGTTTGGTCAGGATCAAGGCATCACCGGGTGTCGCGCCGGACAGTGTGATCGGGTCGGCGTCGCACAGACCGGTCAGGGTGAACCCGATCGTCATCTCGTCACCCATCGAGCTGTGGCCGCCGACAATCTCGGCCCCGGCGTCACGGATGACGTCGCTGGCCGTGGCCATGATCTCGGCCATGGTGCGACGCTGAAGGGTTGGCGACATGCGGGGCAGGATGATCGTCGCCGTGGCGGCCTGTGGGCGGGCCCCCATGGCCCAGATATCCCCAAGGGCGTGAACCGCTGCAATGCGTGTCATCAAAGCGGGATCGTCCACGAAGCCGCGCAGATGGTCCGAGGTCATGACCTGCCGGGCACCCCCGGTCTGTAACAGGGCAGCATCATCGCCGGGCAGTGGTGTCACATCCGCACGAACTGGGGCTGGCAGATCGGCAAGCGCGGATTGCAACGCGCCGCGCCCGACCTTGGCACCGCAGCCCCCGCACATGGGTTTGTCGCCCAAGGCTTCAGTCAAACCGGCCGCGTGATGGCGCGGCAAGGACGGAGGCTTCATCTGCGGCAGGTTGCGAAACTTGTCCATAAAGCTTTGATCGATGTGGTTTTTCCATTTCCACATCAACGGCCCGCTGAACGAAGTCCCAAGCCGTTCTCCCAATGCAGACTTGCCGCCTAATGAAATCAGCTTGAGGTAATCTTTTTGCGGCTCATACCGCCGCATGGCATCTGACCCTAAGGCGGCCCTTAGGTTTTGGAACAAAACGGGGGCCTCGCGGACTGCATAGACACCTGCTTTGGGGCGGGGATTTTCGCTCAGATGTACGCAGTCACCCGCCGCAAAAATGGCGGGGTCGCTGGACTGCAGGTGCCCGTCGACGCGGATGAAGCCGTCCTGAAAGTCCAGCCCTGTATTCGCGATCCAGTCATACGGTTTTGCACCGGCTGCGCCGGTCACAAAGCTGGCCGGGATTTGGCGGCCATCCTCTAGCGCGACGTGATCCTGAGCGATGTGCGAAACAGATGCCTGTTCGACCACTTCGATACCCAGATCAGCCATCGCTTTGCGAATGGTCTGCGCGGACTTGGGATGGGTCGCCGTCAGGGCACGTGCGTTGTCAATCAGGGTCAGGTGCGCGGTGCGCCCCTTGGTGCGCAAGGCAAAGGCCATAGCCATGATAAGCTCAGCCCCGGCGACCCCACCGCCAATCACCGCGACCGTAGCATCACCTGATCCTTCCAAGTACTCTGCCCATCTGGCAGCAAACGGACCCAGCGGTTTGGCGGGAACGGCATGCTGGTCAAAGCCGGGCAGGGCTGGCATGTCCGATGTAATTCCAACATTGACCGATGCTACATCAAACGCCACCGGAGGACGGTCTGGCACATGAACCTCGCGCCGGTCTGGGTCGATGCCGGAAACCGCGCCCAGAATGATCCGCGCGCCGGCAAAGCGGGCTAGTTTGACCAGATCTATGTTCAGGTCCTGACGTGCGTAGTGCCCGGCGACAAAGCCCGGCAGCATCCCCGAATATGGCGCCGTGGGACCGGGGTTGATCACCGTCACCCGCGCGCCGGGCAGGGGGTTCATGCCCCACTTGCGCAGCAACAAAGCATGGGTGTGGCCCCCGCCAATTAGAACCAGATCGCGGGTTAAGGGCAGCGGTGGGTGGTGCATCAAACTCAGGACTTGCTGTGATCAGGGACGTCTTCGACTTGCTCAACCGCGTGCGTGGCCCAAAGTTCATCCTCGCCCGCATCTGGCAGATCGCTGGGTTTTTCATGGCGGTGAATGTGCCATTTGGCAATGAACAGGGCTGTGATCGGTGCCGTCAGGAACAAGAACAGTGTGATCAGAAGCTCGTGCAGTGACAGGTGCTGTTCGATCAGAACCGAGTGGCAGATCGATGCCAGCAACACGCCACCCACGCCCAGGGTCGTCGCCTTAGTGGGTGCGTGCAGGCGCGACATAGGATCTTTCAGCTTGATCATGCCGTAGGACCCGACAAAGCCGAAGATACCTGAAACAACTAGGAAGAAGGCGATCAGAAGTTCTATGGTGAAACTCATACCACCCTCACTCGATGATATTGCCACGCAGCATGAAGCGCGCGTAGGCAACCGTTGAGACAAAGCCCAGCATGGCGATGATCATGGCGGATTCGAAGAACACTTCGGTTCCCAGAGTCAGACCATAGAGGATCAACAGCGCGATCGTGTTGATGACCATCGTATCCAGAGCCAGAACGCGGGTGCCGACGCCGTCCGCGGTGATGATCCGCCAAAGGCACATCATGATGGCCGCGCCAAAGCAGGCGAATGCAAAGGCGATTGCAATGTCGATCATTCGAAAATCTCCTTCAGGCGACGCTCATAGCGGCTTTTGATCTGGTCGCGCACTGCATCAGGATCGGGGGCATCTAGACAATGCACCAGCAGGTTATGCCCCTGTGCGGACAGATCGCTGCTGACGGTTCCGGGGGTCATGGTGATCGTACCCGCCAGCACTGTGATAGCTTCAGGTGTGCGCAATTCCAGCGGGATCGAGATCCAGGCCGGCTGACGATCTGCGTCGCGTTTAAACAGGATAATCCGGGCAACGGTGATGTTCGCGATCACGATGTCCCAAAGCACAACCAGGATGTATTCAACGACCATGGGCCAGTTGCGCAGCTTTGGGCGATCAGGCCAGTAGGGCTGAGTGATGAAGGGAATGATGATGCCCAGGATCAGGCCAAAAACCAGCGAATTCAGCGTCAAGTTATTGGCCAGCAGGACCCACACGATGGTCAGCAGAAACGTCAGATGCGGGTGCGGAAATATTCGGTGCAGAAGTCTGATCATGTGTCGCCTCCCAATACGGCTGCGATGTAGTTCTCAGGTGTGAACAATTGCTCGGCCGTTTTATTGGTATACTCCAGCGCAGGTCCCGCAAACAGGGTCAGCAGCACTAGGCCGATCGCCATTGCGCATACGGCGGTGAAAGCCAGCCCGGGGTTGGGCTCGGGCGCAGGCGCGGGCGGGGTTTCTTCTTCGTTTTCAGGGTCCATTTCCGTGTTGTGCTGGGCATCATGGCTTTTCCAGAAGATCAACGAGCCCGCTCGGGCAAGGCCAACAATAGTCACGAAGGAACCGATCAGGATTACGGCCCAGATGGCGTTTGCATCCGGTGCGTCCCGTGCGGCGTCCAGCACCAGCAGCTTGCCGACAAAACCCGATAGCGGCGGCATACCCGCCAGTGCAATGGCACCCACAAAGAACAGAGCCGATATCAGACCCGTTTGCGGCATTGGTGCAGTTGGAGCAATCGCGCCGCCCCGGCGCTCCATCACCAGATCGGCAACCAGGAACATAAGCGCAGTGGCCAAGGTGGAATGATACACGTAATACAGTGCCGCCGCTGTGGCCGTTTCCGTGAACAGCGAGATCGCAATCAGCAACGTTCCCATCGAGGTGATGGCACAGAACGCCACCATACGCGCAATATGCTGTGTGCCCAGTATGCCGATGGCACCAACGGCCAGCGTCACCAAAGCGGCGGGTTGTAACCAAGCGCCAACAAGGCCCTGCGTAGCCTCAACCTCTGGGCCGAAGCCCAGCGTGTACATCCGCAGGATCGAGTAGGCGCCGACCTTGGTCATGATCGCAAACAGGGCGGCCACGGGCATGGGTGCACTGGCGTAGCTCGCCGGTAGCCAGAAGTGCAGTGGCAACACAGCGGCTTTGATGCAAAACACCAGCAGCAGCAAAACCGCACCAACCCGCAGCAGGGCGGTGTCATCTGCAGGCAATTCGGCCACCCGCACGGCCAAGTCGGCCATGTTCAACGTTCCGGTCACAGCATAAAGCGTGCCTAAAGCAAACAGGAACAGGGTGGACCCCAGCAGGTTATAGGCCACATATTGCACCCCGGCTTTCAGCCGTACTGCACCGCCCCCATGCGTCATCAGGCCATAGGACGCGATCAACAGAACTTCGAAGAACACGAACAGGTTAAAGGCATCACCGGTCAGGAATGCGCCACAGACACCCATCAGTTGAAAGTGGAACAGGGCGTGAAAATGTTTGCCCCGGTCGTCCCAGCCTGAGGCGATAGCATAAAGCACGATCGGCAAAGCCAACAGTGCAGTCAGAAGCACCATCATGGCCGATAGCCGGTCCAACACCAGAACGATGCCAAAGGGCGCAGGCCAGTTGCCCAGTTCATAGACCTGAATGTCGCCACCCGCGGCCTGTGCGGTGATGGTCAGGGCAATACCAATTAGGGCCACCACACCGGCAACCGAAAAGATGCGCTGCAGGTCCAGGTGAAAGCGCAGGACCATGATGATGAACGGGGCCAGGATCGCGGGCAGGACGATTGGCGCAACGATCCAATGGTTCATGCGTCTTCTCCCGGCGCGTCGACGCTGTCATTGGCGTTCATGTCGATATGGTCATCCTTCGAGGACAGGTAGGCGCTGAGCGCGATCATCACGATCACAGCGGTCATTCCGAACGAGATCACGATGGCCGTCAGCACCAAAGCCTGCGGCAGCGGATCGGTATAGGGCACCTCTTTGTATTTGTTCAAAACGGCAGGCGCGTCCAAAGCCAATCGGCCCGTTGCGAACAGGAACACGTTCACGGCGTAAGTCAGCAGAGACAGACCCAGAATGACAGGGAAGGTCCGGCGGCGCAGGATCAGGAATATCCCGGCAGCAGTCATGACGCCAACGGCAGAGGCTACGAGCGCTTCCATCAGACCTGCTCCTTGTTTTCTTCTTCTTGCGGCGGATTATCCCGCAATGGGTTGATATCCATCGGGAATTCCTGCGCCATACCCGGTTGCCACGCAAATCGGGACAGGCTGTCCAGCGCCAGCATCACCGCCCCCAGAACAGCCAGGAAGACGCCGGTGTCGAACAGGATGGCGGTGGCCCATTCGAACTCTTCCAGCGGTGGCCAGTGAATATAGCCAAAATCGCTGGTCAGGAACGGACGATCGTTAAACCACGCACCCAGACCCGTAGCGGCGGCAATCAGCACGCCCCAGCCAATGGAACCATGGTAGTAGAACCTTTGGCGTTCGATGGCCCAAGTATAGCCGCTTGCCATGTATTGCATCAGGAAGGCGATTGCGACGACAAGGCCCGCGATGAAGCCTCCGCCCGGCTGATTGTGGCCCCGGAAAAAGATGTAAGCCCCGACCATCAGCGCGATGGGCATCATCATTCGGGTCACGACCACCATCATCAACGGATGCGAGTCCCCCGACTGTGGCCAATGCGGTTTCCTGTTCAGCAGATAGCTGCGGACATTGGTGCCCAGAACGGCCTCGGTCAGGGCAAAGATGATAAGCGCGGCAATGCCCAGAACGATGATTTCGCCAAAGGTATCAAAGCCCCTGAAGTCCACGAGGATGACGTTGACCACATTGGTGCCGCCACCACCTTTGTACGAATTCGCCAGATGGAATTCTGAAATCGTCGGAAAGGCAAAATCCCGCAGCAGCAGCGCATAGATCAGCGCGCCCGAACCAATGCCCGCCACGACTGAAATAGCCGCGTCGCGCCAGCGGCGCGCAGCGCTGCTGTCCCACGGCGTATCCGTGGGCAGGAAGTTCAGCGACAGCAGCAGCAGGATCATGGTGACCACTTCGACCGAGATCTGCGTCAGCGCCAGATCCGGGGCGGACAGATAGTTGAAGGCCATCGAAACGATCAGGCCGACAACACCAATCAGCACCAGCGACAACAGGCGATTGCGGTGGAACCACATAATCGCCAGCGTTGCACCGACAAGGCAGATCCATCCGATAAGCGGAATAATCTGAATGGGCAGCGCCTCCCGCGTTTCGGGTCCAATCGTGCCGGTTGTATAGGCATAATAACCCAGCGCGAGGGTGAAACCGATCATAACGATCGCGTAACGGCTGAGGACGCCGTTATGCAAAGTATCGGTGATCAACCGACTGAGTTTTGTCAGCACGCCAATCACAGTGTCAAAGATCACCTTGGCCTCGGGACGCGGCAAAGCATTCCAGATTTTCTCTTCATGCCGATGCAAGCTTAGCAGGAACAAACCGCCCAGTGTCGCGACCACGGACATATAGAGGGCAGGCGTAAAGCCGTGCCACAATTTCAGCGAATAATACGGCAGCTTCTCACCGCCAATGACCGCGCTGGACACAACAGCGACCAATGGGCCCACGATGGCGGCAGAGTTCAGCCCGATCAGTACCACCAGCACGACAAGGAAGGCAGGCGCCAACCATAGACCGACGGGTGGATCATGCGGATGGGCCGGGTAATCATGCCGCTCCGGGCCCAGGAACACGTGGCTGACAAACCGGAAGGAATAGGCCGCTGAAAACAGCGCCGCCAACAATGCCAGACCCGGCACAAGATAATGAGAGTGCAGCCATGTGGTGTGAACGGTCTCTTCCAGCATCATTTCCTTGGACAGGAACCCGTTCAGGGGCGGTATGCCCGCCATCGACAGCGCAGCGATTGTGCCAATCGTAAAGGTGATCGGCATCAGATGACGCAGACCACCCAGACGTTTGATATCCCGCGTACCGGTTTCGTGATCCACGATCCCTGCGGTCATGAACAGCGCAGCCTTGAACGTGGCGTGGTTGATGATGTGAAATATCGCGGCTACGGCGGCGATCTTTGTGCCAAAGCCCAGCAACATGGTGACCAACCCCAGATGCGACACGGTCGAAAACGCCAGAAGGGCCTTGAGGTCATCCTTGAACAGAGCGATCACCGCGCCCATCAGCATGGTGATAAGTCCAGTTGTGGCAACAATGTAGAACCAAGCGTCGGTGCCGGCCAAAACGGGCCACATCCGGGCCATCAGGAACAACCCGGCCTTCACCATGGTGGCCGAGTGCAGGTAGGCAGAAACCGGTGTCGGGGCCGCCATGGCGTGGGGCAGCCAGAAATGGAATGGGAATTGCGCCGACTTGGTAAAGCAACCTAGCAGGATCAGGATCAACGCGGGCAGGTAATAGGGTGACGCCTGGATCAGCTCTTTGTTCTGCAAAATTACGCTTAGGTCATAAGACCCGACGATATTGCCCAGGATCAGCATCCCGGCGATCATCGCCAACCCGCCAGAGCCGGTCACTGCAAGCGCCATCCGCGCACCTTGACGTCCTTCGGGCAGGTGTTTCCAATATCCGATCAACAGGAAGGAGCTAAGCGACGTGAGTTCCCAAAAGATAAGCAAAAGCAGTATGTTGTCCGAAAGAACGATCCCGACCATCGCACCCTGAAACAGCAGAAGATAGGTGTAAAACTGCCCCATCGGGTCCTCGCGCGACAGGTAAAACCGTGCGTAGAGGATGATCAGTAACCCGATCCCAAGGATCAACAAGGCAAACAAAAATCCCAAGCCATCCAGCATGAAATTTGCGTTCAATCCAAGGGCTGGTATCCACTCGAACCGGGCGGTCACAACATCGCCTCGCATCACAGACGGGATGTGGATCAACAGACCCATCAGCGCCAGAAATGTGGTCAACCCAGCAGCAGAAGCAGCTGCATTTCGTCCTGCCCTGATCAGAAGAGCTGGAAAAACAGCGCCGAGAAAAGGAAGGGCCGCGATGAGGAATAGGGACAAGTGCGATACTCCGTTCTGGGCGGTCAAGTAGTACTGATTTTGTAAGGATAATTTTCTTACTGTCCAGCTAATACAACTCATTTGCCGCGCGCCAACACAGCGAGGCTGCGGCTTTTGCCTGCAAAAATGACGTGAACTTGAACTGCCAGGATAAATTCGGCGCGGATTCCAAATCTGCGCTGTGATAGAAACCCGGTGTCAGGTCAGGAGGGTGCGACGTGGCCCGAAACTTAAACCGATCCCGCAGGTGGATCTTGATTGGAGGCTGTGCCGCAGTGGCGGGGGGAATTGCGATACGCGAATACCGGCTTATTCCGCCTGACTATTCAGGACGGCAACTTAGCGTGCAGGATGCACATACGCAGGCCGTGGCCGGAGACGTGTTGTTGCTGGACATTCGCACCCCGAAGGAATGGCAGTCCACCGGGATCGGAGAGGGCGCCCAATCTTTGGACATGCGCCGTGATGATTTCATTCCCGCTCTGACGCAACTCGTCAAAGGTGACAAGGGCGCGGCAATTGCGTTGATCTGTGCGCGGGGCGTGCGTTCGGCGCGGTTGAGCAACCGGCTGACCGAGGCAGGATTTACGAATATTATTGATGTGCCCGAAGGCATGTTGGGGTCGGCCGCTGGGCCGGGATGGGTGCGCACCGGATTGCCGGTTCGCGACTACGACAGGAGTGCAGTATGATCCGGGAATTAACACTGGCAACGGGTTTGGCGCTGGTCGGGCAGTCGGGGCTGGCCGCCTGTGCCGATCTGGAGGGTATGTGCGAAACCGCCTCAGGCGGATACCATATCGAACTACCCGAGGATGAGAACCCGCCACTGGTGGTGTTTCTGCACGGCTATGGTGGCACCGCCACCGGTACTTTGAAAAACCGTGGCATGGTGGAACCGCTGCTAGCGCGCGGCTACGCTGTAATGGCGCCAGAAGGGTCGGAGCGCAACGGGCGACAAAGCTGGAACTTCTTTCCGGGTTGGGAAGGACGCGATGAAACCGCCTTTTTGACCGAGGCGGTTGAGGATGCCGCGGATCGGTTTGGCGTGGATACGGACCGGGTCGTTCTGGGCGGATTCTCGGCAGGGGCGTTCATGGTCTACTACCTTGCCTGCGCCGCGCCCGATACGTTCTCGGCCTATGTGCCCGTTTCAGGTGGGTTCTGGCGCCCTGATCCTGAATCTTGCGATGGCCCGGTTCGGATGTTCCACACCCATGGCTGGACGGATAACGTGGTGCCGCTGGAAGGGCGCTTGCTGGGCGGTGGCCGGTTTCATCAGGGCGATATCTTTGCCGGACTTGAGATTTGGCGCGTTGCAAATGGATGTGTCGATACCAAGCCCAGCGGGTTCTCGACCACCGGCCCTTTCATGCGCCGATACTGGAGCGGGTGTGACGACGGCAGCGCGCTGGAATTTGCGCTGTTTCCCGGCGGTCACATGGTGCCCAAAGGCTGGGCCGATATGATGATCGATTGGTACGAAGGTTTGCCGGGTGGGTGATCACTCGGCAGGAGTCATCACGCCCTTACCCTCGATTACTTTCTTCAGTTCATCCCTGTAGCGACGGGCCGAGCGTGTGATTGCGGGCTCGTTATAGTCCTCTTTCATGCCAACCATACGGCGGGCTGCTCCGGCCGATACGCCGCTGAGCGCGGACAAAGGAATCGCAAAGGCAAGGCTGATCGCAATCGGGGCCAACCAGACTGATACAAGACCGGACAAGATACCCACGCTAAGGGCAACGCCGCTGATCGTTTCGACGGTGTGGCAAAGGATCAGCGTGCGCAGACCATAGCTGCCGCCATCCCGCGCCTGCGGGGACCAGCCCTTTTGGATACCAAAGGTGGTGCGAATGACGGCGATCATCTGTTGCACCATCAGAATAGGGGCGTAGAGGATCGACAGAACAACCTCGGCCAGGAATGAGGTCAGGAATTTGCGCCCGCCACCGAATTCGGCATAGCGCACACCGCTGAGTGGCAGGGCCAGAACACCCAGCACCTTTGGCGCAAGCAGCATCGCGTACATGACCAGAATGATCAGCACATGGCGGGTTTCCGTCATCTCGGGCCATTGCGGGAACAGTGGATTGTCTGGGCTGAAATAATGCAAGACCGAGGCATCCTCACCCTGACCGATAAGGGCCCACATCACCAGCAGCGCAAACCAAAGCGGCGACATCAGATATCCGACTGCGCCGTGGAACATGTGGAACCGAGATACCGACTGGAACCCGGCTGAGCCCAACAGTTTCAGGTGCTGCAAATTGCCCTGACACCAGCGCCGATCGCGCAGGGCGTGATCAATTAGTGTCGGCGGCGTTTCTTCATAGGACCCGCGAATGCGGGGCAGGAACCGCACACCCCAACCGGCCCGACGCAACAGACCGGCCTCGACGAAGTCATGGCTCATGATCAGTTTTTCCTGACCGTTCAATGCCCGCAGTTTCGGCAAACCCGCGCAATTGGCGAATGCTTGGGTGCGGATAATGGCGTTATGACCCCAATAGTTGCCTTCCTGCCCGCACCAGCGTGCAAGCCCTTCGGCAAAAGCAATCCCATAGACGCCATTGGCGAATTGCTGCATCCGCGCAAAGACCGATTGCGCACCGATCAGCTGAGGATAGCTCTGAATCAATCCTGCGCCCGGATCGCGCGCCAGCGCGTCGGTCAATCGGGCGATGGCGCGACCGGTCATCAGACTGTCTGCGTCCAAAACCAGCATCGCATCCCACTCGGCACCCCAGCGGCTGACCCAGTCGGCGATGTTGCCAACCTTGCGGTCGGTGTTTTGTTCGCGACGGCGGTAATACAGTTCCAGCCCGGGGGCGAGGGTGGTGCGCAGCGCCTCGACACTGGCTTGCTCCTGTGCGGCGATCTCGGGGTCGCGCGTGTCCGAGAGGATGAACATGGCATAGTGATGCTGCCCACCGCGCGCCTGCAAATCTTCAAGCATGGTCCGGGCATTGCCCAGCACGTTCCAGGGAACCTCGTTATAGACCGGCATCAAAAGGGCGACACGCAACGGCTGGGCGCGACCCTGACGTACGGGACGCTCCTGCCGGGACAGGGAGACCATGCCCAGCAACACAGTGCAGACCGTGAAGGAGATCCAGAAGAAGTTGAATGAAATCAGTGCCAGAAGGATGGCCTCGATCAGGTTGATGCCTTCGGCGTCGAACCAGTCCGTCATCACCCATAACAGTCCCAGCGTCGCCGCCATTGCGGGCGAAAACGCCAGCGCACGCCAGAACCCGGCCGAGGGACGTTTGGCATCAGGAACCTGTGCATCCCGAAACCCTGCGCTGAAATCCTGCGCGGGCATGGCCAGAGGCGTCTCGGGCGGCATGATATGAAGATCTCTGGTCATGAGGTCCAACGGTATAGCCAGACCTCAGAGGCTGGCTGTTTGTCTTTCAGCAACTGCGCGCGCAATTCGACATGGTCGCGGTCGCCGGGCTCGAACGAAAACGCCAGCCGCAAACCGCCTGTGTCGGGGTTGCGTTGCAGCACACCTTCGGATGTTTCGGCATGCGGCGAGTCTACGAAAATGGTCATCGCCTCTGGGTCGTTGAACAGCTCGCTTTCTTCAAAATCGATGACGGCCAGACGCCCTTCACCAAACGTGTTGTCGCCCATCGCGGTGTTGATCACGCGCGCCATCGGTGTGCGCTGGGGCTCATCCCCCCAGATCAGGCGATAGGACAGGTCGACCTGGCTGCCAGCCGTATAGGGTTCGGCAGGGCGCCAGTAGGCAACGATGTTATCGTAGATTTCCTGATCAGCCGGAATTTCAACCAGCGTGACGGCACCTTTGCCCCAATCCGCACCGGGTTCGACCCACAGGCTGGGGCGCTTGTGGTAATTCGCCTCAAGATCCGCGTAATCCGAGAATTCACGCTTGCGCTGCAACAGGCCAAAGCCGCGCGGGTTGGTGTCGACGAACGACGAAATCTGCAGGCGGGTTGGGTTCGCCAATGGCCGCCACAGAACCTCTCCAGCACCGTTGCGCACCAACAGACCATCGCTGTCGTGTACGGCAGGGCGGAAGTCGTCGAACCGGCTGTGGTTGGTCTGATCGAATAGGAACATCGACGTGCCGGGGGCGATACCCACATGCGTCAGCTCTTCGCGTGGGAACAGCGTGGCTTCGATATCCATCACGCAGTCCGCACCGGCGGTGATATTGAACCGATACGCACCGGTCACGCTGGGGCTGTCCATCAGCGCATGGACGACCATGTCGCGCTGGCCGGGTTTTGGGCGCTCCAGCCAGAAGCGGATGAATTCAGGGAATTCCTCTCCATCCGGGTCGCCGGTTTTGAGTGCCAGACCACGGGCCGAAAGGCCATAAACCTCATGCAGGCCAATAGCGCGGAAATAGCTGGCACCTTGCCAGACGCAGAACTCGTCGGTCTTGCCGGGACGGTGCATTTCGGTGCGCAGACGCAGGCCGGAAAAGCCCAGCGTGTCGTCTATCGGCAGTTCCGGGACATCCTCGGATTTGTCGAACATCTCCAGATCGAATGCGACCGGAGTGGTCATCCCGTTTTCGACGGTTTCGACTTTAACAGTGCGCGGGAAGTACAGGCCAGGCGTAAAGAAATCGACGTTAAAGGGTGTTTCGGTTTCGTACCACAGCGCGCGGTCTAGCCGGAACCGGATCGAGCGGTATTGCTGATATGTCAGATCCTGCCATTCCTGCGGCACCATCTCGCGTTCCGCATAAGGCCGGCTGGCCAGATCGCGGGCCATCTCAATGACGACATTGCGGTCAAATGGGACCTCACCGCCGGTGGCGAAGGTCGCGGGCGCAAATGCAAGCGCCGACGTTGAGACCAGAAATGCGCGACGTGTAAAATTCATTTCTTAGACTTCCAAGGTTGTGACTTAAACCAAGCGGCCATGTATGCCACGCCGATGATCATCGCAAAGCCAATCATGTTGGCGACGAAAACACTGGCAACATCTCGCCCACTCAGGTCCAGACCGACGCCGATAAGTCGTGCTGCAGCCATCGAAAATACGAACACGGCCAATGATTGTTGCCCAACTTTAGTGATGACGGTCAGCAGGAACTGCCAGACTTTGGCCGCGGTACCCTGACCGGTTGCAATCAGGCGATGCCCATGTTCCCCGGCGACAACCCAGCCCAGATAGGCGAGTGACAGGAAATGCAGATAGCGGAACAGGCCAAAATCGGTTTTGTCGCGGAACTCTTTCGTCACGGGCCAGACCTTGCGGATTTCGTCAGCCAGATCGGGGGCCGCTGCGTTGATCCATGTGAATACCTTCCACGAACCAAAGGGCATCGAGAAGATCAGGAACAGTGCTGCCGCCCAGATCAAGGTTTTCGATACCGGGGGGGCAGGTATCCAGCCGCGCATGAAGGCGAAACCAGTAAAGAACAGCAGTTGCCAGCCAAAGGGGTTGAAGAACCACTGCCGCTCAGACCACGGTTCGGCTGGGAGGTCCAGAATGTCGGTCTGTGCGACCAGCCAGATCGCGACGGATGTCCCAGCGACGGCCCAGAAACCGAACCGGTAGAGGCCCATAAACATGGGCATCATTGCCAGAACCACCAGATACATCGGCAGGATGTCGAAATAGTTCGGAACATAGGTCAGCGTGAACAAACCCACGATCTGAGGCGCAGGATCGTTGAAGAAGTGCTGCAGGTTCAAAGACGAAACGTAGGTCTTTTCGAACAGCCCTGATTGATCCAGCGCCGCCATTGACATGGCGACAAAGAAGAACAGGCAGATATGCGCCCAGTAGACCTGCCAGATACGGAACGACACGCGGGCCGTTCCAATCCACCACCCCTTGCGCAGGAACGCTCCGCCAAAGGCAATCGCCGACGCCATGCCCGAGCAGAACACGAAAATCTCGGTCGCGTCCGAGAATCCAAACCGCGCGGGAATCCACTTGGCCCATGGATCGTTCGGGATATGTGCGATCAGGATGATGAACATCGCGATGCCGCGATAGAAATCCAGGCGCGGGTCGCGCGTGCGGGCAGGGGCCGCCGCAGAGGCAGCCACTGGCGCAAAATCAGAAGCGGGCGAAACTGTCGCCATACGTATTCTGTCCTTCTTGGTCTTAGTTTTTGTTATTCAGCCGGGACGCTTTGTGCGTCTCCGTTGTCGCGTGCCGCATCGATCAATGTGCGGCGCGCAAGAGCGTAATTGTCTTCGCCCCCGGCTCTTTTGGCGCGACGGTCATCCAGGATGCGCTCGACAGCATCCAGACGGCCGGCGCGCAGGCCGGAATCAATTGTGATGCGCTCGAATACATCACGTTGGGCGTGGCTTCCACCTGCCAGTTGCATACCTGCTCGGGCGTTCGATAAAAAGTCGAAGGCGTCGCCGTAAAGGCCTTCGCCAAAGGCTTCAAGTCCTTTGGCGGCCGCAATACCCGGATCGGACATGCGGATCGGAGTGTCCCCCTGATTGCGCTGCGCATCTTTCTGAATACGCTGCAACATCTTGCTGGTCGCCTCAGGGCGATTGTCGCCGGTCAGGGCCAGAAGATAGTGAAGATCGGCAAAGATCAGACAACCATCTTCGGTCCGCGCTGCACTGAGATCCGCCAGTTCTTCCCAGCGGTTGCCCACATTGACGCCCTCAAGCTCAAGCCGTGACAGCAGGGACGTGGCGTTCGAGATATCGCGGTAGTCGTCGGTTTTGTCCTGACGGATGTAATTGTCATACAGCTCCATCACCTGATCGACCTGACCCAGATCCAGATGCATCAGCGCCTTGTGCCACCAGACGTGATAGCGGAAGTTGTTGCAGTGGGTCCAAGCCTCTTCGCGTCCTGCCAACCAATCAAGGCCCAGCTGCGCGTTGCCTGTCATCTCATGCACGTGTGCAACGGCGTGCAGACCCCAGGCATCGTCCGACACCATCCACAGCGCCTGCCGACCTGCGATTTCGGCCTTTTCGTAGGCACCGGTTTCTTCCAACGCAAAGGAATGACAGCCCAGCAAATACCCACGACCTGCATGATCGGGTTCGTACGCCGGCAGAATCCGCTCGATCGACCGGCGCATGCCTTCCGCGTCGCCAAGTACAAATCGCGTCGCGTGGCTGAGTTTCATTGCCAGCGAGTCTTGTGGGTGGTCGCGCAGAATCTCTTCGAATTTTTGAATGGCTTGCGTGGGCAGGTCAGCCAGATACAGACCCAGCGCTTCGACATACAGTCGCTCGCGCGCTGAGACCGGCTGGCGTTCCATGGCACTGTTGGCGGCTGCCATCGCTTCGACGGCGACCGGCATCATCTCGCGACGGCCCAGCAGGACCATGAACAAGCCTTTGATTGCGTGACCCAGGGCAAAATCGGGTTCGAGCTCCAGAACTTTGCCAAGATGCTGCGGCGTCACGGCGGCATGGGCCATGAACCCAAGCAGAACACCATCCCAGGCCTCGGCACTTGCCGGGTGGCTGAGGGTGTTCATCTGTCCGAAAACGTCTTGCTTCATGTTCATGTTCCGATCCAATCGAGAATATCTACATCACCTGATGTAGCAGAGACTCTGGGTGGGTCGTATCAGTATCGGCCCTGCTCTCGAATTGGTGAAATGCCGTGTGGGCAAAAATTGAAAAAAACCGCCGATTCAATGGCATGTTTCAGCAACATGCCGCCGAAATGGGCAGAGTGTTTCAATCGTCGAAGGGGTGTTCAGCGCGCAAAACGGCCTGCGTATCGGCCCCAAAGACGGGCGGAGCAGCCCGATATGTTACAGGTGTGCGCGACAGTTTCAGCGGGTTCCCGATCAGTTGAACATCACCCGGTGCGGCCTGCATCGCGATCTGCATCTGGCGGGCTTCGACCTGATCGGTTGAAAAAACCTGATCCAAAGTCTGTACTGGACCAACCGGAACCTTGCGGGCTTCGAGCTGCTCAATCATGGTCTCTGAAGCATGGGTCTTCACCACCGGACGCAGCACGGCGTTTAACGCGTCACGATTTTCCAGCCTAGCTGGGTTGGTGGCGAAACGCGGATCATCCGCCAGATCGGGGTGATCGATGAATTCGCAGAACCGGCGGAACTGACTGTCATTTCCGACGGCCAGAATGACGTGGCCATCGGCGGTGTCATAAACGTCATAGGGTACGATGTTCGGATGCCCGTTACCGCGCCGTTGCGGTACGGTGCCTGAGGTCAGATAGTTCGCACCTTCGTTGATCAGCCACGCGATCTGCGCATCTACCAGCGCCAGATCAATCTGCTGGCCTTCGCCGGTCTGATCGCGGTGGCGCAGGGCCGCCAGAATGCCGACACTTGCGTACATTCCGCACATCACATCGGCGATGCCCACGCCCACCTTCATCGGCGCGCCATCGGGTTCGCCTGTCAGCGACATGATCCCGCCGTACCCCTGTGCCATCAGGTCATAACCCGGCTTGGACGCATTTGGCCCGGTCTGGCCGTAACCCGATATCGAGCAATAGACGAGGCTGGGAAAGTCTTGCGACAACGTGGCGTAGTCCAGACCGTATTTCGCCAATCCGCCGGGTTTGAAGTTCTCGATCAGAATGTCCGCATGCGAGGCCAACCGTTTGATTTCAGATTGCCCCTCGGTCGTGGTGATGTCGATAGCCACGGATTTCTTGTTGCGGTTGGCCGACATGAAATAAGCGCTTAGATCGGACCGGTTGCCTTGCGCATCTTCGACGTAAGGAGGGCCCCATTGGCGGGTGTCATCCCCGCCGGTCGCGGGGTTTTCGATCTTGATCACGCTGGCCCCCAGATCGCCCAGCAACTGCGTGCAGGTCGGTCCGGCCAAAATGCGACTGAGGTCCAGGATTTTGACGCCCTTCAGCGGTCCTTCAGATCCGGCCATCATAGCCCCCACGGTCAATTTCTGCGGCAATCACGGTGAATGAGTTGGCTTTCATCGCCTCATTCAGGGCATTGCGCAGTTCCTCGCGGTTGCGAACGGTGTGACCTTTACCGCCAAACGCCCGGCCCATGGCTGCAAAGTCGTGATGGTCGAAATCCACGCCCCTGTTGCCCATCTGGCGCTGGCGCTGTTTCAGCTCGATCAGCGCAAGGCTGGCATCGACAAAGACAAGAAAGATCGGGTTTCCGCCCATTTCGGCGGCAGTCGACAGCTCTCCGGCGACCATCAGGAACCCGGCGTCGCCCGAAAAACTGATAACCGGGCGGTTTGGTTCGGCCAGTTTCAGGCCAATCGCCATTGGCACGGCGCAGCCCATGGTACACAGCGCCGAGGACTGGATCAGTCCGCGTTCCTCGGAACAATCCCACATCTGACTCAGCAAGATACGATGCGCGCCACTGTCGGCTGTAGCCAGTGTTTCGGCAGGCAGGGTTGCACGGGTTTCGGCGATGACAGCGGCGGGGCCCCATTCCTCATCGGTCGGGAACGCCTCAGCCAGCGCGGTTTTGACCCGTGTGGGTTCGCCGTCCGGCCACGTTTCGCGGGCAGGGTTGCCCTTTGCCATGGCCTCCAACGTGGCACCCGTATCGGCGACCATATTCAGGCTGGCCTGATGCATATAGTGGTCATTGACCACAGCCGAGATGTCGATGACTCGCTTTTCTTCAGGGTCCCAGACCTCGCGCCAGCCGGGGCGCATCTCGATCGGGTCGTAGCCAAGGCACAAGACCAGATCGGCCTGTTCAACCAGCGGCAAAAGGTGTTTGTCGGCCAGCGGTGACAATCCGGCCCCGCCAAGGCAAAGGGGGTGATCTTCGGGCACAACTCCCTTGGCTTTGTAGGTGGTTACAAAGGGGATGCCGAAATGTTCCAGAAACGCCTGCACAACATTGCGCGATCCGTCATACAGCACGTCCAGCCCCACAATCGCAATGGGACGTTCCGCGTCAGCCACCCAACGGCGCGCTTTCTCAAGGCAATTGCCCTCGGGCGCGACGGCGGCAGCCTTGACCAGTCGCCGCTTCTTGACACTGGATACGCGCATATCCGCAACCGAGATCGGAATATCGATATGCACGGGTCCGGGGCGCGGCTGGTTGGCCAGCGATACGGCCTTGTCTGCCACGATATCCGCGCCCTGTGCCGTCAGTTTAAAGGTTCCTTTGGTGATCGAGCGATAGACCTGTGCGTGATCCATAACCTGATGGGTATAGGTCAGCGCTTCATCCGCATCGACGCAACCGGTCAGCACGATCATCGGCACCCGGTCCTGCAAAGCGTTCGCGACCACGTTGATCCCGTTCATCGCACCGGGGCCAAGCGTCGCCACCAGAATGGCAGGTGCACCGTCGCGGTGATGCACGGCTTCGGCCATGAACCCGGCGGCGTTTTCGTGCTTGGTCAGGTGAAAGGTGATCCCCGCCTGTTCCAGCGCATCCACCAACGTCAGAACCTCGCCACCGGGCATACCAAAGGCATGGCGGCATCCGGCCTCGTAAAGTCTTTGGGCCAAAAGGTCCGCGGCGCGGGGCGAAAGGTCCTGCATTAGTTATGCTCCGAAATAATACGTCATTGCAGATTGCGGAGGACGCGTCCGGACGCAAGCAGGTTCACGGCAGTGTGACTAATTGACTGCGGATTCCGCCACTGCCTGAAACTTTTCATCCAGTTCCGTCGCAATTTCTTGAAGTGGCTCACCGCCTTGCTGGGCATAGGGGGCAAAGACGTGGCTTGGGGTTTTGTAGGACAAAGTCGCCGTGCCGTCCGCATTTTCGGTCACGTAGAACCGGATGGGCGCTTCGATCATTGCGTCGACCGAGGTTTCCAGAACCCGCACCGCGTAGTCGTTGTTAAAGGCACCGATCACTAAGTTTCCAGGAATGATGATGCCACGGGCCGCTGCCGCCTTGGTGGGCCCGGCCTGCGTTACAACAATCAGACCGTTTTCTTTGACAGCGGTCTTCGTATCCGCGACCAACGCATCATAGCTTTTGTCGGTGGAGTGAACCGCCCAGCCCGGCAGCGGTTCTTGCGCCAGCGCGGGAAGGGCCAGCAAACACAGTACGGTCGAAATAGCCTTCATCCTGCTGTCCTCATGGGTATGGGTACGAAGTTGATGCCAGAAACTCGTATTTCGCGCAGTCACAATCCCGTGGGTAGCAGCCGCAGAAATTGCCTTCGGATCAGTCCACGCGCCTTTTCAGCAGATAAATGTCCATGATCCAGCCATGATCCGCCCGCGCTATTGCCCGCGTTTCGACAATCTGCGACGCTATATCAGCCAAAGGACCGTGGATCAGGATTTCTTCCTTCATTCCCACATAAGCGCCCCACCAGATTTCGTAGTCCGCCATCTCAAGGCTTTGAAACGAACACTCGCCGTCCAGCATAACAGCTACTTTTGAAGCGTTTAGCGGCCAGCCTTCATCCCGAATGCGCCGACCGGTGGTCACGACATACGGAGCGCCCAGATCGTTAATCGGTATCGCATGCGCTGCGGTCAGTGCCTGAAGCGCGGTGATACCAGGGATTACACGCGTCTCCGGTTGGGGTTGCAGCCGCGAGGCGATGCGCAGCGAACTATCGTAAAGCGAGGGATCGCCCCAGATCAAAAGGGCAACCCGCTTTGCATCACGATGCGCCGCGATCGCCTCCTGCCATCGCAGAGCGATGGCATCGTGCCATTCATCAACGCCGCGCAGATAGCCATCATCTGCGCGCCGTTTGGGGATATCAAAATATGCGATCTGCGGCGGGGTGTCGGTCACCTGCGCGATAATCTCCTCCCGCAAACCGGCCAGATCGGCCTTGTTCTCGCCCTTGCGCGGGATCAGGATCAGGTCTGCGTCCCGAATGGCACTAGCGCCTTGAAACGTCAGGTGGTCCGGATTGCCGGTGCCAATACCGATCAGGGTCAGGTCAAACATCGTCAGTCTCTGCAAGCGGGCCGTAAAGGATCAGGGCAGGGGCCGTGCCGATCTCAGCGCCCAGCTTGTCCGCCAACTCACCAACCGTGGATCGGTGTAGTACCTGATCCGGGGTTGAAACGGATTCGGCCATCAGCGCCGGTGTTTCCAGCGGCAAGCCATGTTCATTCAGCGCCTTGACCAGCAAAGGAAATGTGCGCTTGCCCATGAACACAACCGTGGTGGCATCTGGGTCGGCAAGCGCGGTCAAATTCAGATCGTCCGGCAGCTTGCCACTGACATCGTGGCCGGTGACGAATTGCACGCGACGCGCCGTGAGTCGCCGCGTCAGGGGAATGCCAGCCGCCGCTGCTGCGGCAACCGCTGATGGGATGCCAGGGATAATCTCATATTCGATCCTGGCCTCGCGCAGCGCCACCAGTTCTTCTTCCAGACGTCCAAACAGACCGCCATCGCCGGATTTCAGTCGCACAACGCGGGCACCGGTTTTGGCATAGTCTACCAACAGGCGGCTGACGTGGTCTTGTTTCGGTGACGGGCGACCGGCGCGTTTGCCGACGCCAACAAGGTCTGCGTCCTGATGCGCATGGCTCAGGATTGGGCCACTGCTGAGGTCATCGAACAGCACTGCGTCTGCCTTTTGCATCCGGTCCACGGCCTTAAGCGTCAGCAGTTCCGGATCCCCGGGACCGGAGCCAATGAACGAAACGAAACCGCTCATGCCTGCGCCTCTGCGATCAGATGAAAAAATGTTCCGGTCACGTTGCCCCGAAATGATCCGGTTTGTGGACCCTCAACCCCTTCAGCATCGAACACCCGGGCCAAAGGCGCATCGGGTTGTTCCACGATCGAAGAATAATGAAACTCATGGCCACGCAATGTCGCTTCAGCGGCATACCCTGCCATTGGGGCCAACAATTGCGCCTTGCGATACCCAAGATTGAACTTTCGCTTCTCATAGGAGGTCACGAGCCCAAGCAGACCTGCCATCTGATGCCGGCCCCCTTCCTTGTCGACCAGAGCTTCGCCCAAGGCCATATACCCACCGCATTCCCCATGAACGGGCTTTGTCTCCGCGTGTTTGCGCAGACCGCTCAGGAATGCGTCGGCAGCTGCCAAAGTGCCCGCGTGCAGTTCAGGGTAGCCACCGGGCAACCAGACCAGATCGGCATCCGCAGCCGGGGCTTCATTTGCCAGCGGTGAAAACGGCAGGATTTCCGCCCCCGCCGCGCGCCAGCCTTCCAGCAAATGCGGGTAGGTGAACGAAAACGCCGCATCTCGTGCAAGCGCGATCCGCTGTGCCGGAGGCCGCGGCAGCGCGGCTGACGATGGCCCCTTGGGGCCTGAGGAAGCCGCCGCCTTGATCGCCTCAAGATCCACATGCTCGCGCAGGAATGTGGCGTAACCGGCAATCGCGCTTTCCAGATCCGGGTGCTCGACCGCCTGAATCAAACCAAGATGCCGCTCGGGCAGGGTCAGATCTCCACGCCGGGGCAACACGCCCAGAACCGGCAATCCTGCTCGCTCCATACCCAACCGGGTCAGGCGTTCGTGGCGTGGGCTGGCGCAGCGGTTCAGGATCACACCGGCAAAGGGCAGGTCGGGATTGTACATCCGAAATCCCAGCGCAGTGGCCGCCGCAGATTGGGCCTGACCGCCCACATCCAGCACCAGAACTACAGGCCACCCCATACGCTGCGCGGTTTCCGCGCTTGATCCGTGCCCAAGCTCTCCGGGCTTGGCAACGCCGTCGAACAGGCCCATCGAACCTTCGGCCACGACGATATCCGCGCCTTCGGCCTGGGCAGAAATCGCGTTCAGCATCGGATCGGCCATCGCCCAGCTGTCTAGGTTGAACGAGGCGCGTCCGGCTGCGGCACGGTGAAAGGCTGGATCGATATAGTCCGGTCCGCTCTTGAACGGTTGCACCGTCAGGCCATCCTCGGCAAGCGCACGCAGAAGACCCAGCATGACGGTGGTTTTGCCTGTCCCGGAAGACGGCGCAGAAATCAGTAACCCCGGAGGGTTGGTCATCCCGTCATTCATTCTCGGGGCTCCAGCTTGACCATGGACTGTCCGCGCTTTGCGGGCGGTACCGGCGGTCGTAATCTTTTGAATAGAGACAGCTTTCGGCAAAGCCTTCGCCTGCAAGTGCCGGGCCAACCATGATCAGAGCGGTGCGAGAGATACTCTCGTCCAGTGCGTCTTTCAGGGTCGCCAACGTGGCGCGAATGATCCGTTCGTCCGGCCAGCTGGCGCGATATACCACTGCCACTGGGCAGTCTGCTCCATAGGCCGGGGTAAGGTCCGCGATCACGTTGTCCAGATTTCCGATCGACAGGTGAATGGCCAGAGTTGCGCCGGTACGGGCAAAGTTCTCAAGAGTTTCGCCTTCGGGCATTGAAGATGCGCGGCCGGGCGTCCGGGTCAGGACCACAGATTGCGCCAATCCGGGCAAGGTCAGTTCCGTTCCCAGCGATGCAGCCGCTGCGGCGAACGATGGTACACCGGGGGTCACGCTGACCGGAATGCCCATCTCCTTCAATCGCCGGATCTGTTCACCCATTGCCGACCAAACCGACAGGTCGCCGGAATGCAGACGTGCAATGTCATTGCCAGCCTTATGCGCTGCCTCAATCTCGGCCATGATCTGATCCAGATCCATTGGCGCGGTGTTGATGATCTTTGCGCCCTCGGGGCAGTGGGCCAGAATCTCTTCGGGCACCAGCGATCCTGCATACAGGCACACCGGGCACGACGCGATGATATCACGCCCCCGCAGGGTCAGAAGGTCGGCAGCGCCGGGTCCGGCGCCGATGAAATGAACGGTCATGTTTGTCCTCCGATGGCGACGGCGCAGGTTGCAAGCCGGTCGTCCGAAATCTGTCTGGGTGAGGTCAGCCGCGCGCCTGTTCCGGCAGCGGCAAGGGCGGATGCTTCGGCTACGCTGCCGGTGCCATAGGTGGCACGGCTGCGGTTCGAGCAGGTGAGAGTGCGCTGTCCCGCCAGATCGGCAGCAGCAATGAAATGCAGGGGCAGGGCGGTCTCTGCGGCAAACTCGGACAGCGCGGCGTGACCTTCCTTGTCGGCAACAGTGGCCAGCGCGTCGACGTTTTGCCCAACGCTGGCCCGCTCAAATACAGCGCGCAGGCTGTCCACAGTCGCAGTTGATGAAAACCCCAAACCTGCGATGATCATAGGATTACGCTCCACTGCACCACCGGATATGCGGATTTCCAACCACGCCGAGGCCCCAGTGCCGAAGCCTGCGCCAGTTCGATACGCAAAAGTTCTCCGCCTAGTTTTTCGTGCCATTGCGCCAGTAAGGCTTCGCTTTCCAGCGTCACAGCATTGGCGACCAACCTGGTGCCGACGGGCAGGGCGGCGTGCAGCCAATTCAGCAATTCGGTACTCAGGCCGCCGCCGATGAATACCACATCCGGAAACCCAAGGCCGTCCAGCGCGGTCGGCGCTGTGCCATGCACGACTTGCAGCCGGTCTTGCCCTAACGTGTCGGCATTTCGGCGAATGCGGTCCGCGCGATCCTCGCGGGGTTCGATCGTGGTTGCGGTCAGGGTCGGGTCGCACATCAGCCACTCGATGCTGATCGAGCCGGTGCCGCCGCCGATATCCCACAGATGCTCGCCGCGCTTGGGGGCCAGCGCCGACAGGGTCAGCGCCCGCACGGGGCGTTTGGTGATCTGGCCATCATTCTCGAAGATATCATCCGGCTTACCCGAGGCCTTGGGCAGCGCCTTTCCTTCACCCGCAACTTCAAGCCCAACGCAGACTGGATGGTCGAACCCGCCCAGCAGGGCTTCGGTCAGCGACACGCTGCGCGACCGTTCGCGGGGGCCGCCAAGGGCTTCCATGACATGCAATTGCGTATCGGCAAAGCCAGTTTCGTTCAGATATGTCGCAAGCTCGGCCACTGCAGCGCCGTTGCGCAGCAGCAGGATGGCGCGCAATCCAGGCGAAAGATGCGGGCGCAGACGGGTCAGCGGGGCGGCGTGCAGACCAAATGTCTGCGTGCTTTCCAACGGCCAGCCCAGACGTGCCGCAGCCAGCGAGAACGTGGACTGACCCGGATGGGCTGTCCATTCTCCGGCGTCGAAATTGCGCGCGATTACCGAGCCCGCGCCGAACCAAAAGGGATCGCCTGAAGCCAGAACAACTGTTGGGCGTCCGCGAAACCCGGTCAGGATCGGCAGGCCGTCGGAAAAAGGCACGGGCCAATCTACGCGCTGTGCGCCTGTGTCGGGGATCAGTGACAAATGGCGCGGCGGGCCCATGATGATTTCGGCACGCTCCAGTACTTGACGACTTGCGGGTGACAGGCCATCCAGTCCATCTTCGCCCAAGCCCAAAACGCTTAGCCACGGAGCTTCATGCATGACCAACCTCCTGATCCTTGGTGGCACGACCGAGGCCAATGCACTGGCCAAAACCTTGGCCGATCAGGGCATCCCGGCAACCTATTCCTATGCCGGTCGGGTAGACAATCCAAGGCCGCAGCCCCTGCCAGTGCGTGTTGGAGGGTTCGGCGGCGTCGAAGGCCTGACCCGTTACCTGACGGACCACGCGATCACTCATGTAGCCGATGCCACCCATCCCTTTGCCGCGCAAATGAGCACAAACGCCATTTCTGCGTGTCGCGAGGCCGGGGTGCCCCTGGTCGCTTTGACGCGCCCGGCATGGCGCGCGCAGGACGAAGATCGTTGGCAGCACGTTTCTGATATAGGCGCGGCGGTTACCGCCTTGAGCGGTCCAAAACGGCGCGTTTTTCTGGCCGTTGGCCGCCTGCATCTTGAAGATTTCGCGGCTCAGCCCCAACATCACTTCTTGCTGAGGCTGGTGGATGAACCGGATGCACTGCCGCTGCCCGATTGCGAGGCGATCGTGTCGCGCGGACCTTTCACTGAAGCAGGGGACCGGGCGCTGATGCTGCAGCATGGAATTGAACTGGTTGTGTCCAAGAACTCTGGCGGCAACGGTGCACGCGCAAAGCTGGATGCCGCGCGCGCTCTGGGCGTACCGGTGCTGATGATCGACAGGCCGACCCTTCCGCAAAGGACCGAATTGTCGAACGTGACGCAGGTTCTGGACTGGTTGGCTCATTCCGGGGTGAACCTCGGGGTATAGACGATCGGCGCGCTGTCACGGTTGATGACGCGCGTCAGGGATGACCCGACAATGACGACGGTTTGCATGTCAGCCATGTCAGGCGTCGCCTCGGCCAGTGTTGAAATCCGGATCGCCTCATCCGCGCGGGATACGGCACGCGCGAACAGGATCAGGCGCTCGGGCTCGCATTCTTCGCGTAGGATTTCCAGTGTTTTTACAAAGCCTTCCGGGCGGGATTTCGAGCGCGGGTTATAAAACGCCATCGCGAAATCCGCCTGTGCTGCTAGGCGAAGACGTTTTTCAACCAGCGACCAGGGTTTCAGATTGTCGCTGAGGTTGATGGCACAGAAATCATGGCCCAGCGGTGCCCCGGCCCGCGCGGATGCCGCCAGCATCGCTGTTATGCCGGGTAGGACATCTATGGGAATGTTACGCCACTCGGAGGGACCGTTCTCTAGGGCTTCGAACACGGCCGCCGCCATGGCGAACACACCGGGGTCGCCAGAAGATACGACGACCACCCGTTTCCCCTCAGCCGCCATCTGCAATGCGTGTTGGGATCGGTCGATCTCGACCCGGTTGTCGCTGGCATGCAGCGTCAAACCAGGGCGCTCGGCCACGCGCGCGACATAGGGGATGTACCCGACCACGTCCGTGGCATCCGTCAACGCAGCTGAAACCTCGGGGGTTACGAGATCTTCGTTACCTGGCCCCAGGCCCGCAATCTTAACCCAACCGCTCATGGCCGCCGTCCCTGACCATGCACGATGATGATCGAGAAATAGGGCGTCACCTTTTCGCATGCCTCGGACAGTTTCGTCACCACCTGGTTCGGCATCTGTGCAAACTCGACGATCCATGCGCGGTCATACAGACCGGCTGTTTTTAGCGCGCGCTTCACCTTGTCGATATTGCGTCCGATTTTCATGACAACCAACGCGTCGGTCTGCGCCATGCGAATTGCCAGATCTTCTTCGGGCAGGGTGCCGACCAGTACTGTCAGCACATCATCGCCCCAGGTGATCGGGTTACCCGTTGCTGTCCATGCGCCGGACATGCCGGTAATGGCTGGCACGACCTCTACATCAGCCTGATCGCGCAAGCGGCTGTAAAGATGCATGAAAGACCCATAGAAAAACGGATCACCCTCACACAGAACCACCACATCCTCACCCTGATCCGATAGGGCTTTGAGATGCGCGGCGCAGTCTTTGTAAAAGGCCGAGAGCAGTTCGTTATAGCGCGGATCAGCCAGCGGAATTTCCGTAGTGACAGGGTATTCCATGGGAAACTCAACTGCGCTGTCCGGGATCATCCCATTGACGATCTTGCGTGCCTGACCGCTGCGACCAGGCTTGCGAAAGAACGCGACGTGACGTGCATTGCGGAGCAGGCGGTCGGCCCGCACGCTCATCAGGTCCGGATCACCGGGACCAAGGCCTACGCCGTATATCTTGCCGGCGCTCATTCGGTGCGGCTCGCAATGGCGTTGATTGCGGCGACGGTGATGGCGCTGCCGCCCAGACGGCCTTTGACGATGCAAGATGGTACAGGCTGGGCCTCCCACAATGCGTCCTTGGATTCGACGGCACCGACAAAGCCCACCGGGCAGCCGATGATGGCGGCCGGGCGCGGGCAGTCGGGGTCTTCCAGCATATTCAGCAGGTGAAATAGCGCGGTCGGCGCATTGCCGATCGCGACCACAGCGCCTTCCAGATGTGGACGCCACAGCTCCAGCGCGGCGGCAGAGCGGGTATTGCTCATCTCAGCTGCCAACGGGCGTACGCGCTCGTCATGCAGGGTGCAGATCACCGGATTGTCGGCGGGAAGGCGGAACCGGGTCACGCCTTCGCTGACCATCCGTGCATCGCACAGGATTGGTGCGCCATTCTCCAACGCGGTCCGTGCGGCTGGCACGAAGCACGGCGAAAAATGTACGAATTTTTCCAGACCGACCATTCCGGCGGCGTGGATCATGCGAACCGCAACCTGCTCTTCATCAGCGTCAAAACGCGCCAGATCGGCCTCGGACCGGATTGTGGCAAAGCTTTGCTTATAGATCGCTGCGCCGTCGGTTTCGTATTCATAGGGCATCAGGTGAGGTCCATAGTCATAAGTGTTTCGGGTGTCAGCCCGCGTTGGGACGGCTCATCCCCCGCGCGACCGTTTTTGACAAGATCAAATCGTCCGTCGTTGCCGACCAGTGTGACATTTGCCGGACCCATACGGGCACAGCCTTTGGCACAACCGGATACATGCAAACTTCCTGGGATTTGGGCGGCCAAGACGCGGGCAACTTCGCGGGTTTCCACCTGAGCTTGCGGGCAGAACGGTGCGCCGGGGCAGGCATCGGTTGTCATCAGCGGGTCGGTGCCATCTATGACAAAGTCCGGTGCTTGTATCGCCGCCCCGCCTTCCAGCAGAATCAGCCGCCATGGGGTGACCCGCAAGGCAGACGCCCCGCTGTCTGCAATGAGGTCAGAGAGCTGTCGCGCCGGCAATTGTCCGAACACCGCGCCATACAACACACCCAGATCGCAGACGCCGGGCTGCGGCGGTGTGCCGATGTCACCGGGCGCGCTGCCTTGCCACTCCGCTGGCAAATCCTGCGTCGCGGCCACCCGCGCCATGCGGCGGGTTTCTGGCGTGAAACGTTCGGAAAACCATCCGGCCAAGGCGATAAGCCGGTCAATTGCGTTGGTTTCTGTGACCCGGCAGCCAGTCTTGGCCCCGTCGGCGCGCAGGATGAGGCCATCAGTGCCTGCCTCGACCCGGATATCGGCCGAATCCGCCGCCAACAGGCGCTTGGGGCCAGTGTCGATGGCAAAGCCGAATTTGGCGGGCAGAGTCGGCAATTCCTCCAACCGGTCGATCAGCTCCTGTGTCAGATGTGCGGTTCGATCACTTGATCGGTATAGGGGCGACACCAGGATATTGCGGCGCATTTCAATACCGGGCTCAGCATCCAAAAGGTTCAGCGCGGCCAGCTCGGCCAGCAATGCTTGATGATCGTCTTCTTTTACCCCGCGCAGCTGTAAATTGGCGCGGTTGGTCAGGTCGATCGTGCCATTGCCAAATTGCTCGGCCAACTCACAAAGACCACGTGTTTGTTCCGCGCTCAAACGGGCCAGACGCGGGCGCACCCGAACCACCAGACCATCGCCCGACATCATCGGCCGATGCGCACCGGGGCACCAACCCTGAACGACCGGGGCGCTCATCCCAGCCCCTCCAGATCGGCCCGGATTGAGTTGCGGCGGGTGTTCCAAAGGCCCGCGTCCAACAACGCGCGGAACCTGTCCTGCATCGCCTGATACGCGCGCGGGTTGGCCTCTTGCAAAAATGCGTCGACCTCGGCGTCGCCCAAAGTCGCGTCGTGATAGAGGTCGAACAGATGCGGCGCGACCGTGCCAGACAGATGGGCGAAAGAGGCCATATGATCCAGCGTCGCCGCTATTTCCGCAGCGCCCCGGAAGCCATGCCTTTGCATGCCTGCGATCCAGTTCGGGTTGGCGGCACGGGCGTGAACGACACGGCTGATTTCTTCAGGCAGCGTTCGGGCGCGCGGGTTATCCGGGTTGGTGTTGTCCAGATGGTATAGCTGCGCCGTACCACCGGTGATTTTCTTGGCGGCGGCGAATCCGGCCTCATGGGTGGCATAGTCGTTGGCCAACAGCAGATCGGTTTCGGTCAGATCCTGCAGGTGCACGAAACTGTCGGCATTCGTGACCCGTTGGGTAATGCCGTCCATATCCTGTGTGATGTATTCGCCTTCCAAAGCGAAAGAGCTGGCCTCAAGCCATGCCTCACCCGCCTGCGCGCGGGCCTCATCCGTATAGATTTCGGACAGCTGGGTCATGTTCACGCCATAGCTGCCCGGGGCCGGGCCAAAGACGCGCGCCGCCGGGGCCTGTCCGGCATAAGGGTTCCAGTCCGGGGCTTCATCGCGATCCGACAACGCGCGAACAGCTTGACCATAAAGCGCTGAAAGGGTCGGGAACACATCGCGGAACAAGCCTGAGACGCGCAAGGTCACGTCCAGACGTGGGCGGCTGAGGTCAGTGATGGGCAGCACTTCGATGCCCGACACCCGCTCGGACCCTTTGTCCCAAACGGGTTTGACGCCCAGCAAGTGCAGCGCCATGGCAAACTCTTCGCCCGCCGTGCGCATCGTGGCTGAACCCCAGAGATCAACGATCAACCCCTTGGGATAATCGCCCTCTTCCTGCAGGTGTCGCCGCACCAATTCTTCGGCCAGCTTCACGCCTTGGGTATAGGCTGCACGGGTGGGGACTGAGCGCGGATCGGTGGTATACAGATTGCGCCCGGTGGGCAGCACGTCTGACCGTCCGCGGTAGGGGGACCCGGACGGGCCTGCCTCAATCCGTTTTCCTGCTAGCGCGTCGATCAATGCCGTGCGTTCGGCATGGGCAGAAGGAGCCGTGTCAAAATTGGCGGTGGCTTCGGGCACACGTCCAAAGATATGCAGCCCGTCTCCGAACTGGCTTTCCTTGATGTCACAGACGAAACGATCGATCCGGGTGATCGCCTCGGCGATGCAGGTGGCCTGATCGAGACCGAGGTCGTTCTCCAGCCCGATGGCTTGCGCTTCGTCCCGAATATCTTCTTGCAGGCGGTCGCGGCGCTTGGGGTCCAGACCATCTGCGTTCGAGAACTCATCCAGCAGCGATTCCAGCCGAACCATCCGATTCGGGGTACCGCTTTCCTTCATTGGCGGTGGGATATGGCCGAGCGTGACCGCCCCGATCCGGCGCTTGGCCTGCGCGGCCTCGCCAGGGTCGTTGACGATGAAGGGGTAGATGACAGGTAGATCGCCAATCAGTACCTCGGGCCAGCATTCGTTGGACAGCGCCACAGATTTGCCTGGCAGCCATTCCAGCGTACCGTGCGCGCCGATATGGATCAGTGCATCCGTACCAAGACCTTTGCGCAGCCAAAGGTAGAAGGCCACGTAGCTGTGGCGCGGGGTACGCGACAGGTCATGATAATCGTCATCACGCAACTCGGGCGTGCCGCGTTCAGGTTGCAACGCGACCAGCGCCTTGCCGCGGCGCAGGGCGGTGAAGTGGAACGCGCCATCTGCAAAGGCCGGATCATCCTCGGGCTTGCCCCAGACGGTTTCGAGGTCTGCGCGCAGTTGTTCCGGCAAGTCTGCCAGCGCAGTAAGATATTCGCCAAGCGACCACGTAATCCGCGCGTCCAACAACGTATCAGAAATCGGCTGGGCAGGAGCGGTGTCATACCCTTCGCCCTGCAGGTCGGCCAGCATCGCCTCGGCCGAGGCCAAAGCATCGAGGCCCACCGCATGGGCCATCTGCCAGTCTTTGCCGGGATAGGTGGACAGCACCAAGGCGGGGACCTGATCCCCTTTGGGCTTGTCGTTCAGGTTCAACCAGCCGGTGACCCTGTCGATGATAGCCTCGATCCGTTCCGGTTCAGCCCGGTGGGCAAAACGGGAATACTCCAGATGCGGGTCACGCTTGCCCGGTTCCTTGAAAGAGGCGATGCCTGCCGAGATCCGACCGTCCACTTCGGGCAGGACGACATGCATCGCTAGATCAGCGGGCGAAAGACCGCGTTCCGCCTCGGCCCAAGCCTGGCGGCGTGAGGTGGCCAGAGCAACCTGAAACACCGGCACATTGGCGGCGTCCAGTGGAGAGGTGCCGGATGCGCCCTTGCCCGAGAAAGAGGTGGCATTAATGATCGCCGCCGGGTTCAGCGCCACGACATTTTCGCGCAGCCAATCGGCGGCAAGCGGGGCTTTCAGCGAGGGAGCGAACAGACCGACGGCCTCAAACCCGCGTGCGCGCAGGCTGCGGATCAAAGTTGCGACCGGGGCGGTGTCCGCCGAGGTAAGGTAAGCCCGGTAGAACGTTACCAAGATACGCTTTGCGTCGGTGGTGAACGCTTTATCCGCCGGGATGACGCCGCGATCCGGGCACCATGCACCGCATTCGGGCAGGGTCTTGGCCCCCATCACGGGTCCGGCATAGAGACCCGCCGCAAGCGCCATCTGGGCAAGAGCCGCTTGCGCCGCGACTTCACCGCCGGTGTCACAGAGATGCGCAAGCCGCCGCAGGGTCGAGACGGGCAGGGTGGAGTAGTCATCCAGCCGAGTATCCTCGCGCCCGTCGGCGGGTAGGACGGCCAGCGCGATGCCTTTAGCCTGTGCCAGCGCCAGAACTTGCTGCAAGCCATAGGACCAGTAAGGGACGCCGCCGATCAAACGGATCAGAATGCCCTTGGCGCCCTCGAGCGTTTGCTCGACATAAGTGTCGACAGACAGCGGGTGTTTCAACGCGGTCAGATTGGCCAATCGCATCGTCGGCATGCGACCTTCGGACCCGCCACCGCGATGCCATCCTGCCGCGAAAGCGCCAAGGTCGCTGTCCGAAAAGGACAGCACCACCAGATCCGCCGGGCTCTGACCCAGATCGGTCGGGGTTTCGGTCTCTTCTAACCCGTGGCTTTCGCGGAAGACGACGTGCATGGCTTACTCGGCGGCCTCGGTCACACCCACGAGGATATCGCGGATTGCGGCCTCATTGATGTCGTCATGCTCGGCAATGACCACCAGGCGCGAGCGGCGCTCTTCGCCGGGCTCCCACGGCCGGTCATACTGGTGACGTACGCGGGCACCAACGGCCTGCACCAGCAGACGCATAGGTTTGCCCTGAACGGCGGCATAGCCTTTGACGCGCAGAATGTTCAGATCATTGGCCAGACGTTCGATATTGGCGACCAGTTCCGCCGGGTCGGTCTGTTCGGGCAACTCGACGATGATGCTTTCGAAATCGTCGTGTTCGTGGTCGTGGTGGCCGTCGTGATGCGACGGGCGCGCGTCCATGTCATCCTCGGCGGCGGCTTCGAGGCCCAATACGACGCGGACGTCCACGGCGCCTTCGGCGACTTCCACTACGGGCAGGGGGCGGGGAGCTTCGTCGGCGATGATCCCTTTGGCCTTCACCACGCCTTCGGGGCCAGCCAGATCGGGCTTGGTCAGCAGGATGATATCCGCGCAGGAGATCTGATCCTCGAACACCTCAGACAGGGGCGTTTCGTGGTCGATCGAGTCGTCAGCCAGGCGCTGGGCGTCCACGGCTTCGACATTTGGTGCGAAACGCCCAGCGGCGACGGCCTCGGCGTCCGCCAGAGCGATCACACCATCAACGGTGATTTTCGAGCGGATATCGGGCCAATCAAACGCCTTGAGCAGCGGTTTGGGCAGGGCGAGACCGGACGTTTCGATCAGGATGTGATCGGGGCGCGGCTCCAGCGCCATCAGCGCCTCAATGGTCGGGATGAAATCATCGGCTACGGTGCAGCAGATGCAGCCATTCGCCAGTTCCATGATGTTTTCCGCCGGGCAATCCGGAATGGCGCAGGATTTCAGAATATCGCCATCCACACCCACATCACCAAATTCGTTGACGATAACGGCCAGGCGCTTGCCCTGCGGATTCTGCATCAGGTGCTTTACCAGGGTGGTTTTGCCCGAGCCCAGAAAGCCGGTGATCACAGTGACGGGGAGTTTTTCGAGATTGCTCATTTCAGGGCTCCAATCGGGGGAATGCGGGCCGCACAGTTTTTGCGGAAATGTTCGGGGCGTTCGCGCCATTTCACCAGACCGTCTTCGGCGGCCAGATATTTGGTTACGCCTTCGACGATGGTCTCGACATGGTCGGTCTCGTCGAGGTTTTCATAAACGAAGGTCCATCGGGATGGGCCACCGCGCAAAACGATCGAGCATCCTTGATCACAGTTCGACAGGCATTCCACCGGTTTCAGGTCTACGCCGTCAGGCAAGCCCGCCTGTTCAAGTGCTTTATGCAGCAAAGTACCGGGTCGCTGGGTGTCATCTTCGATGGGTAACCCACGGCGGCATGTCGTGCAGACCAGCAATTCGACTGGTGTGGTCTCGGTCACGTCTCTCATCCCCCTCATCCTTTATACGGGGGACGGGGTTTCATGCGGGCCACGCGTCTGCACATGGACCCGACACCGGAACACCCCGCCCGGTTTCAACTTCGGGTGCTGGCAGGTCTCCCGGCTTGCGGATGTCAGAGGCGGGCCTCTGTCGGATGTCCCGCCTTCCCGGCCTATTAGGCCAGTGGCTTTGGGCACCCTCTCCGGTCACGGTCGCGGGGGCGGCTGTGCTTGGCGGAATAACCGCTGGCACATTCCCTTTTCATCCATCCGGGGATGGACACCAACGCATGCGACATGCGGCACGGGCAGGGGGCTTGTCAAGCACGACTGGGGTTTGAAAACCCGCTACGTCAGAAAAGCGACTTGCCGAAGTCAGTCAGCGGCATCCGATGCGATCCGATCACGCAGCGAGGCGCAATTCAGCCCGGCCGTCGCAGATGATTCAGCACTTCTCGGTTTGGCAATCAAGTAGTGCGGTTGTGTAAATGGAATCGCTGGACCCGCAATCGCAACATGCATCTGATACTGAACTTTAGGCGTCCGAAATTGCGAAAGCAGCGCAGAAAGCTAAGTGCTTGGAAATAAATGGAGGCGAGTACCGGAATCGAACCGGTGTACACGGATTTGCAATCCGCTGCGTCACCACTCCGCCAACTCGCCTTTTCAAGTAAAATCAAATACTTGCCGTGGTGTGATCGGCGTTTTAACAGCTTTCGACAGGAGCGTCCAGAGGGGGGAGCGCAAATTTCAGGGCCGGGTGCCAACTTAGTCTTTGGTTGCGACGTTGTATCTTGTGAAGATTGCAAAGTTTCCGTGTCTGGGCCGTTGCCGGTTTTTCAAGGATGTGGCAGAACTCAATCACCCAAGGGAGCAAGATGAGCGATCCAATGACAGATTTCGCAGCCCGCCGCCGGACGATGGTCGATACGCAGATACGTCCTTCTGATGTCACGAAGTTTCCCATCATAGACGCGATGCTGACCGTCAAGCGCGAGAATTTCGTGCCGGACGCGCAGCGCGAAGCGGCATATGTCGAGGGATTGATCGAACTGGGTGATGGGCGCTGCATGTTGGAGGCGCGGACCCTGGCTAAGATTCTGGACATATTGAACATTTCGAACGACGAGTCGGTTTTGGATATTGCTCCGGCCTTGGGGTATTCGACGGCAGTCGCCGCGCGCATGGCACAGCTGGTTGTTGCCGTAGAGGAAGATGAAAATCTGGCGGCCGAATCTCAGTCTATCCTGATGGAGGCGGAGGCTGACAATGCGATTGTCCATGTCGGCCCGCTTGAGCAAGGTGCCCCCGAACATGGGCCCTATGACGTGATTATGGTCCAGGGTGGTGTGGAACAGGTTCCGGATGCGTTGATCGCGCAACTTAAGGACCATGGGCGAATTGCGTGCCTTTTTGTCCAAGGTGCACTGGGGATCGTCCGTATCGGCCATAAATCTGGGGATCGGGTGACCTGGCGGGACGCGTTTAATGCCAATGCACCGATTTTGCAGGCATTTTCCACGAACCGTGTATTTTCGCTATAGTTTTATGGCGGATTGTTCTGCCGCCTTGATTAGTTGAACACAAACGCGCAAACTGTCGGCAGAGCAGCGTAATTTTGATTTGAGAGGATTTCGTTATGAGTTCTATGGCGGGAGGAAAGCTGGTCAAGGCGCTGGCGCTGACTGCGGGGGTCGCACTTAGCTTTGTACCGGGACGGGCCGTTTGGGCCGACAATATTACTGACGCATTCATTGGCGCGTACAATACCAGCGGGTTGCTGGAACAGAACCGCGCATTGTTGCGTGCGGCGGACGAAGACGTGGCAATTGCATTGTCAGCGCTTCGACCGATCATCAACTGGACGGTCGCGATTAGCAGCAACTATAACCGTCGCAACGTCAGCGATGTGGTGACAAGAACCGACCCGAACAACTTCTTTACGGGGCTGACCCTCAGCCAACTGCTCTACGATGGTGGGGCCGCTGTTCTGGGCAAGCAATCGGCGCAAGAAACGGTGCTGTCGACCAGGCAGACCCTTGTTGATATCGAACAGCAGGTTTTGTTCCGCGGTGCCAATGCGTATCTCGAAGTGCTGCTGCAGGAAGAAACCGTACAGATCCGCCTGAACAACGTCGATGTATCGGCAGAGGAACTGCGCGCATCGCAGGACCGGTTTGATGTTGGCGAAGTCACGCGTACGGACGTTGCGCTGTCACAAGCCCAGCTTGCAAGCTCGCAAGCTGATCTGGCCGTTGCACGCGGTAACCTCGACACGGCGCGGGCGGAATACGTGAATGCCGTTGGCAAATCGCCCGGACGCACAGCTGGTCAACCGAGCCTGCCAAATCTGCCAAGCTCGGAACCGCAGGCCGTCAGCCTGGCGCAGCGAAACCACCCCGCCATTCTTTCGGCACAGCATCAGGTGCGTGCCTTCGACCTGATCGTTGCGCAACAGCGCGCCAACCTGGGTCCGAATGTCAGCCTGAACGCCGACGCCGGTATCACTGAGACCTATGACAACGATGACAATATCGAAGACGGCAGTGTTTCGCTGAACTTCAGTCAGCCGATTTACGCTGGTGGCCGTTTGGCCGCAAGCGTGCGCCGCGCCATGGCTACACGGGATGCATCGCGCGCCAACCTGTTGAATGTGCAGAAAGATATCACTCAGGGTGTGACAGATGCCTACGCCCGTTTCCAAGCCGCGTCAGCAAGTTTGCGGGCGTCGACCGAACGGGTGCGGGCATCGCAGGTGGCATTTGATGGTATCCGCGAAGAAGCTACTTTGGGTGCCCGGACCACGCTGGATGTACTGAACGCACAGCAGGATTTGCTGGACGCGCAACTGGCCGAGGTTGCATCGCGGATCGAGCGATCGCGGGCCGCATACCAGTTAGTGCAGGCACAGGGCCTGTTGACCGCCGAACGTTTGGGACTGGCCGTGCAGATCTATGATCCGACGCTGTACTATAACCTGGTCAAGAAAGCGCCGGCTCAGGTCAGCAGACAAAGCAAGGACCTGGATCGCGTTCTCAAAGCGTTGCGTCGCGACTAAGGGCCAATACTATCTGTTGTGACGACCGGTTTGTTTGGCTACACTCAATCCTGAGGATAGAGCGGTAGAGAACAATGACGGAAAAAGTCGTGAACGGCAGAGTAGAGGACGTGCTGTCCTCGATCAAACGGCTAGTCGGTGAAAGAGGTGAGCAAACCTCGGAGTCGGCGCCTTCAATCGCCCGCAAGCCCGGGCGATTGGTACTTACCGATGCATTGCGAGTCGGCGGAACGTCCAGCATTCAGGACGGCCCGGAGAATGAAACAGAGGTCAAAGCAGGCTACACGGCTGACGCGTCGGTCAAGCCGATGCTTCTGCGCGCGTGCGACATCGTTAATCGTGAAGACCCCGCCAACAAAGAACAGGCCGCGCCAGAGCCGCCCAAAAACCCGACTAACAGTCTGAGCGCAAAGATCGAAGCCCTAGAAGCGGCGATTGCACGCACTGAGGACCAGTGGGAGCCGGATGGCGACAGCGAAGACGAGTACTCCGGTACTCCGGCGAAGGCCCTTGAATTCAGCGCGCGCAAAGAATTTACGGATACCGAGGGAAAGAAAGCCGAACCCACTCAGGCAAAGGCCAAAGAAGCTGTCGCGACGACCAAGGCAACTTTCGTTCGCGACCCCGAGGTGATCACCGCACCACCTGTTCACCCAGTCGAAGCAGCAGCGGAAGATTCAGCGATAGCTGGTATTAGCGAAGACGCATTGCGCAAAATGATCGCTGAGGTTGTCCGTGAAGAATTGCAGGGTGTTTTGGGCGAACGTATCACCCGCAACGTCCGTAAGATGGTCCGGCGCGAAATCTACAAGGCCCTGGCCGAGCAGGACCTCGAGTAACACTCAGACGCTTTTGGGCGTTTCTGCAAGCGCCAGCAGGCGGTCGAGATCCATATTCTGTTCAAGGTGGTCGGCCAGCGCGTTCAACGTATCATCGACCCCGTCTTCATAGGCCAGGTCCGAGGTCACGCCCAATCGCGACAGGTAAGTCGCGCGGAATGCGTCCGAGCTGAAGATACCGTGCAGGTAACTGCCGCGGATACGACCAGAGGCGTTTGCAGCACCTTCTGGCCGCCCCTCGACCTCGAGCCAAGCGCGAGCGCAATCAGGGCCTTCGGTACGGCCCATGTGGATTTCGTAGCCCGACACCGGTTCTCCTCCGCCAAGGGCGCGGGCCGATGTGAGCGTTACCTGTTTCTTCCCTGCCATCACGGTCTCAACATCCAGCAGGCCCAACGCTTCAACAGTCCCCGGTTGTCCGTCGACGCCATCCGGATCAGCGATTGTCTTGCCCAGCATTTGATAGCCGCCGCACAGGCCCAGAACATGGCCGCCCCGGCGGACATGGGCATATAGGTCGATATCCCAGCCCTGAGCCCGGAAATAAGCCAGATCGCCAATGGTGGATTTGCTGCCTGGCAGCAGTACCAAATCGGCATCACCGGGCAGGGGGCGTCCTGCTGGCACGATCTCGACCGAGACACCGGGTTCGGCAGACAAAGGGTCGAGGTCGTCAAAATTTGCCATGCGTTCTAACTGCGGAACAACCACCTTGCAGGCCCCGCCAGAGTGGGACCGGATATCCATCATATCCTCGGCTGGCAGTTTCCACGCATCATGGAACCAGGGAACGACGCCCAGACAGGGCCATCCGGTACGTGCAGCGATTTCATCGCGACCTTCATCGAAAAGGGATACGTCGCCTTTGAACCGATTGACGGCAAAACCCCGGATCATCTCCAGATCGCCTGCATCCAATACCGCCTGGGTGCCTACGATCTGGGCAATGACACCCCCGCGGTGAATGTCACCTACCAGAATAACGGGTACGGCTGCAGCGCGCGCAAATCCCATATTGGCGATGTCACCCTTGCGCAGGTTGGTTTCGGCCGGGCTACCCGCGCCTTCGATCAGGACAAGATCCGCGTCGCTGCACAAGCGGTCAAAGCTTTCAAGCGCTGCGCCCAGCAGTTTGGATTTATCCTTGCGGTAATCGCCCGCTTTCATCGTGCCGGCGCGTTGGCCCTGAACGATGATCTGAGCGCCAGTGTCGGTTTCCGGTTTCAGCAGAATCGGGTTCATGTCCGTATGCGTCGCACGCCGCGCCGCCAGCGCTTGCAGGGCCTGTGCACGGCCGATCTCTCCGCCATTTTCGGTGACGGCGGCATTGTTCGACATGTTCTGCGGTTTGAACGGTGCAACGCGCAGCCCGCGCCGGGTGAAAGCCCGCGCCAGACCGGCCACTAGAACCGATTTCCCGACATTGCTGCCGGTGCCCTGAATCATGATGGACCGAACCATGGACTGTCTCCTATGTTGACGCGCAGATGACCTGATTTGCGGGCAAAGGAAAAGCCAAAGTTGAACACGCCAGCGCATCTTTTGATCGGAGTTGCAGCCTTTGCCCGCCCAGCCCACGGACGTATCCTGTGGGCCGCTCTGTTGGGTTCGCTATTGCCGGACCTGTCGCTTTACGTGATGGCGGGCACGTCCCTTTACGTGCTTGGGATTCCCCTAAGCGTGGTCTTCAACCAGCTTTATTTTTCCGACGGCTGGCAGACCGTGTTTGCGATCGACAATTCCTTTGTCCTTTGGGGGGGGGCCTTGCTTGTCGGGGTATGGATGCGCTGGAAGGTCTGGACCGTTGGGGCGTCCGCCGGGTTGCTGCATCTTTCGATGGATTTTCTGCTGCATGCCGGGGATGGGCGGCCGCAGTTCTGGCCATTCAGCAATTGGGTGTTTCACAGCCCCATCAGCTATTGGGACAGCACGCATCACGCTTTGTGGGTGGCACCAATTTCGGCCGTGCTTTGTGTCGCGTGTTACGCCATTTTGTGGCGTCGCGGCATGCCCATCTGGGCGAAAGCGTTCTTTGCCGTGCTGCTGATGGCCGAACTGTGGGTCGCGCGGCAGTGGCTGTTGTTCTTTTGAATGATGGCATAAGAAAAGCGCGCTCCCAGCTAGGGAGCGCGCTTTTTCATGCGAAAGTCACCTTGGATCAGGCGGCTTCTGCTTGTTGGGCCGCGTTGCGACGTTCGCTTTCTTCACGCGACAGCGCAACCGAGGTGCGCACACCACGTCCAACGAACTCCATCAGTCCGCCAACAACGCGCTCATTCGGGTCGATACCCGCGCAGGACAGGACCTCGCGACCATCACGAGAGCGCGCCCACCGGGCAATTTGTTCCGGACCATTGCCATATTTTTTGTCATCGGCAATAGCGTCATCCAGCGCAGCCAGTACGACAGCCGCGAAAAGTTTGCGTGCACGATTGCCTTGCTCGTTGTTAAAGGCAGTGCCGTCAACGAAATCTCTCATCTCGTCTTCCTTGTTGTTCTTGCTCTTGCATTTTCGGCGTGACGGTTCTTATGACCGATTAAGTGCGATTCGGATACACTTAAAATGCATAGTTGCGTTGCGTCATTTGCATAGCTTGCTGCAGGTGCAGCACTAAGTCTCGTCATCTTGTCAGGTGTGTTCCCGCCAGATATAGGAGCGGGAACTGACGCATCAACCGTTTGTGAAGGATTTAAGTCATGCCCAAGATAAATGGGAACGAAATTCGCCCCGGAAATGTGCTTGAGCATAACGGCGGGCTATGGGCCGCTGTCAAAGTTGACCACGTAAAGCCCGGTAAAGGCGGTGCTTTTGCACAGGTCGAACTGCGCAATCTGCGTAATGGCTCGAAGTTGAACGAGCGGTTCCGCTCGGCTGACAAAGTGGAACGCGTGCGTCTTGAGCAGAAAGACCAGCAGTTTCTGTACGAATCTGACGGCATGCTGGTTTTCATGGATTCCGAGACATATGAGCAGATCGAATTGCCTGCGGAACTGCTGGGCGAACGCCGCCCGTTTCTGCAGGACGGCATGACAATTGTTGTCGAATTTTATGAAAGCGAGGCTCTGAACGCCACGGTGCCTCAGAAAGTGACCTGCAAGATCGTTGAGACCGAGCCTGTGGTCAAAGGTCAGACCGCCGCGAATTCGTTCAAACCGGCCATTCTGGACAACGGTGTCAAAGTCATGGTGCCGCCATTTGTCGGTCAGGATGAGATGATCGTGGTGAACACCGAAACCATGGATTATTCCGAACGCGCCTAACCACGCGTTTGCCAGAGTAAAGAAAAACCGCGTGGACCCGTGCCGCGCGGTTTATTTGTCAGCTGCCCCGTCTGATTTGGCGATACCGTTCGGGATTGGGGCCAAACAGTTCAAGCATCAGTTCATACTTGATGCGATTGGCGCTGACCTGCCGGTAAAAGGCGATCAGGAATGCCGTGGGGCCCTGAATGCGGCTGAGGCCGCTTGTGGCGGCGACCACAGTGCCGACATCCGTTTTCCCGTTCAGAACCAAATAGCCGCCCAACATCAGGACACCGACTGTTCCGGCTCCGTTTATGACGCTCAGTAGAAACTTGGCCGAAAGTTTCCAGATGAACATCTTGCGCCGTGTTTCGTAGATCTCGTCGAACTGCGCCTCAACCTCGCGCGCGATTTCGTTGATCCGCTCGACATTCAGCTTATCGTTGGCTCCGCGTAAAATCCGGACACGTTCGGCGACAAACACGTTCACCTTGCGTTGGGATACCAGCACGATGATGATCTGCGGCACGATCATCGAAAAGGCGATCATGCCCAGCCCAGGTTGCGTTGACGAGATATAGCCGATCACACTGATCAACGTGCCGATCTGAACGACCGGGTCCGAGAAAGCGCCGCCCGCGAATTTCCCCAGCTCTTCTGCCTCGGCTGAAATCGCCGTGGTCATCGTGCCCTTGCGCATCGTTTCGCCCGAGACATTGATATCTGAGGCACGCAGCAGCAGCCTTTGGCGGATCATGCGGATCAGATCTTCGCCCAACGTTCCTGCGCGATAGCTCAAAAGCCACTTTAGGGCGAGGCTGAGTAAGATGACCGACATCATTCCGACACCCAGGTAGATCAGCCTGTCCGTGCTTACATCGGCCGAGGTCAGGTGGTTGATGATGTCGCGCTGAAACTCCAGCGGAACTGCAGCCAGACCCGCAATCGCAATGGACAGAACGATGAGGATGATCTGCCGTCCGGCGCTGGCGCGCCAGATTGCCCTGTATAGCTGGAACATACGTGCATCCGGATTGCTGATTTCAAACCAGTGTGACAGCGCGGTTGGCTATGTTCAAACCACACCAATTCAGTCGGTCGCTCAGCCGTGCCGGTTCGGCAACACGTTAAGTGTCCAACTGTATGGTGGCGTCACCGGCCTGCATGTCGTTACCCACGCGGTCCAATCGCAAATAGGCGATCCCGCGACCATTGGATTGGGTGAACAATGTACCGGCCGGTTTTCCGCCAGAAGTAATTGCAGTTCCAACCGCTGCAGACCCAGTGACGCTAACGCTGCGCAGACCCTTGCGCAGTTCAGTCTTGTGTTTCATCCGCGCGGTGACTTCTTGCCCGACATAACAGCCTTTCTTGAAGTCCACGCCGTTTAGCGCCTCGAACCCGGCCTCAAGGATATAGCTTTCGGGTGTCAGTTCGATTCCAGTTTCCGGAATGCAGTGTCGCACGCGGATTGAATCCCAATCTGTACCGTCGTCGCTTTCCGAACCCGATGTATAGGTCCGCCAGCCCATATCCGGGTGCCTTGGGTCGGGCAGGGCACCTTCGGGCGCAGGGCCAGTACCGCGCTGCAGGCTCAGGTCGCTGTCTTCGATGCTGACATCTGCGCGTAGCTTGTACATGCCCAACCGTTTGGCAAATCCATCGGCAAGGCCTTCGGCAACATCCAGCAAAACCGCGTCACCCTCGCGCTTCAGAAAGAAGTCCGCCAGGTATTTGCCTTGTGGGGTCAGCAGGGCGGCGTAGACCAGCCCATTGTCCAACCCTGCGATGTCGTTGGTGATCAACCCTTGAAGAAAGCTGTCGGTGTCCGAGCCGCTCAGGCGCAATATACGGCGGTTGGGCATCTGGGTTGTCCTCGTCTTTTCCTCGGACCTCGTGATATAAGGGTTTCCGCTGCCATGACCAGAGGGTTTCCGCCGTGCCTGCGCCGATTAGCATCGTTATCCCGACCCTGAATTCGGACGGCAACCTTCCCGCGACCCTTGCGGCCTTGATGGAGGGCCTGCATGCGGGGCTGATCCGCGAATTGATCGTCTCGGACGGAGGGTCGGCCGATCAGACTTTAAAGATTGCAGATGAGGCCGGGGCTGAGATCGTGACCGGGCCACCTTCGCGCGGGGGGCAATTGGCCAGAGGATGCACCGCAGCCAAAGGGGACTGGCTGCTTGTTTTGCATGCCGACACGGTTTTGCAAGCGGGGTGGAGCAAGGTTGTAGGCGACCACCTTGGCACTGGAACCCCGGCGGCGTTTCGTCTGGCATTTCGGGCATCAGGCTTTGCGCCGGCATGGGTGGCGGGTTGGGCCAATCTGCGCAGTCGTCTTTTTGGCCTGCCATATGGCGATCAGGGCCTGTTGGTCCCGAGTGAGATGTATCGAAAGGCGGGGGGCTTTCCTGATCAACCCTTGATGGAGGACGTCGCTTTGGTCCGCAGTTTGCGCGGCATCACTTTGCTGCCCAGCCGGGCAGTTACGAGCGCGGATCGCTATGAGCATGCGGGCTGGTTGCGTCGGGGAGGGCGGAACCTGTGGACACTGACGCGGTATTTTCTGGGGGCAGATCCTGCGAAGCTGACGCAGGACTATCGGCGCTGAGCGACGCGCGCAGCTCGACCACAGATTTGCCCAGACGGAACGGCGCCGCGAAACTGACCAGACATAACGCGATGATCTGCAGTACAAGTATATGCGCATTGTCTTGCAGGTATTCCCATTCGTCCTTCAACTTGCCGACCTGTTCCACCAGATCATCATAGCTTTGCGCCAGGATCAGATAATCTCCGGCAATCGCGGGGACTTTGCGGCGCATGTTGTCGATCGCGGCCTGTGTTATGTCGTCCAACGTGGTAAAGACTAGGAACTGATCGATGTTGAACGCATCAGCCTTGTCGGCCATTGCGCGCATTTCGTCCTGTTCGTCTTTTGCCTGACTGCCAAACAAAAAATGCAGCCCCTGCAGTGGCGCGACCTCATTTGTGACTGCGATGAACAATGGCAGGTCGGCATTGCTGGCGGTTGAGGCCGACAGGAATTCGACCTTTTCGCACAGCACTGCAGTATCCGGATCAAAAGCCGGGTCGCAGAACCGCAGGCGGAACCGCGCGGCATCACGGTCAAAGGCCAGCCCGGCGGCGTAAGCCACGTCTATTTGGCGATCCAGTCGCGAGCTATCCGAAGTGTAAAGCCCGGCCAAAACCGCGACCAGCGCGCCAACGCCACCCAGCACGACCCAGACTAGGTCCGCGAGTTTCCAGGCGCGATGCCCGGCGGGTTTACGGAAAAGAAAGGCGGTGCCAATCGATCCAATCAGAAAGAACAGGATCAAAAGCGGCAGTTGGTTTTGGGTCACGAAACTCATGCCCTCAAAGTGACGGCCTGCCATGCGGCTGGCAACACTCCTCACGCTCAGTTGTTCCGTTTGGGTGGTAAAAAGCCGTTATGAGCCCGAGCTTTGACCGAATTTCCGGAACAGTTTGGTGCGGTCAAAAGCTTGCTCCAACTCATCCGTGCGCTCTTTAACCGAATCCCACAGCCGTTCTTGTACTTCGGCGATGACGCATTCCATCAAAACCAGAATGGCCGCCATGGAGTCCCACGCGGACGGCACGGCAATGCGTGCAGCAAAGGTGTGTTTGGCCAGCCGATGAATGGGTGAGCGCCACTGATCGGTGAACAGAACAATTTCAGCCTCGCGTTCATGGCACAGCTGGCCGATCAGCAGTGACGCGTTTTCATATCGGCGAACATCCAGCGTCACCAGCACATCATCTTTGCGTATGTCCAGCAAGTCATGCGTCCACGATGCTGCAACGGGCAGCAGTCGGACATCCGGGCGGATCATTTGCAGGTGCAGGTACAGGTATTGTGCCAGCGTACCAGTGATGCGGCCGCCGGTAATGAAAATGCGCCTGTTGGGGTCACATAACAGATTGCAAAAGCTGTCGAATTCACCGGGGTCGACCTCATCAATCGTGCGTTTCTGATTGGCGAGAGTCTGTTGGGAATACCGGTTCAGGATGTGTTCTTCGGGCAGGTCGTTCTGCCATAGGTCACGCTTGGCGACCGGCCCCGAGATCATCTCTTTCACCTCACCCCGAAGGGCGGCCTGAAACTGCGGATAGCCGTCAAAGCCGGTTTTCTGCAGCATTCGTGCGACGGTCGTGGTCGAAACTGAGGCGGTGCTGGCCAGCTCGGTGATGCTGCCAAGGCCGGCCATGGGGTAGTCGTCCAGCAATACACTGACCAGTTGACGCTCGGATGGGGTCATCTTGTCTTTGTGGGCCAGCAGCCTGTCCGTCACCCGCACGCGGCGTTCCTCCTGCATCTTTTCGATCTTAGTGTGAATAATTTTTCAGCAAGATCAAGAGTGGTGAAATTTATACAGGAAAAATATTGACAGGTTAAGGTCTCTTGTGGAAATTTTTCCACACGCATCTTAATTGGAATCGCAAGGCGGTATTTTGGACTTCGGAACAGTCGTTCACACGGACACAGTAGATGGTCCCCTTTCGGTAATGCTGGTCTGCGAACACGCGTCCAGCCGCATTCCCGCGTTTTTGGGGGATATGGGATTGCCCGTGGACGCGCTGCAAAGCCACATCGCGTGGGATCCGGGGGCATTGGCCGTGGCCAAGCTGATTGCGGCACGCCTGTCGGCACCGCTGGTGTATGGCGGGGTGTCCCGGCTGGTCTATGACTGCAATCGCCCTCCTGAAGCCGCAGGGGCCATGCCGGCGCGCAGCGAGGACTATCAAATCCCAGCGAATGTCGATCTGTCCGAGGAAGAGCGCGAAAGCAGGATTGAGAGCATCTACCGGCCCTTCAGCAGGGCGCTGTCTGAACTAATCTCTCAAAACGGGGATACGCTTGAACTTATGGTCACGGTCCACAGCTTTACACCAGTCTATCATGGTCAGACGCGTGAGGTGGAACTGGGCATATTACACGGGACGGACGACCGGTTCGCCCAGGCAATGATGATGACAGCACCCGCCGACCAACCCTATGAGACTCGCTTGAATGAGCCGTATTCGGCGGCGGACGGAGTTGCCCATACCCTTGACGCGCAGGCGCTGCCGAACGGGCTGTTGAACGTCATGATCGAGATCCGTAATGACCTGATACAAACGCCCGAGCAGCAAGAGGCGATGGCCGACTGTCTGGCGTCATGGATCGCGCGGACCCTTGCAGAGTTTCAGAAAGGGGGCGCGGCGTGATCAAAGCGATGGCGTCATATGTGCGGATCGTTGATGCGGTCAACTACCGGATCGGGCGGGTCATGATGTGGGGCCTGTTCGTGATGATGGGCATCCTGCTGTGGTCCTCGATCTCAAAAACGTTTTTCGTGCCATCGCATTGGACGCTGGAAATGGCGCAGTTTGCGATGGTGACCTATTACATTATGGGCGGACCGTATTCGATCCAGCTGGGATCGAACGTCCGAATGGACCTGTTTTATCACAACTGGAGCCCGCACCGGAAAGCCTGGTTCGATGCCTTCACCGTTCTGCTGCTGATCTTCTACCTGGGGGTATTGTTTTATGGCGGGCTTGGGTCGACGGCCTACAGCCTTGGCTATTGGGGCGATGAACCGGTCTCCTACTTTTTTGGACTGTTGACAGGCAGTGAGGAAGTTGGCCGGCTTGAACGCTCATCAACAGCGTGGCGGCCGTATATCTGGCCAGTAAAAACCATCATGGTGTTCGGCTTCTTCCTGATGCTGCTGCAGGCGATATCGGAATTCTTCAAAGACATAGCCCGGATCAACGGGCAGGAAATCGGGGTCGTGCGGGCATGAGCCAGGAATATATCGCCATCTTCATGTTCGCATTGATGATGCTGATGCTGTTCACAGGTCAGCGGGTCTTTGGCGCGATTGGCGCGGTGGCTACCATTGCCGCGCTGGCGCTTTGGGGAACAGGCGGGCAGGACATCACGTTCTCGGCCGCGATGAAGCTGATGAAATGGTATCCGCTGCTGACGCTGCCGATGTTTATTTTCATGGGGTATGTGCTCAGCGAAAGCCGGCTGGCGGATGACTTGTATAAGATGTTCCACGTCTGGATGGGGCCTATCAATGGTGGTCTGGCCATCGGCACCATCGGTCTTATGGTGCTGGTCTCGGCCATGAACGGCCTGAGCGTTGCAGGTATGGCCATTGGCGCGACCATTGCGCTGCCGGAACTGCTTCGGCGCGGCTACGACAAGACGATGGTGACCGGGGTCATTCAGGCGGGTTCTAGTCTTGGTATTCTGGTTCCACCCTCGGTGGTTCTGGTCCTCTATGCGATGATCGCGCGCCAGCCTGTTGGGCAACTGTGGCTGGCGGGGATTATACCGGGTCTGCTGATGGCTGCGATGTTCATTCTCTACATCTGGATCCGCTGCCGCATTCAGCCCGAGCTGGGACCCGCAATGGAAGACGCGCATGAGGTGCCGCGGGCCGAGAAGATCCGGCTTCTGGGGGCAGGGGCGCTGCCGCTGATCATCTTTGCGGCCATGATGGTGCCGTTTGTGAATGGCTGGACGTCACTGGTCGAAAGCTCGGCGATCGGAGCGCTGACCGCTCTGGCTGTGTCCGTCATCAAGCGCCGCATGACCTGGAAGATTTTCGAAGACTGCACCAAGCAGACGTTGGCCATTTCCTGCATGTTCATGTGGATCATTCTGGCCGCGCTGGGCTTTGGGGCCGTATTTGACGGTCTCGGCGCGGTGAAAGCCATCGACAATCTGTTCACCGATCAACTTGGCTTGTCGCCCTGGATGATCCTGATCCTGATGCAGCTGAGCTTTATCGTCATGGGCACGTTCCTGGATGATACGGCAATGCTGGTCATCGTGGCACCGCTTTATGTCCCGCTGGTCGGCGAGTTGGGCTTTGATCTGATCTGGTACGGGGTGCTTTATACGATCACGACGCAGATCGCCTATATGACGCCGCCCTTCGGGTACAACCTGTTCCTGATGCGCGCGATGGCCCCGCCCGAGATCACCCTGCGGGACATCTATGGTTCGATCTTTCCTTTTGTCGCGGTGATGGTACTGGCGCTGACAATCATCATGATTTTCCCGGAAATCGCACTGTGGTTGCCCGGGTATGTCTATGGAAATTAACAAGAATGCTCGGTGAACGGGCACAGAAACTTTAACGGAGAGGAATTGACATGACGACAAGACGTAAGTTTCTGAAAACCGCTGGGGTTGGCGTTGCTGCCGCACCGCTGGCGACGCCTGCCTTGGCGCAGAACACGATCACATGGCGGATGCAGACCTATGCAGGTCCTGCGCTGGCCGAGCACGTGATTGATCCTGCGATCAAGATGTTCAACCAAATCGCCGGTGACCGGATGCAGATCGAGCTGTTCTATGCTGATCAGCTGGTTCCCACAGGAGAGTTGTTCCGCGCGATGCAGAAAGGCACAATCGACGCGGTACAGTCGGACGACGACTCGATGGCATCGCCTACCGAAGTAACTGTGTTCGGTGGCTATTTCCCGTTCGCTTCGCGCTATTCTCTGGACGTGCCTGTGCTGTTCAACCAGTGGGGCCTGAACGAGATCTGGGACGAGGAATACTCCAAGGTCGGCGTCAAGCACATCAGCGCCGGAGCATGGGACCCTTGCCACTTTGCGACCAAGGACCCGATCAACTCGCTGGCGGATATGAAGGGCAAACGCATCTTCACCTTCCCGACGGCGGGGCGCTTCCTGTCTCAGTTCGGCGTCGTGCCGGTAACCCTGCCGTGGGAAGACATCGAGGTTGCGGTTCAGACGGGCGAACTGGACGGTATCGCTTGGTCGGGCATCACCGAAGACTACACCGTCGGCTGGGCCGATGTGACCAACTATTTCCTGACCAACAACGTGTCGGGTGCCTGGGCGGGTCACTTCTTTGCCAATATGGACCGCTGGAACGAACTACCCGAAGATCTGCAGACCCTGTTCAAGGTTTGCTGTGATCAGTCACATTACTACCGTCAGTGGTGGTATTGGGGTGGTGAGGCCAACCTGCGCGTCAACGGCACCAAGATGCAATTGACTTCTATCCCGGACGAAGAATGGGTAACCGTTGAGGAAGCCGCCGTGAAGTTCTGGGACGAAGTGGCAGCCGAGTCCGAGACCAAAGCGAAAGTTGTCGACATCTTCAAGCGTTACAACGCCGAGATGCTAAAGGCTGGTCGGCCCTATCGTTACACCTAAGAAACCCTTCTTCCCGACGCGTGGGGCACCCCGTGCGTCGGGATTGGACATCAATAAGCGACATCATTTATGCTCTCGTCTGTTCCAAGAATAGAAAAACAAAACCGGAAGCACATTTGTGCGCACCGGTCAGACGAGGTGTGAACATATGGCTATCGCGAGCTTTTTGATTGAGATTTTTGCCGCAACCATGTTGCTGCTATTCGCCGTACGCTTGGTTCGTACCGGTATCGAACGGCGCTTTGGTGCGCTGTTCCAGTCGATCCTGACACGCCACTCCAACAGCTTTGTTGCAGGGGGGGCTGGCATGGTTCTGGCCACGATCCTGCAAAGCTCGGCCGCCGTTACGGTTTTGCTGACCGGTTTCGCTGCGGCGGGGATGGTGACGTTTGGAATGGCGCTGGCGGGTGTTCTGGGCGCGGATTTGGGCGCCGCTTTAGTCATTCAGGTTCTGTCCTATGATCTGGGCTGGCTTCAACCTGCATTGTTGGCGTTGGGCGGTTGGCTGTACCTGAAATCCGAACGGTCGAATGTCCGGCTTATGGGGCGGATCGTTCTGGGCGTCGCCTTCATCCTGATTTCGCTTCAGTTTCTGCGCGAAGCAGTTGAGCCGATCCGCGAAAGCGCGTTTTTACCCGCAATCGCGGGGTATCTTGAGACCGATTATTTCAGCGCCTTTATCGTTGGTGCGGTGCTGGCCTTTGTCATGCACAGCTCGGTCGCGACGATCCTGATGTGCGTGGCCTTGGTTCAGATCGGTGCAATTCCCTTTGCCGCCGGGTTGTCGCTGGTGCTGGGAGCAAATCTGGGTTCGGCCTTTATTCCAATGTGGCTGACGCGCGATATGACCGTCTCAGCCCGGCGTATTCCTCTGGCCAACCTCTTATTGCGGGGAAGCGCGGCGCTGGTAATGCTGATCGTCGTGAATGTTGGCGGGTTGCACGAGGCGCTATTGGTGACGAGCCCGGCGCAGTCTCTGATTTTTGCACATATCGGATTCAATTTGGCTGTATTCCTGCTGGCCACAGGCTTCGTGAACCAGTTGGAACAGCCGATGTCCGTTCTGATGGCGGAGCCCAAAGCCGAGGCCAATGCGCTGGATCAGTTCTCGGATGCGCTGACACCGCTGGGTGACCCCAGCGGCGAAAGGGCCAGCGTTGCGATGTCCTCGGTGCGTCACGAGCTGTTGCAGATGATCACGCAAGTCGAGCGTATGTTCCGGCCCGTTTTGGATATCTACGAACAGGATGACAGTGACGCGATTTCAGCGCTTTGGCAGCAGGACGAGCGGGTGAATACGCAACTGACCGAGATCCGCCGTTTCGTCGCGCGCATGCCGCGGCAGAATATGAGCAAAGGGCAGATCAAAGCCGCACGAGGGTTGGTCGAATATGCCATCCGTCTTGAAGCTGCGGGCGATGTCGTCTCCAACCGGATGACCCGGACGGCGCAGATCAAACACACCGAACGTTCGGAGTTCTCAGCGCAGGGCTGGAAAGAGCTGAAAGATTTGCACGCGGCCATTCTGGAAAGCTTCTCGCTGGCGCGTCACGTGCTGTTGGTGGACGACATGGATTGTGCCCGACGGCTGGTGTTGGACAAGGCCGAGGTCAAGCGGATGTCCCGCAATAGCCGCAAGGCGCACCTCAAACGGTTGGAGCGCGGTCAGACTGAGAGTTTCCAGTCCTCCGATCTGCACCTGGAAACGCTGCGGTCCATGCGTGATCTGCATGGGCACATCGCCGCCATCGCCTATCCGATCCTCTACAAAAGCGGTCAGGTTCTGGAAACGCGCCTGGTGATGGAAATGGAAAAAGAAGCCAACGATGACTGACGGCAGGTAATCGAAACCGAGGTCTCTGTAAGTGACAAAGGATACCAATGATGGGCAATGATGCGATTTTGGCTGATCTGAAAGCCAAATTCGAGGCGGGCGAGGTCGACACGGTGCTGGTCTGCATGGTGGACATGCAGGGCCGCCTGATGGGTAAGCGGTTTCACGCAGGCCATTTCGTGGCGGGCGCATGGGAAGAGACACATTGCTGCAACTACCTGCTGGCCACAGATCTGGAGATGGCGACACCCGACGGCTATGCCTCGACCAGTTGGGAGCGGGGTTATGGCGATTATGTCATGAAGCCGGACCTGAGCACGCTGCGCCCAGTGCCGTGGCTGGAAGGCACGGCGATGGTGATGTGCGATGTGCTGGATCACCACACCGATGAAGAGGTTCCACACGCGCCTCGGTCTATTTTGAAGAAGCAGGTCAACCGGCTGAAGGCCATGGGCTATGACGCGATGTGCGCCACCGAGCTGGAGTTTTTCCTCTTTGAGAAGAGCTTTGACCAGATCCGCAAGGAAGGGTTCCGCGATCTGGAGCCGATCTCGGGCTATAACGAAGATTATCACATCCTTCAGACCACCAAGGAAGAGCATGTGATGCGCCCGATCCGCAACCATCTGTGGAATGCGGGGATTCCGGTTGAGAACTCGAAAGGCGAGGCCGAGACCGGGCAGGAAGAGCTGAACATCAAATATGCACCGGCGATGGACACGGCCGAATACCACTCGATCGCCAAGAACGCGGTGAAAGAGATCGCCTGGCAACACGGTCACGCGGCGACATTCCTGCCGAAGTGGCACCATGACAAGGTGGGCAGCTCGTCCCACGTGCATCAGTCGCTTTGGGCGGATGGCAAGCCAGCGTTTTATGATGCGGATGACGCGTTGGGTATGTCGGCGCTGATGAAAAGCTATATGGCTGGTTTGTTGAAATACGCCGGTGACTATACCTATTTCATGGCCCCCTACATCAACAGCTACAAGCGGTTCATGAAGGGTACCTTTGCGCCGACACGGATTATCTGGTCGGTAGACAACCGTACGGCTGGCTTCCGTCTGTGCGGCGATGGGACGAAAGCCGTGCGGGTTGAGTGTCGTATTCCGGGATCAGATATGAACCCGTATCTGGCGATGGCTGGCATGTTGGCCGCCGGGATCGCCGGTATTGAAGAAGGCTTGGAACTGCAATCGCCCACCACCGGTGATGTCTATCAGGGTGACACCGGCATGATCCCCGGCAATCTGCGCGCAGCACGGGATGCGTTGCACGGGTCGTCGATGCTGAGGGCTGCCATGGGCGAAGAGGTGGTCGATCACTATACCCGCGCGGCGGAAGTCGAGATCGAGGAATTCGAGCGGGTTGTGACGGATTGGGAAATTGCCCGGGGGTTTGAGCGGGCTTGAGATTGGGTCCGGCTGGGGGCTTTGCCCGCCGCCATTGGCGCTCGAACCAATGGCGCACCAATGGCAGCACCCAAAGGATGTTTGTGGCCAGATGAAGCAGGGATCCTGTTTCTTTCGGAATTGGAGTGGATATGGGGCAGATGTTGAAATGTGTCTCGCCGATTGATGGATCGGTTTTTGCTGAACGTGAAGTGCTATCACGGGATGCAGCGTTTGAAGCGGCAGCGCGATCGCGGGCGGCACAGGCAGAATGGGCGGCGCGGCCGTTGCAGGAACGTATTGATCTTGTCATGGCAGGCGCGGCTGCGGTTGGGGCGATGAACGATGAGATTGTGCCCGAGTTGGCGCATATGATGGGGCGTCCGGTACGTTATGGCGGTGAGTTTGGCGGCTTTAACGAGCGTGCGAGCCATATGGCTCAGATTGCCGAGGCGTCTCTGGCTGATATCGCAGTGGGCGAGGATGAAACCTTCAAACGCTATGTCAAGCGCATTCCGCATGGCGTGGTCTTTGTAGTGGCGCCCTGGAACTATCCCTACATGACCGCAATCAACACTGTGGCCCCGGCGCTGATCGCGGGGAACACTGTGATCCTGAAACATGCCACGCAGACGCTGCTGGTGGGCGAGCGCATGGCGCAAGCGTTTCATTCTGTGGGTATACCCGAAGATGTATTTCAGAATGTCTTCCTGAGCCATGACATGACCAATGACCTGATCGCAGGCAATGCGTTCGACTTTGTGAACTTCACCGGGTCAGTAGGTGGTGGCCAAGCGATGGAGCGCGCGGCTGCTGGGACATTCACCGGTGTTGGCACCGAGCTGGGTGGTAAGGATCCGGGCTATGTCATGGATGACGCTGATCTGGATGCAGCGGTCGAAACGCTGATCGACGGTGCCATGTTCAACTCGGGCCAGTGCTGTTGTGGGATTGAGCGGATTTACGTTCACGAAAGCCTTTATGACGACTTCGTCGCCAAGGCAGTCGATGTAGTGAAAGGCTATAAGCTGGGCAATCCTCTGGACAGCGATACAACGATTGGTCCGATGGCCAATGTACGCTTTGCCAAAGAGGTGCGCGCGCAGATTGCTGAGGCCGTTGGGGCCGGGGCGGTGGCTCATATCGACACGTTCCCCGAGGACGATGGTGGAGCCTATCTGACACCGCAGATCCTGACCAGCGTCACCCATGACATGCGGGTGATGCAGGACGAGAGTTTCGGCCCTGTGGTCGGCATTATGAAAGTGTCCTCGGACGACGAAGCCATCGCCTTGATGAATGACAGTGAATTTGGTCTGACCGCCAGCCTGTGGACCCGCGATGTAGACCGGGCCGAACGCGTGGGCGATGCGATCGAAACCGGAACCGTGTTCATGAACCGCGCCGATTATCTGGATCCGGGTCTTTGTTGGACTGGCTGCAAGAATACTGGACGCGGCGGCGGTTTGTCCGTCATTGGCTATCACAACCTGACACGTCCTAAATCCTACCACCTGAAAAAGGTCACGGGCTAAGGGCACCGGCCTGCCCGGTACTGACCCCCTCGGCCGGGCAGGTCTCAAATCACAAAGGAAACCTGACATGTCACTTGTTGGAAACTGGTCGTATCCGACCGCTATCAAATTCGGCGCAGGCCGCATCAAGGAACTGCCCGAGGCATGTGCTGCCGCTGGTATGAAAAGGCCGTTGTTGGTCACCGACAAAGGGTTGGCCGATCTGCTGATCACCGCGGCAACGCTGGATATCATGGAGGCCGCAGGGCTGGGGCGCGGGCTATTCAGCGACGTGGATCCGAACCCGAACGAAAAAAATCTTGAGGCAGGGGTCGCGGCCTACAATGCGGGCGGCCATGATGGTGTGATCGCTTTTGGCGGCGGTTCCGGGTTGGATCTGGGCAAGATGGTTGCCTTTATGGCAGGGCAGACGCGCCCGGTTTGGGATTTCGAGGATATCGGCGATTGGTGGACTCGCGCCGATGCTGATGTCATCGCGCCGATTATCGCTGTGCCGACCACAGCCGGGACCGGGTCCGAGGTCGGGCGCGCCAGTGTCATCACGAATTCCGAAACCCACGCGAAAAAGATCATATTCCATCCCAAGGTTCTGCCGACAGTGGTGATCTGCGACCCCGAGCTGACAGTTGGCATGCCCAAGTTCATCACGGCGGGCACAGGTCTGGATGCATTTGCGCATTGTGTCGAGGCGTATTCCAGCCCGCATTATCATCCGATGAGCCACGGCATTGCGTTGGAAGGTATGCGGCTGGTCAAGGAGTATCTGCCACGCGCCTATGCAGATGGCACGGATATTGAGGCCCGCGCACAGATGATGAGCGCGGCAGCCATGGGGGCGACCGCCTTTCAGAAAGGTCTGGGCGCGATCCACGCCATGAGCCACCCGATTGGCGCGGTTTTCAACACTCACCACGGCACCACCAACGCGGTTTGCATGCCGACAGTGCTGGAGTTCAATGCGCCAGCTATTGCTGATCGGTTTCAGTCGGCGGCAGCCTATCTGGGAATTGATGGCGGCTTTGATGGCGTCCGCGGTTTTGTCCAGTCGTTCAACAACTCGCTGGGTATCCCAACTAGGCTGTCCGAACTGGGTGTTACCGAAGCTGCAATCCCGGAACTGGTGCAAGGCGCGATCATCGATCCGTCTTGTGGTGGTAACCCAATCGAATTGACAGAGGACAATCTGACCGCTCTGTTCAAGGCTGCATTGTGATCGGTCTTGCTCTGTGCAAGTAACGAAACCGGCCCGTATCTTGGGCCGGTTCTCTCTGCGCGAAAGGTTCGGACGTGACTCTGTTTGTCATCGCCATCATTTTGACGGCTGCGTTGCTGCATGCGGTGTGGAACGCCATCGTCAAAACAGCCGCCGACCGAACGACCACTTTGGGCCTTGTCGCATTTGGGCATGTCATCCCTGCGACAGCGATGATCCTGCTGCTGCCTCTGCCCAGCGTTGAGAGCTTTCCCTATATCCTGATCTCGACCGTCGTGCATTTTGGGTACTACTACATGCTAGGCAAAGCCTATCAGCATGGGGATCTGAGCGTCGTCTACCCGATCGCCCGTGGTATCGTGCCTGCGCTGGTCTCGCTCTGGGCGATGATCTTGGTGGGCGAGGTGCTGCCATTGCAGGCATGGGGCGGGATTGCACTGATCGCGCTTGGTATTCAGCTCAGCAGTTGGAGTGCCTTGCGGTCCGGCGTCGGGCGCTGGGCGCTGTGGTTTGCACTGGGTACGGGGTTTTGCATCTCGATCTATTCAGTTGTGGACGGCATTGGCGTGCGGTTGTCGGGCAATACGCTCAGCTATTGGGCCTGGGGCGCGTTTCTGCACCTGTTCATCGCCGGGTTCGTTGGCATCAAAAAGCGGGACACACTGGCCAGCCTTCCCGCCAAGGTCTGGATGATCGGCATCCTGGGCGGGCTGGTGTCGATGACGGCCTATGGTCTGGTGCTTTACGCCAAGAATTTCGCACCACTGGGTGCGGTTTCAGCACTGCGCGAGACTTCGGTGATCTTCGCTGCGTTGATCGGGTTTATCTTCCTGCATGAAGGCAACTGGATGCGTCGCCTTGGTGCAGCCCTACTGATGGCCGTTGGCGTAGCCCTGATTGGTATGTCTGTCTGACGCCGGCGGTCTTGCCGCGCGCGCCTGTCGTCTCGCATAGTGGGGGCAAGTGACGAGAGGGCGTTTTGATGACCAAAGAGATTGTTCTGATCCACGGGGCCTTTGCCGGACCTTGGTGTATGGCGGACTACGCGGGTTTCTTCCGCGCGCGCGGTTGGACGGTGCACACCCCTGCGCTGCGCTTTCATGGTGGGGACCCCAAGGCCGAACCTGACCCCGGACTTACGGATACCAGTGTCGCGGATTATACCAATGATATTGCCGAGTTCGTACAGGGCTTGGACAGCAAGCCTGTCATCCTCGGCCATGCCATCGCGGGCGTTGTGGCGCAGCAAGTGGCCGCGCGCGGGTTGGCCAGTGCCATTGTCCTGATCAACCCGAACGCGCCGTGGGGCACCTTGCCCGAAACCGACGATGAACGCGCCATCCCGCGCGCGCTGATGGAGGGTGGGGCGTTCTGGAAACAGCCCATGCGGGTCGAGTTCGACCTGATGGCCCCTTTTGCGTTGAACAAGATACCCGAGGCGCAGCAGCATGAGGTGTTCGACCAGCTGGGGGCCGAAAGCGGGCGGGTGATGTTCGAGATGTTCTTTTGGATGTTCGACGATCACCACGCGATGAAGGTCGATATCGACAAGGTTGATTGCCCGGTGCTGATCGTGTCGGGAACCGAGGATCGCGCCGTCAACCCAAACACCTGCCGTGCTCTGGTCAATCTGTACGGGGATCGCGCGATGTTTATGCCCGTGAAAAACCACGCGCATTTCCTGTTCATGGAGCCCGGCTGGGAGCATCCCGCCGGCCAGATAGCGGGCTGGCTGGAGGGGAAGGTGGGCTAGAAGGCCCGACCTTTCAGTTCAGCGATTGACCTGAATACCGCTCTCTGGTTTCCACTTCATGGCACCGTCGCCGCCTTTGATACAACGCAGAAGGTGTTCTTCGCGCGTACTGGACGTTTCGGTCACGGTGTTGTTGCCAGAGATCACAACATAGGCGTCCACCGAATAAGCGAGGCCATTGTAATAGCAGAACCGTAACTCTGCCCCGACCGGAATAGGCGATGCGCCGATCAGCGACTGCTGCGCGCTTGCCTGACTGGCCAGCAAGGCAAAGGCCAGCCCGAGGGTTAGTGTCTTCATATTGTCCTCCCGTTCGAAAATTTGTTCGTTCAAATTGGGTCTTGGACGCTCGGATCCTCAAAAATTTGTTCTTTGATGACAATTGCGCGCAAGTGTGAACGGGATCAACGGGTTAGGCAAGGGGGAGTTTGAGGGGGCGACATTGGGGATGTTCAAGACTTAATCTGTGTTCAGCAAAAAACGCCCCATGTAAGCGGGGCAAATCCGGGGCAAGAAACCTAAAGCTGTTAGTCAGTGATAAGACCAAATGTACTTACTTCTTTATCGTGTACTCAAATCGAATTGAGTTTCTGAGCCTATCAATGTCGGAAGCATTCGATTGCTTGTGGATCATTCGATGACACGTCGGGCAAAGAACCAAGAAATCATCTGGTATTCTATATCTACGGCTTTCACCTTCAGCCAAGCCGCTAATCGGTTTCGTGTGATGAACGTCTATAGGGGTGTTCTTTAACGGACCATCGAATCCAAAGTGCAATCTAGGGTCCATACCGCACGCTTCGCAAACCACACCCCTCGCTTGAAGGACCGTCTTTCTGATATTCGGCGTTCGTTCTATGCGACGCGAAAGAAAGTACTTGCGGGTCTCTGTTATATCGGATGTTCCAGCTTCTTCCATCATAGTGTCTGTGGGAGTGATACCACCGCGATCTACAAGTGCATTGTAGGCCGAGAGCATTCTTTCTAGATCATGATAGAACTGATCGGAGTCAATCTGAGCCGCTGAATATGTGCGGCCAAACGAGTGGCCGGATTCGTAACCAAGTGGTAGGGACTCTGAAGAACCCAAAACGATTGGTTCTACAGCGAACAGCTTGGTAAACTCTGGCACCCTTTCCGCCAAGTCATTTGCTCTTCGGCGAAGTACTTGACGACCTTTGCGCTCGCCAAACTCTTTGTATACTTCCGTTGTACCTTGATTCATCGACAGCACAATTTCTTCTGTTTGTGCATTGATCAGGAAAACTACGTAAAAACCTTTCGTGGCGCTTTCAGTTACAAAGGGTCAAAAAATGCCAACCAAGGTACAGCCGCCCAGTTGCCTGCGCCAACGCTAGATTTCACCTTTAACTCGTAAGGTAGAAAAATTAAGTGTTTCTTAGCTTCTAGTGATACGTCGTGTCGAACAAATTTCCCAAAATCGCTACCGGCAAATGGTTTAGCTCGTTCAAAAACGAACTCTCTCGCCATTCTGGCGAGCATTTGGTGAAGCATTTCTTCTCCTAAACATCCAACTCTTCCACAAACCGCGCGTTCTCCTGAATGTATTGGAACCGCAGTTCGGGTTTTTTGCCCATCAGGCGCTCGACCAGATCGCCGGTCTCGCCGGGTTCATCCTCGTCGATGGTGACCCGGATCAATTTCCGGGACGCGGGGTCCATCGTGGTCTCTTTCAAGTCCTTGGCGTCCATCTCGCCCAGACCCTTGAAGCGGGAAACGTCGATCTTGCCTTTGCCGCCCAGACCTTTCTCAAGCCACTCATCCCGCTCGGCCTCGTCCAGGCAATAAACCCGCTTGGCGCCTTGGGTCAGGCGATACAGGGGCGGGCAGGCCAGGTACAGGTGGCCCGTGTCGATCATCGGGCGCATCTGGGTAAAGAAGAACGTCATCAGCAGCGCCGCGATATGCGCCCCGTCTACGTCCGCGTCAGTCATGATGATGATCTTGTCATAGCGCAGATCGTCGACGTTGAACTTGGTGCCAAGACCGACACCCAGCGCCTGCGTCAGGTCGTTGATCTCGGCATTGGTGCCCAGCTTGGAACTGGCCGCGCCCAGCACGTTCAGGATCTTGCCGCGCAGGGGCAGCAGGGCTTGCGTTTTGCGGTTTCGGCCCATTTTTGCAGAACCGCCGGCAGAATCTCCTTCGACGATGAATAATTCCGTTCCGTCGCGTGTTGAACTAGAACAGTCCACCAACTTGCCGGGAAGACGAAGTTTTTTAGTGGCGGACTTACGTTGTGTTTCTTTCTCGGCGCGTCGGCGCAGACGTTCTTCGGACCTCAGAATGAGGAAATCGAGAATAGCACCGGCGGATTTCGTGTCCGCGGCCAGCCAGTTATCGAAATGGTCGCGGACCGAATTCTCTACTAACCGCTGTGCTTCGACCGTGGCGAGGCGGTCTTTGGTCTGGCCGACGAACTCCGGTTCACTGATAAAGCAGGACACCAACGCGCAGCCACCTGTGATCAGGTCGTCGCGGGTGATTTGAGCGGCCTTCTTGTTGTTGATCAGTTCGCCATAAGCCTTGATCCCTTTCAGGACTGCAGCCCAGAACCCGGCGACATGAGTGCCGCCTTCGGGGGTGGGGACGGTGTTACAGTAGGACTGGATGAACCCGTCACGCGAGGGCGTCCAGTTGATCGCCCATTCGACCTTGCCTGCTGCACCGAATTTTTCCCGAAAGTCCACAGTGCCGGCAAAAGGCTGCTCGGCATAGGTGGACGAGCCGTTCATCGTTTCCTTCAGGTAGTCCGATAGACCGCCGGGAAAGTGGAAGCTGGCCTCGGTCGGCGTTTCGCCATCGTCGATATGGGATTTCCAGCGAATTTCGACGCCCGAGAACAGGTAGGCTTTGGAGCGGATGGATTTGAACAACCGTGCGGGTTTGAACTTGTGATGGCCGAAGATTTCTTCGTCCGCGTGGAATGTCACGGTGGTGCCACGTCGATTGGGGGCCGCGCCAACCTTTTCGACGGGGCCCAGAGGGACCCCGCGTGAAAAGCGCTGTTCGAACAGCGTCTTGTCACGCGCCACCTGCACGACCATCGAATCCGACAAGGCGTTGACCACGGATGCACCCACACCGTGCAGACCGCCCGAGGTCTGATAGGCCTTCCCCGAGAATTTGCCGCCCGCATGTAGAGTGCAAAGAATGACTTCAAGCGCCGATTTGTCCGGGAATTTGGGATGCGGATCAATCGGGATACCGCGCCCGTTGTCTCGCACTGTCAGGGCGTAATCTGCGTGCAGCTCGACCTCAATCCGGTTGGCGTGGCCTGCGACCGCTTCGTCCATCGAGTTGTCCAGGATTTCGGCCACCATATGGTGCAGCGCACGCTCATCCGTGCCGCCGATATACATACCGGGGCGCTTGCGGACCGGTTCCAGACCTTCAAGCACCTCGATCGAGGAGGCGTCATAAGTATTGGTCGCTTCTGGCGTCAACAGATCGTCGGGCATGGGTGCTGCTCTTGTTTTTGGGTTTGGTCCCATTATGGCAGGGGATGTGGTCCGGGGGAAGGGGCGCGCGAAGTGTTGTGTGCGGTTTGTCGGCTGTGGTGCGCCGTGATTGGGAGCTGAGGTTGAAACGCTACATGTTTGACAAGGCTGGAACCACGGTCACAACGCCAGCCAGAGAGTCCCATTCCGATAGCCACCCTGCACAAGCTCTTTGGCCTGCAGTACATCCGGATAATCGTCAACCCAGTCGCGAAAACGGTCGTTTGTGACAATGGTAGCACTTAGGTCGCGAGCGACCTGTAGAACAAGCGGGTCGGCTGGCGTTCCCTTGGGTGCGACCATAACGCGGTCAACGGGCAACCCAAGCAGTGAGGCAAGGGCTTTGTCATTCATGTAGCGATCCGAGATTTTGTAGCCAACATTTGCATCGAACACGACGCCGGGCGTCAGGCCGGAGGCGGTCAAAGCATCGACAACTTCTCGCACGGTGGCAATGTCCGGAATGCCCTCTCGCCAGTGCAAAATGTTTGATCCATCAACCACGGCCCAGTTCTCCGGCGCTTTCGATCTGCGCAACCATTTTCCAAGCAGCAATATCGCGCTTGCAACGGTGCAAAGCCCTGCGACCATTGCCCAATCAGAAAAAGCAGGGCGGGACAGTGCCGCGAACAGGCCGCAGATTGACAGGACAAACAAGAACAGAGGAAGGCGCATCGCTGGAAAAACAATATAGTGAAACGGGGTGTCGGCAGTTCTTTATCAGGTGGCGGTGGAGGATGCCCAGAGCGTTCTCATTGCGGTCACGTGAAATGTTCCATGTAAACGTGACCTCCAAGGCCTCGCATTGTTTCTGCATTCTGTTTAGGTTTGGCTGCAAAAGCAAATGGATACGGGAGGCAAAGAGATGAGCTGGATCAGAACCATCCCTTTTGATGAAGCAACAGGAAAACTCAGGAAACTTTACGACCGTGTTACTGGCCCCGGCAACAATGTCGACAACATCATGATGGTGCATTCTTTGCGGCCACATTCGATGGAAGGTCACATGGCCATGTACAAGAACGTGCTTCACCATTCCGCCAACACGATCCCGAAGTGGTTTCTTGAGGTGTTGGGCGTGTGGGTCAGCGCGCTGAACAAATGCAGCTATTGTGTTGAGCACCACTACAGCGGTCTGCAGCGTTTGTTGGGCGATCCGGAGCGTAGCCAGGCAATTCGCGCGGCGATTGAGGCTGGCACACCAGAGGAGGCCCCGTTGGTTGCGGCTCAGATTGAGGCCATGCGTTACGCGCGCAAACTGACCGAGGCCCCGGCGGAGTTGAAACAGCAAGACGTGGAAGCCCTGCGTAAGGCCGGCTGGGACGACGGTGAGATCCTCGAAATCAATCAGGTCTGCGCGTATTTCTCTTATGCGAACCGGACCGTTTTGGGGCTGGGGTGTTCCACAGATGGTGATATATTGGGCCTGTCGCCCAACAACTCGGATGACCCGGCGGATTGGGGGCACCGGTAAACGGATTTAGCGCGCCATCCAACCAAGGATTGCCTGCGCCACCGCTTTGGGTTGTTGGTGATGCAGCCAGTGATCAGCGTTCGGAATGTCGATGCGCGCCAGATCGGGTGCGTAGTCTTCCAACCCCTCAGTCGATTCTGGTAGCAACGCCTTGTCTTCACGCCCCCACAGCAACAGGTGGGGGCAGCGAACCATCAACCGGTCCTTCGGCAGCTCTGGCAGATCCGTGCGCGGTGCGCCGGGTTTCGCAACCACCAGCGGTGACGCGCGGTACCAGTTCAGCATAGTCTCCAGCCGCCCGGGCCGGGCCCATTCTGTACGATAGACCTGCATTTGCTGGTCCGTCAGCCAGTCTGTTCCCATCCCGAAACGAAAAAACTGTTCAAGCTTGGCAAAATTGTCCGCCGACAAACGCTCTTCCGCGTCTGGTGCGCGCAGTGCATTGATGTATTGCGAAGCCTCGGATTGCGCCCCTCCTGCGGCCATGGCCCGTTGGAAGGGCACTGGGTGCACGCCGTTGGCGATGATCAATCGGTCCACCAGATCCGGGCGGAACATGGCCAAACCATAGGCCACAGACGCTCCCCAATCGTGGCCAAGAACACAAACCGGACGGGCGAGCCCCTCGATCAGCGTCACCATGTCCGAGACCAGTCGCGACAGGGCATAATGGCCGACGCCCTCTGGCGCCCAGCTTTTCCCGTAACCGCGTTGATCGGGGGCGATGCAATAGAAGTGGGAAGACAGATGCGGGGCCAGGTCCTGCCACGCGCCGCTATATTCGGGAAACCCGTGAAGCATCAACAAGGGCGGAAGGTCGGGGTCCCCCCAGCTGCGCAGAAGGAACCTCTGGCCGTTAAGATCAATGAACTTGTTTTCCATAGCCGAAGCCCTGTGTTGTACCTGAAGCACACGCCCAGAAAGATGTAAAAGTTTGACACCAATCAAAGCGTGTTTTTCATCCGACTGCTAGGCGTTTTCCCGGACAGTGAGACAAGGAGAACCTGAATGGAAGTAGTGACGCAGATCGAGAATGTGCAAGACCCTGCCAACCTGTCGGCGATAGCCAAAACCTCACCGACCGAGCCTAGCCCCGAGAAAATTCGTCAAGCCTTTGAAAGCGGCAAATATCCTTACGATCGCAAGATGGCGCGTAAAGCTTATGAGGCGGAGAAGGCGCAACTGCAGGCAGAATTGCTAAAAGTACAACATTGGGCACAGGAAACCGGCCAGCGGTTTGTCCTGCTGTTCGAGGGCAGGGATGCCGCAGGCAAAGGTGGAACGATCAAGCGCTTTATGGAGCACCTGAACCCACGCCAAGCGCGTGTCGTTGCGCTGAATAAACCCACCTGGGAAGAGAAGGGACAGTGGTACTATCAGCGCTATGTTCAGGAACTGCCCACGGTCGGCGAAATGGTTTTCTACGACCGGTCCTGGTACAACCGCGCCGGGGTTGAACGGGTGATGGGATTTTGCTCACCCAACGAATATCTAGAGTTCATGCGTCAAACGCCCGAGCTGGAGCGGATGCTGGTGCGCTCGGGCATCCAGCTCTACAAATACTGGTTTTCGGTCACGCAACCTGAACAGCAACGCCGGTTCAAAAGCCGCGAAACCGATCCTCTGAAACAGTGGAAACTGTCACCAATCGACAAGGCCAGCCTTGATAAATGGGACGATTATACCGAGGCCAAGGAGGCGATGTTCTTTTATACCGATACCGCCGACGCCCCGTGGACCATCGTGAAATCGAACGACAAAAAGCGCGCGCGCCTGAATTGCATGCGCCACTTCCTCTCTACGCTGGACTATCCGGACAAGAACCATGAAATCGTCGACAGCCCCGATCCTTTGATCGTCGGCCAGGCGCATCACGTGATCCAGCACTCGGAACATATTCTGGGCAATTCACTGCATCCTGAAACCGTGTGACAGGAGTCCTCTCAGGTAACATTTGAACCTGCGGGTGTAGTCTCAAGGTGAAATTTCGTCGTTCGCCTCTTGTCCCGGCCTCGGGCCGGGCATAAGGCTGTTCGGATGAGTAAGGTGATGACATATGGCGGCCACTTCCGGGCCATTTCTGTGCTGGGCCTGCCGCTGATCGGCGGGCACTTGGCCCAATTTGCTATTGGGCTGACGGATACGGTCATGCTGGGTTGGTACGGTGTCGAGGCACTGGCCGCCGTGACCCTGGCCAGCAGCTATTTCTTTGTGTTGTTCCTGTTTGGGGCCGGATTCGGTTTGGCCGTCATGCCGATGGTGGCGACGGCTGCGGCTGAAGAAGACGAAACAAGTATTCGCCGTACAACGCGCATGGGGTTGTGGTTGTCGTTGATCTATGCGGCCGTCATGATGCCAATGCTGTGGTGGTCTTACCCTATTTTCCTTGCGTTGAAACAGGACCCGCAAGTCGCTGAAACCGCGTCCCAGTACCTTAGGGTTGCTGGGTGGGGCCTAATTCCGGCGCTTTTGGTGATGGTGCTGAAATCTTATCTGGCCGCGTTGGAGCGCACCCAGATCGTTTTGTGGATCACCGTGGCCGCGGCAGTGGTCAATGCGATTACCAACTATGCCCTGATCTTCGGCAATTGGGGAGCCCCTGAGCTGGGTGTGATGGGTGCCGCCATCGCGTCGGTTGTCACTCAGATCGTATCGTTGGTCTGCGTGGTGATCTACGCCATGCGCGTTTTGCCCGAACATAGCCTGTTCCAAAGGTTCTGGCGCCCGGATTGGGAGATGTTTCTAAGCGTTCTCCGCCTTGGCGTGCCGATTGGCCTGACGACCCTGTCCGAGGTCAGCCTGTTCGCAATGTCAGCGATCATGATGGGTTGGCTGGGTCAGGTTCCGCTGGCGGCACATGGCATTGCACTGAATTTGGCATCCGCGACGTTCATGGTGCATCTGGGGTTGTCAAACGCTGCGACGATCCGGGCAGGGAACGCGTTGGGCCGGAAAGATAGGCCACATCTGGAACGCGGCGCGATTGCGGTGACGGGGATGTCTTTGGTGATCTCGGTCCTGACTGTCATCCTGTTCCTTGCCTATGCCGAGCCTTTGATTTCCCTGTTCATGGAACCGGATGACCCGCAGCGTCCGGAAATCCTGATGATCGGTACAGGCCTGCTGGCCATGGCGGCGTTGTTCCAATTGGTGGACGGGGCACAGGTCATTGCGTTGGGTCTGCTGCGTGGCTTGCAGGACGCAAAGGTCCCGATGGTCATGGCCGCGCTCAGCTACTGGGGCGTGGGGATCACGTCGTCGTATTACTTTGGCTTCGTATTGGGCATGGACGGAATCGGGGTCTGGCTGGGCCTTGTTCTGGGTCTGGCCTGCGCAGCGGTTATGCTGATGGCGCGGTTCTGGATGCGCTCGGTCCGCGAGGTTGGTGTGCCCGCCGAGTAAGCTGCGACGGGTCATTCCGAGTCATTCTTTGCTGAAGCGGTCTGCCTTTTTTCGCACCAGGACAGAGCGTAGATCATGCATGGCCAACAGCAACCGGTCGGTTACGTCTTCCAGCTGCTCTGGTGTCGCCTTGGATTGCGCCCATTGCGTAGTGAGGTTCAGGTAATCAACCGCGCGGTGAATGTCGTCGATGTCGCGCTGGGCCAACAACGCTTTGCGCGCCTCCATCCAACGGGCAATCTCGGCCTTGTCGGTGTCGGACAACGGGCGTTGGCCTTGCGGTTTCACCTCGCCATTGCGGATGTTGATGACTGCGATCTGATCCATCTCGATCCGGCGCTGGCGGTTTTCAGTGTCGATCCTGAAAACCGCCGCACCATTTTCGCGAACGCGGAAATAATATTCGGGCAGTTCCGAAGTCATTCGCGCTTACTCAAGTCAATGATGCGCAAAAGCGCTGGATGCGGGTGCAGGCTTCGGTCAGCGCCTCGTCCGAGGTCGCATAGCTGACCCGAAAGTTCGGCGACAGGCCAAAGGCTGCACCGAACACGACGGCCACGTCCACCTCTTCCAGCAAGGCGGTGGCAAACGCCTCATCCGAGTCGATCACAGTGCCTGCGGGGGTGGTTTTGCCAATTAGCCCGGCAATGGATGGATAGACGTAAAACGCGCCCTCAGGGGTTGGGCAGCTGATGCCGTCGATTTCGTTCAGCATGCTAACGACCAGATCGCGGCGGCGTTTGAACGTTTCGTTGTTGGGGGCCAAAAAGGACTGCGTCCCGTTCAGTGCCTCAACGGCCGCCCATTGGCTGACTGAGCAGGGGTTCGAGGTCGATTGCGATTGGATCTTGCGCATGGCGGCGATGACCTCGACCGGTCCTGCCGCGTAACCAATGCGCCAGCCAGTCATGGCGTAGGCCTTGGAGACACCGTTACAGGTCAGCGTCCGGTCATACAAGCGGGGTTCAACTTCCGCCGGTGTGCAGAATTCGAACCCGTCATACGCCAGATGTTCATACATGTCGTCGGACATGACCCAAACATGCGGATGGCGCATCAGGACGTCGGTTAGTTCTTTCAGCTCTTCACGGCTGTAGCCTGCACCGGTGGGGTTCGACGGTGAGTTGAAGATAAGCCACTTGGTCTTCGGCGTGATCGCAGCCTCAAGCTGATCTGCAGTCAGTTTGAAGTTGGTCTGGATCGAAGTTTCCGCGATTACCGGAGTGCCTCCGGCCAAAAGCACCATGTCGGGATAGCTAACCCAATAGGGTGCAGGGATCACAACCTCATCGCCCTCGTTCATCGTGGCCATCAGGGCATTGTACAAGGTTTGCTTGCCGCCGGTGCCGACCGAAATCTGCGCGGGCGTGTAATCCAAGCCGTGGTCACGCTTCATCTTGGCGCACGCCGCTTGTTTCAATTCTGGGATGCCGTCAGGCGCAGTATATTTGGTCTTCCCGGCTGCGATGGCCGCTACTGCTGCGTCCTTGATGTTCTGCGGAGTGTCGAAATCGGGCTCGCCCGCGCTTAGGCCGATGACATCGCGCCCTGCAGCTTTCAATTCGGCCGCTTTAGCGGTTATCGCAATGGTGGGCGATGGCTTCACGCGTGACAGTGTCGCAGAAAGGAAACTCATGGTCGGCCTCGATTTGTATGTTCAGCTTGACTGTCATAGGGTGCGCTCGAATGACGATCAAGCGATATGAATAATGGAATTGGAGAGCCCGATGAACGACGAGAATGACTGGTACGGACCGGACTCTGCGACATTCGGGGACAGGCTGGCAGGGGCACGCGAAGCGGCTGGTATGACCCAAGCCCAGATGGCCCGCAGGCTTGGCGTGAAAAAGACAACAATTGCAGCCTGGGAAAATGATCTGTCCGAGCCGCGCGCGAACCGTCTTTCCATGATGGCAGGCATGGTCAACGTGTCGATCATGTGGTTGCTGACCGGTGAAGGCGAAGGCATGGATGCCCCTGTCGAAGCGGAAGAGGGCGCACCCGAGCTTGCGGATGTCGTGGCTGAGCTGCGTTCCATTCGCGGTGAAATGCGCGCCAGCGCCGAGCGGGCCGCGAAGCTGGAGAAAAGGGTGCGTCTGATGCTGGAGCAGGGTCGGTGAACGAACCACGGGACGTTCGAATAAAGCGGCTGAAGATGCGATCCATGCGGCGTGGGATCAAGGAAATGGATCTGATCCTGTCGGCCTATGCTGACCGAAATCTGACGGCCATGGAGCCGTCGGATATGGATAACTATGATGCGTTGCTGCACGAAAACGACCAGGATCTTTATCAGTGGGTCACAGGGCAAGTGCAGCCGCCCGAAACCTATTCTGCATTGATATCGGACATCGCGCAGACCTTTCAAAAATAAAAGAAAACCCGGCTTAACCGATTTTTCGGGATTTCCATTCATCCTGCCTGAAACAGCGCGACTGAATCGGAGGATCGGATGAGTATGGAAATGCAGGTCTCCGCGCCGGGAACCAAAGGGTTCATGACCAGCTATCTTGAGGCACTTGCCTTGGTGGAACGGCTGCACCGGTTGCTATTGGACGTCATCAAGGATGAGTTTGAGCGTGTCGGCGTATTGGAGATCAACGCCGTGCAGGCATTGCTTTTGTTCAATATCGGCGACCATGAAGTCACCGCGGGTGAACTGAAAAGTCGTGGGTATTATCAGGGCAGCAACGTCAGCTACAACCTGAAGAAACTGGTCGAAATGGGGTACATGCACCATCAAAGATGCGAGATCGACCGCCGTTCCGTAAGGGTTCGATTGACCCCACGCGGTCGTGAAATACGCGATGTCGTATCCGAGTTGTTTTTGCGCCACGCTGAGGGGCTGCAAAATCGCGGCGTGTTGGGGCTGGAAGGCATCGACGACATCACCACATCCCTGCGTCGGGTCGAGCGGTATTGGACGGACCAAATCCGGTACATCTATTGATCAGGGGCGCAGGGAATCTGTGGCGTCGGACAGGGTTAGCCCCTCCAGCTCGCGTATCAGTTTTCGGGTCATCGCGTCCTCATAGGCCTCAAAGCCCAAAGCGACTTCGACGAAGGCTCCGGGCCCCAGAATAACCCATGTGTTGTAATAGGCGGAAAGCTCACCGACCTGGACATAGCGTTTGTCGCCATGACTGGGATCGTCTGCTCCGATCACGAGCCCGTTGATCGTGATGCCGGTGTTTTCCAGTTCGGCTTTCACGCTGCGTGGATGAGGGCCCAGATTGTGCTTACCGTCCCCTGACAGATCCAATGTGCGTTTCCAGCAATTCGGTTGCTGCGACAGTAGATTGGCTCCGAACCGCATTGCCGACCCAACAGCCGTGCCCTGTGGTGCGTTACCCCGCGCGACGGTCTTCAATTGGTCGCTGATCCGTGCAAGATCTTGTGCCGTGCGGATCTCAGTCCAGTTTACCAACATGCGTTGATGGCGGGGCTCGCTCCATTCGTAGATCGCCAATCGCACAGGCGCGCCGATGTCGGACAGGATCAGTTGAACAACTTCAGGGCGTTGCAAGGCCGCAGCCAGACCGCCGGTTTGCATCCTATACTCGGCGCTGTCGACCGAACCGGACACGTCCAGCCCCAACGCCAGTGCTTGCCTGCATTCCGACGCGGCGGCGCTGGCGAACATGACAAGTATCGTGGCCAGGAGGCGGATCATTGATGTGCACCCTCCTGCAAAGCACCGATCTGCAACCCTTTCAATTCTCGTTCCAGCTTGCGACGCATCGCGCGCTCAAAATCTTCGAACCCTTGCGCGATTTCCAGAAACGCACCGGGGCCGTGCAGAACGTTGTTCTCGAAGAACGGGATGAGGAACAGCTCTCCTTCAAAGTCTGCAGCGTTGATTACCAACCCGTTGACCACGACGTTTTGAAAGGGAAAGTGCCGGTATGCAGAGTCCGGTCCATAGCCGTCATTGTTTGAACCATCCCCTGACAGATCGATAGTTTGGAACAGGCAGGGCGGCGCTTGCTGCATCAAAGTCGCGCCAAATGCCAAGGCATAGCCCATTGCTGTGGCTGAGCCACTATCCGAACGAACAGATTGTTGCACTGTTGAGGCTGCGACCAGCAGATCGGCCTCAGTGTTGATCATGGTCCAGTTTAGAACTACGCGTTGTGTGGTGCGTCCGCTCCACTCATACACGGCCAGCGCTACCGGTGCGGGCGAGGAAAAAAACGCCTCGACCACTTCTGGTGCGATCAATGCAGCCGCAAGACCCTGCCGTTGCAAAACGTCTTCGTTCTCGTCCACGGAAGTCGAGATATCCATAGCGAGTGCCAGTGCAAGCCGGCAGCTCTCGGCCCGAAGGGGGCTGGCCAGAACGGCCAGACCCAGTGCTATCAGCCAGCGGATCACCAGGTGCCGGTGCTTTCCATGCTGGCCCAGGGTTCAGCTGGTGCCAGCGCTTCGCCGTTTTGCAGCAGTTCGACCGAGATATTGTCCGGAGACCGCACAAACGCCATACGACCATCGCGCGGCGGGCGATTGATCACGACGCCGTTGTCCTTCAGGTGCTGGCAAACCTCATAGATGTTGTCGACCCCATAAGCGAGATGCCCGAAATGACGGCTGTCGCTGGGCAGGGTGTCATCCCCATCCCAGTTATGCGTCAGCTCGATCGGCCGATCCTCTTGTCCCGGGGGGGCCATGAAGATCAGCGAAAATCGGCCCGCTTCGCTGTCATAACGGCGGGTTTCCTTCAGGCCCAGCAGTTCATAGAACGCCATCGACTTCTCCAGATCCTTCACGCGGACCATGGTGTGAAGATATGTCAGCCCCATTGTGGCTTCCTTTCTAATCAGGTGATGGGCTGCAGCTTAGCGCGCGGGCCAAGCGTGTCGAGGGGCAGGGTGGACACAATTTGGAAATTGCGACGCTTGGTGCACATGTCGCGGTTCCTGTCTGTGAATTGCCGATATATAGTGGTGAGCGACTCATTGCTGGAAAGGAACATTCATGCCGCTGTCCTCTGACCAACTGGCCGAGATCGAAGCGCAACGGGCGCAATCGCATCCAACACGCCGCGTTGTGGCTGAGGGGATGGAAGACCACCTCTATACCGCGCATCAAGTACTGGACCACGGATTTGTGCGCGTCATTGACTACATGGGGGATGACGCAGCAATTTGTCAGGCGGCACGTGTATCTTACGGCAAGGGCACCAAATCGGTGCAGAACGATGAGGGTCTGATCCGCTATCTGATGCGGCACTGGCACTCGACCCCGTTCGAGATGTGCGAAATCAAGCTGCACGTCAAACTGCCGGTCTTTGTGGCCCGTCAGTGGATTCGTCACCGCACCGCCAACGTGAACGAATACTCAGCCCGCTATTCGATTCTGGACCGCGAGTTCTATATCCCCGCACCGGACCACGTGGCCGCGCAGTCCGAAGTGAACAATCAGGGCCGCGGCGACGCCCTGCAAGGCGAAGAGGCAGCCCGCGTTCTGGAAATGCTCAAGGCCGACAGCGCGCGGTGCTATGACAATTACGAAGCCATGATCAACCAGGATGGTCAGCAGGGGCTGGCGCGAGAATTGGCGCGCATGAACCTGCCTGCGAATATCTACACGCAGTGGTACTGGAAGGTGGATCTGCACAACCTGTTCCATTTCCTGCGCCTGCGGGCCGATCCACATGCTCAGTACGAGATCCGCGTTTACGCCGACATGATGTGCAAGATCGTCGCCGACTGGGTGCCCTTCGCGTATAGAGCGTTCGAAGATTACCGTTTGGGTGCGGTCAACCTTTCGGCGCAGATGGTTGATAGCCTGCGACGCATGTTGGCCGGTGAAACTGTGACGCAGGAAAACTCGGGCATGACGGCACGGGAATGGCGCGAGTTCGAGGCTGTCATTCGCGAGGGTTAAAGCCGACAGAACTCTTTCTTCTGATGTCATGACGCCTTTTCGAGTGGTTCATGACATCAGTCATCAGTGTGATGTGAGAACGCTCGGAAATCGTGGTGTTCGGCTAAAACGAAAGCACTCATGCCGATACCAAACCGACGCGAGGGTAAGGTTTCAAACCCTTGAGAATGGACAACGGCCGGAAATTGGCCGTTGGCCTGCTTTTAGTACCCGCAGATGACGGGGTGTTTTATAACGGCTTCAAATCAGAGGCCATTTGTCGGCCGTCGCGTCCGTCTTCCAACTCATACGAGACTTTCTGATTGTCAGCGAGTCCGGTCAGACCGGACCGTTCTACGGCCGAGATATGAACAAAAACGTCCTTGCCACCTTCGTCAGGGGCAATAAACCCATAGCCTTTCGTGGTATTAAACCATTTCACGGTGCCAGTTGGCATTTCCCGTGTCTCCTTCTACTTACACGTTGTCCCACAAATTGGTGGGGGCAGTGGTTGACGCAACCACAACGCATCACCGCTTCGCCCACACGACGCAGCCCGAATTGTGTGTTTCGTCTTTTTCAACATTGCACGGTGAAGTAAAAAATCAAGAATAACTGGATGTAGCAGGCAAAAATGCCAAAAATTCATACAAGTACAGGAATGGTCCCAAAATGCGTCTATATGGCCTGAGAAACTGCGATACTTGCCGTAAGGCACTGAAAGAAATTGAAAATATTGAATTTGTAGACGTTCGCGCGCAAGGAGTTCCCGATTCTGTCCTGACAGAGGCGTTTGATACGTTCGGCGAAGCTTTGCTCAATACCCGGTCGACAACTTGGCGTGGATTGGACGCGGAACAACGCACGCGACCACCGCTGGAGTTGCTGAAGGAACACCCGACTTTGATGAAGCGCCCCTTGATCGAAGATGACGGTACGTTGTTGTTGGGCTGGACCGCGAAAACCAAGGCAAGCCTTGGCGTTGCCTGAACGGGCGCTTATGTGACTGACGTAAATATGAGGGTTTAAATGCGCAACGCATCAATGATTTTGGGCGTCATTGCCGGTTTGATCGGAATGATTGTTGGCTTTTTTGGCTATGGCTATATCGAATTCATAAACCACTACGGCGAGATCGAAGGCCTTGCTGAGCAAGTGGACAACGTACAGTTCATCCAGACCGCTTCCATTATTGCGCCTTTGCTGGCCATCGCGGGGGGCGCAATGGCCCATGCGCGGGCTCTGATCGGTGGAATATTGCTGCTGATCTCAGCCGTCGGGATGTATTTCGCGTTTGGATTCAACGTCTTCACGATGTTTCCGGTGGCCTTTGCCGCCGTGGCAGGCATCCTTGGGCTGGCCGCAGGAAAACCGGACGAGCCCAAGGCACATTTCTAGGTCATTTCACGTGCAGGGCCCGGTCGACAGACAAGGGGCCTGCGCCGTTGATCACGATAACGAGCAGCACGAAAGTCCAGAGCGTCCGCTGGTCCAGCACGTTTGGTGCGGCGGTGAAAAAGCTTCCAAGCGCTGCGCCATGCCCGGTGACGTCGACAATTGTCTGAACCCAGACAAATCCGATCATACCCAAGGCCGCCAGCCGGGACAGAAGGCCCACCAGAATCAAGGCCGGCAGCAGAAACTCAGCCCAGGTGCCGGCAACTGCGATCACCCAATAAGAAAAGCCGAGTTGTGAACTGTCATAGCTGACGGCTTCCATTGCTTTGGGAAAAATCTGGACGTATGCACCGTCAGACGGGAACAGGAAACCCAAAATGCCACTGCCAAGTTTAGTGGTTGCTGAGTTCCAATAGTAGACAAGCAGAGTCGCGGCAAAAACCACCCGGGCCAGTGTTGGCGTGAGCCAGCCAGAGGTCATTTCTAGCCGTCCCAGGGTATTATTGTGAAAAGAGATCAGGGCAGTCATGTTGCCAGCCTTTCGATAGACACAGAAGTAATCGCGCCGCCCTGCAAAAGCAGCGCCAGAGTGGCCCCAAGGTCAAATTCGGGGAATTCGGCAGAGGTTTGTTCAAATGCCTCGCCAATGGTAAGCCCGGCCTGAACGTGGGCGATCCAGTCCGCTCCGCCCTTAGGCAGCAAATGCGGGGCCGGGTCGAATTCGGGTCGGGTGATCAGGATATCTTCGGACCCGGGTGCAGGTTTGGGTGCACCCTCTTCGGAATTGAAGCGCCAGATCGAAAACAGTGGCCAATCTGACCGAAGAACCTTCATGGATGGCGCAAATTCTAGCTTTGCCAAAACGATCTCTTCCGGTGGGATGGCCAGCGCATCGGGCAGTGCGGCCTGGCTGTCGGCAGAGTGGTAGGACCGGCGCAGTGCCAGTTCCAGACGCGCTACGTCGGCAAGGTAGCCAAGGTGCGACAGTTGCTCCATTCCGGCAAGAAATTCGGGGAATTCCTCACCGTAGAACATCATCAGCGGTGAAGACGGGGGGTGTTTGCGCAGGAAAAGCCCGGCAAGCCCATCCATGTTCTGAGGCCCCAGCAGCCGTGCGATCACGGGAAATGCCTGATGCATCGCTTCGGTCAGTGAGACAGCCACGTTGTTGCGGTAAACGCTGAACCGCCGCCCGGCGGGGCGTTCTGCGGCATCCCACAAACCGTTCGGGACAGCCGCCGACGGGTCAAGCAGGGCTGCGCGGAACGTGGTTTGCGAAACGCTCATGCTGGGATGCGGTCCAGTGCCGCCTGAGCCCGATCTGCTTCGGCCCGAAGAACGGACCAGTCGGGTACGTCCGTATCCCATTCGATCAGAACGGGTTTGGGGCCGGAACGGTCCAACACGTAATCCAGCAACGTCCACACGGGATCAACGACTTCGCGACCGTGGCTGTCGATCAGCAAAGGACGACCATGGTCGTCTTCGTCTTCGTCATGACCGCCAAGGTGTATCTCGTGGACGTTGTCCAGCGGGTAGGCGTCGATGTAGCTCTGCGGAGAGAAGTCCAGATTGGTGGCCGACACGAAGACATTGTTCACATCCAGCAAAAGACCACATCCTGTCCGATGTGCGATTTCACGCAGGAAGTCAGGCTCGGACCATGTACTTTCTTCAAAAGCCAAATAGCTGGATGGGTTTTCCAAAAGCATTTGCCGCCCCACGGTTTCCTGAACCTGGTCTATATGGGCACAGATACGCTCCAGCGTTTCGTCCGTGTAGGGCAGGGGCAGAAGATCGTTCAGGAAATGACTGTCATGGGTCGACCAGGCCAGATGCTCGGAAAAGCTGGCCGGATTCAGCCACCCCACCAAGTGTTTCAGGCGCGCCAGGTGAGCGGGGTCCAAGGGGCCTTCTCCACCGATCGAGAGGCCAACGCCGTGGACGGAAATGGGGAACTTTTCAGAGAGGTGGCGCAATTGAGCCAGCGGCCTGCCGCCATCACCCATGTAGTTTTCGGCATGGATCTCAAGCCAGCCGACCGGATGCGCATGGTCCAGAATCTGGTCGTAATGCTGGGGTTTATACCCGACCCCCGGTGCCGCGGGCAGCCTGTTTGATCGAAGTGAACTATCCAGCATGTGCAAATCCTCCGGTCACGAAAAGAGGCGGGCGATAGGGCCCGCCCCTCCGACTCTCAGATGCTTGGGCTTATGCCGGCAGGTCGCGCTCCAGCGGTTCCAGCGAACCTTCGCGCGCTGCACCATCTGCCGACTTGGGCAGTTCGATATCGGCGCAGGTTCCAGCGTCGACCAGAGTCCAGGCATTGCCCTGATAGTCAACGGTCGAGGTGCCCGCGCAGGTGGTGCCGGGGCCAGCGGCACAGTCGTTCTGACCGGCCAGCGAAACGCCATAGCATTTCTCTTTGGCTTGTGCGGAGGCGGTTGTGGCTACGCCAGATACGGCTGCTGCAACTGCGCTTGCGATAACCAGGGTTTTTGCGGTGTTCGACATCTCGGTAATCCCTTTTGATGACTGCGTATGTCTTCTTGTGACAATGACAAAGGTAGTAGCTAAATCGGGGCAGGTGAATTCACGAGCCCGTGTCTCACAACCCCGTCAAAGAGCGTAATGCCCTCTTGAAGGTTAACAAACTGTTTTTGAAATGAAAAATGGAAAATGTTTCAATCCGACCCCGAAATTGGGGTCGGATTTCGGGCAATTTGTCGCCGAATGTTACAGAAGATCAGGCGGCGTCGCGGCCAATGACAGCTCTTTTGTTACAGCCTCAAGAGATTGAACTTGTGTCTGTTTTTCGCCAAGGCGGCGCACACTTACGGTACGCTCTTCAACTTCGCGGTGACCGACTGCCAGAATGATCGGCACCTTGCCGACCGAGTGCTCACGAACCTTGTAGTTGATCTTTTCGTTGCGAATATCCGCCTCGGCCCGCACGCCAGCAGCCTTGAGCGTTTCGACAACCTCCAAAACATAGTCATCCGCCTCGGACGTGATCGAGGCGACCACAACCTGACGCGGGGCCAACCAGAACGGCAGTTTGCCAGCATGTTCCTCGATCAGGATACCGATGAAGCGTTCGAACGAGCCCAGGGTTGCACGGTGCAGCATGAACGGACGGTGCTTGGCACCGTCGGCACCGATAAAGTTCGCATCCAGACGCTCCGGCAAGTTTGGATCAACCTGCAGGGTGCCGCACTGCCATGTCCGGCCGATCGCGTCGGTCAGAGTGAATTCCAGCTTGGGGCCATAGAACGCGCCTTCGCCTTCCAGAACCTCATAGTCATAGCCCGCTGCCTTACAGGCATCACCCAGCGCCTTTTCGACCAGATCCCAGCTTTCGTCCGATCCGATCCGTTTTTCCGGTCGGGTCGACAGCTTGATTGTCCAATCATGGAACCCGAGGTCAGCATAGACCTTGGACAGGAACGCAATGAACTTGGCGGTCTCAGATTCGATCTGTTCCTCGGCGCAGAAGATATGGCCATCGTCCTGCGTGAAACCACGGACCCGCATGATTCCATGCAAAGCGCCCGAGGGTTCGTACCGGGCGCACGATCCAAACTCCGCCATACGCAGGGGCAGGTCGCGATAGGACTTCAAGCCCTGATTGAACACCTGCACGTGGCACGGGCAGTTCATTGGCTTCAGCGCGTTGATCGCCTTTTCGCGGGCGTGTTCTTCGTCGACTTCGACGATGAACATGTTCTCTTGATATTTGTCCCAGTGGCCAGACGCTTCCCACAGCTTGCGGTCCACGACCTGCGGCGTGTTCACTTCGACATAGCCGTCTCGTTCCTGCATCCGGCGCATATAGTCCTGCAGGGTGGTGTAGATCTTCCAGCCGTTCGGATGCCAGAAGATCTGGCCCGGCGCTTCTTCCTGCATGTGGAACAGGTTCATCTCGCGGCCCAGCTTGCGGTGATCACGCTTGGCAGCCTCTTCCAGCATATGCAGATGCGCTTTAAGCTTTTCCTTGCCGGTGAAGGCCACGCCATAAATGCGCTGCAGCATTGCGCGGTCGCTGTCGCCACGCCAATAGGCTCCAGCAATGCTCATCAGCTTAAAGGCGTCGCCCGGCAACTGGCCGGTATGCTGCAAGTGCGGGCCACGGCAGAGATCCTGCCAGTGGCCGTGCCAGTACATGCGAAGCGGTTCGTCACCCGGAATGGCTTCGATCAGCTCGACTTTATAAGGCTCGTTATTGGCCTTGTAGAATTCGATTGCGCGCTGACGGTCCCAAATTTCGGTGGTCACGGGATCGCGCTTGTTGATGATCTCTTTCATCTTTTTCTCGATAAGGCCGAGATCTTCGGGGGTAAACGGTTCTTCCCGGTCGAAATCATAGTACCAACCGTTGTCAATCACGGGGCCGATGGTGACCTTGGTTGCAGGCCAGATTTCCTGTACCGCGCGCGCCATCACGTGCGCCAGATCGTGACGGATCAGCTCGTTGGCCTGTTCCTCATCTTTCATGGTGTGGATGGCGATCTGCGCGTCAGATTCGATGGGCCACTGCAGGTCCCAGTGCTGGCCGTTCACGGTGGCCGAGATGGCCTTTTTGGCCAGTGAGGTCGAGATATCAGCAGCGACCTGAGCTGGCGTGACGCCTGCGTCATAGGATCGTGCATTGCCATCGGGAAAAGTAAGGGAGACTGACTGTGAGTCCAGGGCCATATCGGCTCTCCTCGTCGGTTTGGCGCCCACTGAACGCCCGGTTGCGGGTTATGTGTGTTCGATCCATTTGGCAGTTGCAGCATGACCTGTCAAGCACCCAGCCGCGTTGGGGCTGACGCGGCGGGAGGTTCGAATTCGGGAATTGCAGCCACCGGGCAGCCGTGCATGATGAACCCCAAAAGGAAAGAGGGCGACATGGCAGCGACGGATTTTCTGGAAACGGCACAAGGGCGGCGGCTGGCTTATCACAAAAGCGATGGGGCAGGACCGACGGTTGTATTTTTGGGCGGGCTGAAGTCTGACATGGAGGGCACCAAGGCGGTGCATCTTGAGGCTTGGGCCAGGGCCCGCGGTCAGGCATTCCTGCGGTTCGATTACTCGGGCCATGGCGAGAGCTCGGGCAAATTTGAGGACGGATGCATCGGCGACTGGCACGAGGATGCTTTGGCCGCGGTAACTGCCCTGACCGATGGGCCGTTGATCGTGGTCGGGTCGTCTATGGGCGGCTGGCAAGCGCTTTTGCTGGCGAAGGCAATGCCGGATCGGATTGCAGGTATGGTTACCATCGCCGCCGCGCCTGATTTCACTGAAGACGGTTATTGGGCGTCGTTTTCTGACACGCAAAAACAGGTGTTGGAAACCGAAGGGTATGTCGAATTACCCTCTGACTATATGGAGCCTTATATCATCACGAAACGCATGATTGAGGACGGAAGACAGCAGTTGGTTCTGCGGGATGCAATTAATCTTCAGTTTCCGGTGCGTCTTCTGCAAGGGACTGCAGATACTGCTGTTTCCACTGAAACCGCTGTGCGTCTGGTGGAACATGCCACCGGTTCAGATATGCGCCTGCTCTTGGTCAAGGATGCAGACCACAGATTCTCGGACGGGCCATGCCTGGAAATCATCGAAAACGCCGTGCTTGAAGTGATGGGCGCGCAATGATCCGGGGGGTGGGCAAGGCCATCGGGCGTGTTCTTCTGGTGCTGGTCGCGGCTGGTGCCCTGATCTATTGGTTCGGTCCGCGCGAAGAAGTGAACCTGAACCCGACATTTGAACCGCGCAAGTTTGGCGAAGGGGTGCAGGTCTATTTCGAAAGCGTCGAGTCCGCTTTCGATGACATCACTGCTGGTGTCGAGAAACGGGTTGTCTGGCAAGACGGGTTCAAGGAACAGCGCACCCCGGTTTCCATATTGTATTTGCATGGGTTTTCCGCCTCGTCCGAGGAAGTTCGCCCTGTCCCGGACATGGTCGCCGATGCGTTGGGGGCCAATCTGGTCTACACCCGCTTGCAGGGTCATGGGCGCGGCGGGGAGGCGATGGCCGAAGGCACCGCCTCGGGCTGGATGCAGGATATGGCCGAAGGGTTGGCCGCCGCCCGTGCAGTGGGCGATCAGGTCGTCGTGATTTCAACCTCGACCGGCGGAACACTGGCTGCGGCGGCGACATTGGACGATGCACTGATAGAAAACGTAGCCGGTTTGGTCTTTGTTTCTCCGAATTTTGGTGTGAACACGCCCGGTGCCTGGATACCGGGCCTTCCATGGGCGCGAAGCTGGTTGCCATTGATCATGGGGGAAGAACGGGACGTCTCGGGGCCGGATCCCGAGAAGAACAAGTACTGGTCGTCGGTTTATCCGTGGGAGGCAGTTGTGCCTATGACCGCCTTGGTTGAAACTGTTTATGCCATGGACTTCTCGCAGGCGCGTGTCCCGGCGTTGTTCTGGTTCTCGGACGATGATCAGGTTGTGCGCCCGGACTTGACCCACAAGGTGGCCGAAGCTTGGGGCGGACCTGCTAGTGTTCATACGGTTACGATGGGGCCGGGCGATGACCCATCGTCCCATGTCATTGCCGGACGTTTGATGTCTCCGGGACAGACTGATGCTGCGGTCGCTGGTATTTTGGCATGGTTGAAAGAGCAGGGGATCGAATGATGGAACAGCGCGTCAGCCTAATCACTGTCGGGGTGGAAGACCCTGAAACCGCCGCTGCATTCTATGAAAAGATCGGCTGGAAACGTGTCGACAGCCCGGACGGTGTGATTGCCTTTGATCTGATCGGGCAGACGCTGGGGCTGTATCCTCTGCCGGCACTTGCCGATGAGATTGGTGTTGACGTGGGCACCTTGGGCCGTGGGGCGCTGACGCTTAGCTATAACTGCCGGTCAAAAGAAGATGTCGCGCTGGTTTTAAGCAAGGTTCAAGCCGCTGGTGCCGAGGTTCTTAAACCGGCCTCGGATGTGTTCTGGGGCGGGCATCACGGTTACTTCCGCGCGCCCGAGGGGACGATATGGGAGGTCGCTTTCAACCCGTTCTCACCTCTGGCCCCTGATGGGGCGTTTCGTTGGAACGGGTACGGGTGATGCGTAAGCCGGGTAGCATGTGGAGCCTTGAAAACCTTGGCCGCGTGCGCCTGTCCCGGCATTTTTTCATGCGTGATTTCTTGTATTCCGAGATTGGAAATTTCCATGAAAAACAAAATCTTCCCGACAATCCTGATCTTGCCATCGAAACCGGCCGAGCCTTTTGCCAGACGTTGCTGGACCCTTTAGAAGAGACGTTCGGACGCGTGGCAGTCCGGTCCGGTTACCGATCGCCGTCGTTGAATCAATATGGCAATGAAAACCGGCTGAACTGCGCCCGAAACGATAATCCACTGGAGTGCCATATCTGGGATTGGGGCACCGGCGATGATCGGATTGCCGGGGCGTCGATTGTCATTCCGTGGTTCGCGGATCGTTACGCGGAAGGCCGGGATTGGCGCGATCTGGCGTGGTGGATGCACGATCATCTGGAATATTCCGAGATTTGGTTTTTCCCAAAACTCTGTGCTTTCAATCTGGTGTGGCGGCCAATTCCCCTAAGGCGTATCGACAGCTACATCGCCCCGCGCGGGAGCCTGTTGCGTGCGGGCGAAAATCCCCGCGAAGACCTGAAGACTCGTCAAAAGCGCTATGCGGATTTTCCCACGTTTTGCGGTATTGCCTATCCGTGAAGTTTAACTTGCTCAGGCCGAAAAAACCTCTCATCCTGTTAAAAAACAAAGCCACTCAAGAAGCTGAGACGAAGGAGGCCGCGATTGATCGAGCCGCTGGTTCTATTGCCCGGATTGATGTGCGATTCTAGGGTATTCGCCCCTCAGATCGCGCACTTTTCCCGTCAGCGTGCGGTCACGGTTGCGCCGGTTTCGCTGGGCGAGCGGATTGAAGAAATCGCCTCGCGCCTTTTGGATCAACTGCCACACCGCTTTGCGCTTTCGGGGTTTAGTATGGGTGGTGTGGTGGCTCTTGAACTTATTCGTCGCGCGCCCGACCGGATTTCGCGCCTGTGCCTCATGGCCACCGATGCGCAGTCCGACACGCCGCAGATCGCGGCGACACGAGAAGAGCATATGGTTGGTGCCAAGGCCGGGCGGCTTGAAGAGGTTATGCGAAAGATCCTTGGGTCAGATACGTTGGCCCCTGGGCCAAGGCGCGTTCCCATTCTGAGTGACGTGACTGCCATGGCATTGGATCAGGGGGCAGATGTGTTCGAACGCCAGATGCGCGCTTTGCAGCGGCGTCCGGATCAGCAAGGTGCGCTGCGAATGATCAAGGTTCCCACACTGGTCTTGTGTGGGGCGCATGACCTGTTGACACCAGTAAGAAAGCACGCCTTTATGGCAGATCTGATCCCAAATGCGGAACTAAATGTGGTTGAGGACGCGGGGCATTTGCCAACGCTCGAAGCGCCTCAGGTTGTCAATGAAGCACTTGAGAACTGGTTAAACATGCCTGCGCGAACCACTTATGGGTAAAGGGCTGCACGGTCGGATTTGCTGAGGATCACAGGCTCGGCAATCGGGTCGAAGGTACCTGGGTCGAAGAAGGGTGTGTTCTTCCAACTGCCTGACATCCGCGATTTCGCGACGCGGGTCGCCAGCCCGTATATGGCCGACCCAATCTTTTCATGGGTCTGTTTGCCGCGGCTTGTGGGGATAAACCCGCGCGTGGTGATCGGCCCCAACCCACTTGGGTCGGGGATACGTTTAACGATAAAACCTGCGAATGGGAACTTCGGCGTTGTTGGTGTGGTCGCCAGTGGCGCATTGCAGCAACTGGCATACCAGCGCATCATCCCTTTGGGGCTCAGTTGCATCAGCGCGAGATGCTCGGCACCGCCGTCGAAAAGGATCTCTTCCGGAAGCATCTGCAGGATTTCAACAGGACCGGGGGCAGGATCGGGTTGCCCAAAGTACAACTGAGCCGCGCGGCAATCGTGACAGTAGCACACGACATGTGTGCCGTGTTTCACGCCTGCGGCGCTGATCCGTCCATGTAGGGAACCGCAAGAGCAGGAAAATGGGGTGTCTTTCGCCACTTTCCTGCTCATGATTTTTAAGCCACTTTGTTTTTGTTTGCGGCGCGACGTTTTGGTTTGCGCGTATTTGCATTCATGAAGTCAATCACAAGCGGCCGGATGTTATCCCGCCAACTGCGGCCTGCAAAAATGCCATAGTGACCCGCGCCGGGTTCGACATGGCTAGCCTTTTTTGCATCCGGCAAACCGGTGCAGAGTTCAAGCGCGGCAATACACTGGCCGGGCGCCGAGATATCGTCATTTGCGCCTTCAACCGTTTTGACCGCAACATCGGTGATTTTGCCGATATCGACCTTGTGACCTGCGACAACGAACTCATTGCGGGCGATCTCGCGGTCTTTGAACACGCGCTCGACCGTGGAAAGGTAAAACTCGGCGGGCATGTCCATGACCGCCAGGTATTCATCGTAAAAGCGGTTATGCGCATCGTGATCGGACGCTTCGCCTCGCATCACGCGCTGGATCTGATCGGTGAACGCTTTGGAGTGGCGATCCCCGTTCATCGACATGAAAGACGCCAATTGCAGCAAGCCTGGATATACCATGCGGCCGACGCCTTTGTATTTGAAGCCGACGCGCTGGATCATGGTTTCTTCCAGCTGTCCCATGGTCACACGACGGCCGAAATCGGTTACGTCGGTCGGGGTTGCATCAGGGTCAACCGGACCACCGATCAGGGTCAATGTGTTGGGCTGGGCCTTGGGCTCGACCTCGGCCAGATAAGCGGTTGCGGCAAGCGTCAGAGGGGCGGGCTGGCAAACTGCAACAACATGAGTGTCCGGGCCCAGCTCTTTCATAAAATCGACAAGATACAGCGTGTAATCCTCGACATCGAACTTGCCTTCGGAAACAGGGATATCACGCGCATTATGCCAGTCGGTTACGTAAATCTCACAATTGACCAGCAGGCTTTTGACCGTGGAACGCAACAAAGTCGCGTAGTGGCCGGACATTGGCGCCACCAGCAGCACCTTGCGGGGTTGTTCTTCGCGTCCATTGACGCGAATATGGATCAGGTCGCCAAATGGGCGCTCCATTACGGGAACAATATCAACAAGGTGGTCTTTGCCATCCTCACACGTGAACGTTCGAATACCCCAGTCCGGCTTTGCGATCATGCGCTGAAACGTGCGCTCGGTCACCTCGCCCCATGCAGCCATCATGCTGAACGCAGGATTGGGTATCATGGAAAACAGTGGGTAAGACGCCATAGCACTGGCAGTTGCCCCCATCCATTGGTTCGTGTTGCGCATGGTTTCCATAAGGTCGTAGGTCATCATGTAGCGCATTTAGGGGGCCTCCTGGCTGCCGGTGTGAGTGTCGGACCATTCGTCGCTTTGCTCCCCAAGCCCACGACGATTATTCTGCATAGCAGCGAGGTTAAGGGGGAATTGTTAAAATGACAACAAGTGAACACCGGACGCCGGAGCTATCCCCGGAACACCTTGAGAGGCTTAAAGAAAATATGGACAAGGTGGAGGAGCTTTCGAAGCGACTTGTTGATGCGATGTCGGGAAAGAAGGGACACAACCCTGCTTTGGACGGTCCGAATCAAGAGCTTTATGCAAAGGCAGCATCGGCGTATTGGGCTGAAGCGATGCAAAATCCCGCGCGGCTTATGGAGCAGCAGATCGAGTTCTGGGGTCAGTCTGTTATGAACTTTGCCGAGGCGCAGCAGGCGCTGGTGGGCAGCGAGGCAGAAGAGGCCGCATCCGGACCCCGGGACAAGCGGTTTTCCAACCCCTTGTGGGATACCAATCCGTATTTCAAATTCATCCGTCAGCAGTATCAGACAAATGCCGATGCCATCGCGCAAGCGGTGGCTTCGGTCGAGGATCTGGATGTGCAGGATAAGCAGCGGCTGGCGTTCTTCTCGCAGCAGATCATCGACATGATGTCTCCGACGAACTTTCTGGCGACCAACCCGGATGCGCTGGAAAAGGCGGTTGAGACGGAAGGTCAGTCACTGATCCAGGGTCTGGAAAACCTGGTGGCCGATCTCGAGGCCAATGATGGCGAGATGGTGGTGAAGCTGGCCGATGACAGCGCCTTTGAGGTCGGCGGCAATATCGCGACGACGCCCGGCGATGTGGTCTATCGCAACCGGTTGATGGAGCTGATCCAGTACAAGCCTGCGACCGAGACGGTGCACGAAACGCCGCTGGTGTTGTTCCCGCCGTGGATCAACAAGTTCTACATTCTGGATCTTAAGGCGCAGAACAGCCTGATCAAATGGGTGACCGAGCAGGGTTATACCCTGTTTGTGGTCAGCTGGGTGAACGCCGATGAATCCCATGCCGATATCGGCATGGAGGATTATATCCAGGACGGATTCCTGACCGCGATCGAAGAGGTCAAATCGATCTGCAAGGTCAAACAGGTCAACGCTGTCGGTTACTGCATCGCGGGCACCACGCTGAGCCTGACATTGTCGCTGCTCAAGCAGCGCGGCGACAAGTCGATCAAATCGGCCACGTTCTTCACGGCCCTAACCGATTTTGGCGATCAGGGTGAGTTCACGCCTTTCCTGCAGAACGACTTTGTGGACGGGATTGAGGATCAGATCTCGGAGGACGGTGTTCTAAAAGCGTGGATCATCGGTCGCACGATGTCGTTTCTGCGATCAAAGGATCTGATCTATGGGCCTGCGATCCGCAGCTATATGATGGGCGAGACACCGCCCGCGTTCGATTTGCTGTTCTGGAACGGGGATGGGGCCAATCTGCCCGGCCGCATGGCGGTCCAGTACCTGCGCGGCTTGTGCCAGCGCAATGACTTTGTCACCGACGGGTTCGAACTGCTGGGGCATAAGCTGCATGTGCGCGACGTGGACGTGCCCCTGATGGCGATCACCTGCGAGACGGATCACATCGCGGCGTGGAAGGCGTGTTATCGCGGGGTGCAGCAGATGGGGTCGCGGTCGAAGACCTTCATCGTCTCGGAGTCGGGGCATATTGCGGGCATCGTGAACCCGCCCAGCAAAAAGAAATACGGTCACTATACCAACACCGACCTGAAGGCAGATCCAGAGACCTGGTTGAAAGAGGCCACGTATCACGAAGGCTCCTGGTGGCCCCGGTGGGAGGCCTGGCTGAAGAAGCGGTCGGGTAAACAGGTGCCTGCGCGTGCGACTGGCGATTCGGCCCATCCTGCCCTGACCTCGGCGCCTGGGACCTATGTACAGGTTAAGGCAAGTATTTGATTTCAATGTGACTTGCAGAATTATGCCGCAGTGCAGCAAGAAAAATCTTGCAATGCTGCATTGCGGCATCCATATTGTCCTTAAGCTGATGAAAACCGGGGTGGGCTCGGTTCGGCAAAAGGATTTAGGACAATGGCAAAGACGCAAGACTTCACCGCGACCCTGAAAGACGTTATGGGCGCGTTCCCCGTTGACACCACCGCTCTGGAAGGTGCTTTCAAATCGACCGCGACGCTGAACGAAAAGCTGTCGGGTGTTGCACTGGAAGCGGCTGAAAAGTCGGCTGAGATCTCGAGCAAATGGACCAAGGACACCCTGGCCAAGCTGACCGAGATGTCGAAAGCCAAGGCAGAGCCTGCAGACTACGCCAAAGCGGCCACCGACTTCGCCAGCGCATCGGCTGAAGTTGCAGCTGAAAACATGGCGGCCTTCGCAGAGATCGCGAAAAAAGTTCAGTCCGAAACCGTTGAGCTGCTGATGGCGGCTGGCAAAGACGTAGCCGAAGACACAACCGCGGCTGTCAAAAAAGCCACCAACGACGTGACAGCAGCTGCCAAGAAAGCAACTGCCGCCAAGTAAGCAAACGCCGCGAGGCGCACCCACTCCTCCCAATCGGTGCTATCGCGCAGGGCAGGTCGAAAGACCTGCCCTTTCTTTTTGTGCTGCGCTCGCATAATCTCTGCTGCAATGCATCATCCTTGGGGAGGGTAAACGGTGTCGGAACAAGAAAAACCACTGTTGATCAAACGTTATGCCAGCCGTCGGCTGTATAACACCGAGACCAGCGACTACGTCACACTTGAAGATATCGCGTCATTTATTCGGGACGGGCGCGAAGTGCAGATCATTGACCTTAAATCTGGTGATGATCTGACGCGGCAATATCTGCTGCAAATTATTGCTGAACACGAAAGCCGCGGCGAAAATGTGCTGCCGGTCAATGTGCTGAACGATCTGGTGCGCAGCTACATGTTGCCGGGTGGCGGTGTGATGCCGCAATTCCTGCAAAGCTCATTCGAGATGCTGCGGGAAAACCAGAGCAAGATGATGGAAAACATGAGTGCGATGAATCCGATGTCTCAGATGCCGGGGTTTGATGCAATGCAGGCCCAGCAGCAAGCATTCCTGAAAGCTATGACTGGTGGTCTGTCCGGCGGATGGTCCGGCCCGGACAAAGACGATGACGCCAAATCCGAGCCCAAGGAAGATTTGGACGACATCAAAAAACAGTTGGCGGAACTGCAGCAAAAGCTGTCCAAGCTTAACTGACGCGGCCTAAGATGCGCTGGTTGATCCTGAGTATCACGATACTTTGGATGCAACCCGCGTTGTCGCAGGGCATTTTCTCAGACCAGTGGTCCCAAATTTGTACATTGGGGACACGGGCCGCAGCCGGATGTGATGCGATTCGTGCACGCGAAATTCTTGCGGCCGATCAGCCACCGTGGCGCGCGATTGGACGTGTTAATTTTGCCAGTCGGGATCAGAAGTCCCATTGCACCGGGGTTCTTGTTTCGGACAATCTTGTCCTGACTGCGGCGCATTGCCTGTACAACACACCGCGTCAGCGGTGGATTCCACCCTCAAGCATCCGTTTTGCCGCCGGTTATCAGCGCGGAGAAGCCGCTGTGGTTTCAGGAGTGAAAGCGTATCGGGTTCATCCTGAACAGGGCGTTGAAGGCCGGTTTGATGACAGAGCAAACTTGGATTGGGCGGTTCTGGAACTCAGTGCACCGATTGGGCAGCAAGTCGGCTATCTGCCGCTGGGGGATGATAGCGCCACTAGCACGTTTGTTGCGGGGTATCCCGGTATCCGGCCCCATGTGCTGAGCAAAACAAAGACCTGCCAGCCGCGCCGCCATTCAAGCGGGGTTTTGCTGGCGACATGTCCTGTCATGATGGGCGATTCTGGTGCACCTCTCTTGGTCGAGACGGAAACCAGTTTGCAGGTTGTCGGAATTCTATCCAGCGTGGCTGCAACCCCCAAGGGGATCACAGCACTGTTTCTGCCGGTCGATCTTTTTGACCTTGGACCCTAGTTTTCGTCAGGTTCCGTACACCGGAACCGGGCCTGTAACCTCGCCCACAGACGCCAGCAGGATATCCGAAATCACATCCAGCTCTTCGCGCGTCAGGCGCACAGGCAACCGGACATCGCAGGCCTTCATAAGCATTGCGCGGGTTTGCGTTAGCTCGAACTTTTCCGGCAGGAATTGCCAATTCCAGAATGCGCGGGCGTTGTCCTGACTCAGACCAAAGACCTGAACTTTGACGCCACGCGCCTCAGTCGCCGCAGCGAAGGCGCGGATATCGTTGTCGTCCATGTCTACCAGGTTGAACTGTATGGAATCCGGTGCCCGGTGTTCGGGCTCCAGAGGGGCAGGGACGTCGATATGGGGTGATGTATTCAGCCGGTCTGCAACATAGTCGTGGTTGGACAGGCCATCACGCACACGACGCGCAAGTTCCGGGATTTGTGGCCGGATTACTGCAGCACTGAGATTGCTCATCCGCAAGTTATAGAGCGGCAATTGGTTCTGCCAGCGGGCAAATGCCTGCTCCAACTCGGGCGAGTTGTCGCCTTGCGGTCCCTTGTGCTTCTTCCAGTTATGTTCATAGGCGCCCGACATGATCACGGCTTGCGCCACCAGATCGGCGTCGTCGGTGATCAGAATACCGCCTTCGCCCGCGTTAATCATCTTGTAGGACTGGAACGAGAAACAGCCGATCTTGCCGATCGTGCCAATATTGCGCCCGTGCCAAGTTGTGCCTAGCGAGTGCGCCGCGTCCTCGATCACAGGGATGTCGCGTGCGTCACACAGCGCCATGATGGCATCCATGTCCGAGGTGTGGCCGCGCATATGGCTGATGATCACGGCCTGAACGCCGTCTAGCTTGGCCTCGAAATCGGCCATGTCGATGCGATAATTTTCACCGACTTCGCACAGGACCGGAATGCAGTCTGCGTGCACGACCGAAGACGGAACGGCGGCGAAGGTGAAGCCGGGGATCAATACCCGCGCATCCCGCGGCAGGCCGAACGCTTTGAGGGACAGGAACAGAGCGGCCGAGCAGGAGGATACCGCCAGGGCATATTTACTGCCCAGCAATTTGGCAAATTCGGCCTCAAGCAAGGCAACCGGCGCGTCCTGCGGCGCGGTATAGCGAAACAGATCGCCTGACTGCATCAGGGCGTCGATGGCTTCTTTTGCTGCTGGGGGGATGGGTTCGGCGGCATGAACGTTTGGCGGAAGCGTCATATTTGATTTTCCCAAATTCTATCTTTGGGAAAGATAAAGCTATTTTTTCAGCAATCCAACCCTTCAATCGCCCATGGGGCGAAATTTCACCGATCTGTCAAATTCGGATGCTCTGAGGGATTACGGAGCTTCGACCGGCCAGCTTTTGGTCTTGCAGCCGACGCGAAAGTAAGGTGCGATTGGTTCAACTCTGCTTTTGTTATTCACGGGTTGGACCACAGAATTGATATTCAGACCTTTGACATGGCTGTTGGCGATATCCTCGTTCGCAACAGTCGCACACGCCCAATATGTTCTCTCGGATGGAACCGAAGTCGCGCCGCTCGAGATGTTTCAGGAATGCGATGTTTGCCCTGAGATGATCGTGCTGCCTTTGGGCGAGTTTCTGATGGGTGGGCCTCCGGGAGAGTCAAAGCAGAACGTCAAGTTTGATGAGGCAGGCAACTGGATACCTGTTACGCCCGACAACCCGTATATCGCCTTTCATGAGGGGCCGGTTCACCAGGTCACGATAGACATGCCCGTCGCCATGGGCCGGAATGAGATCACCTATGATCAGTGGATGGCCTGTGTGCAGGATGGCGGCTGCGGCGGGTACGAGCCGCAGGACTTTATTCGACTGCCTAAGTCCAAGCGCGCAAAGGTCAGGGGCAACCATCCCGTTATCACGGTCTCTTATCTGGATGCGGTTTCTTACACCGATTGGCTGAACAGTAAGGTCGGGATGGACGTCTACCGCCTGCCGACTGAGGCAGAGTGGGAATACGCCGCTCGCGCCGGAACGCAGACACCCTTTGCGCAGGGCGAAGAAGTCACCACGGATCAGGTGAATTTTCTGGGCAGCGCGACCGAAATCATGCTGGGCGAAGAGCGGCCTGACCTTGTTTCGCGCGGCACGCCTGTACCTGTAGACCAACTGGACGCCGCTAATGCGTGGGGACTGCGCCACATGTCGGGCAATGTGATCGAACGCACGATGTCCTGCTGGACCGACACCTATGCGGGGTGGGAAACATCCAGCCGCTATCTGGAAATGGCTCTCGAAACGCCGTGCGCGAAAACAGTGAGCCGGGGTGGAGCGTATGCGGCAGCAATGAACACTTCTCGTGTTGCCAATCGTGGGAGAGCCTTGCGGGATACCCGATCGACTTTGGCGGGGTTCCGCGTTTTGAGAGAGTTCAAGCAAGCGCCTTAGCGTCACACCCCCAACCGGTCCCGCAACGCAAACCATGTCATCGCAAGCACCAGCAGCGGGCTACGCAGCGCGGGCCCTCCGGGAAAGGGCAGGGCGGGGACGCGGGCCATTGTGTTAAACCCTTCGGCTTGCCCCTGGATGGCCAGCGCCATCAGTTGACCCGCGTGCGTGGCCGTGCCGACCCCGTGCCCGGAATAACCCGACGCGGACAGGATATTGGGCGCGATCCGCGCCAGGTACGGCATTCGGCGCATTGTGATGGCCAGAGTGCCGCCCCAAGCGTAGTCGATCTTTACATCTTGTAAGTGCGGAAAGATCTCGGTCATGGGTTTGCGAACGGTCGCGGCGATGTCGGTAGGGAAACGATAACCGTAGCTCTCCCCACCACCAAACAGTAGACGACCATCGGCGCTGAGGCGGAAGTAATTCACCACGAACTTGGTGTCGGCCACGGCGACGTCTTTTGTCAGGACGCGGGCGGCATCCACGCCCAAAGGCTCGGTCGCGGCGATGAAGTTGTTGATGGGCATGACCTTGGTGGCCACCTTGCGGTTCAGTTCGCCGAGATATCCGTTGCAGGCCAGTATAACGTGGTCTGCCGTCACCTTGCCGTGTGCGGATTTCACAACGGCTGGTGTGGCTTCTTCGACGCCCAGAACCTCGGTGCTTTCACAGATGCGTACGCCGGCTTTGTCCGCTGCCTGAGCCAGCCCCAACGCAAAATTCAGCGGGTGCAGATGCGCCGCGCCCATATCCAGATAGCCGCCCCGATAAGAGGGCGAAGGACACAATGCCTGACCTGCGCCTTCGTCCAGAACCTTGATCTGGTCGTAACCATAGCGGTCGGACAGATGTGCCGCGTGATCATGAAGCTCTTGCTGCTCACTTTGGCTGAGGCCCAGAACGGCCACGCCGGGTTTCAGATCACAGTCGATCTGGTGTTTCGTGATCAGGGATTTGACCAGATCTTTTGCATCTTCGGCCAGATCCCACAGCTTGGCGGCGTCATCTTCGCCGACCAGTCGCTCGAGGTCTTCCTGATCCATACGCTGCGCACTGCCCAGCTGACCGCCATTGCGGCCTGATGCCCCAAAGCCAACGCGGTGCGCCTCGAGCAGGACAACGTCGAACCCTGCTTCGGCCAGATGCAACGCGGCGGACAGGCCGGTATACCCGCCGCCCACGATGCAAACATCAGCCTTCACATCGCCGGACAGCGCGGGGAAGCGATCCACCGGATTGGCCGTCGCAGCGTACCAGCTGGCCGGGTACTCGGCCTTGCGGTCATTGGAATAAAGCAGGTTCATCGGGTGCCTCAGACATTCATCAGCAGATGCTCGCGCTCCCACGGAGAGATGACCTGCAGGAATTCCTCGTATTCGGCCCGTTTGACGATGCCATAGACGCGAGCGAACTCAGGGCCCAGAACTTCGTGCAAGGCAGTGGCCTCATCAAACAGGTCCAATGCGTTGCCCATCACTTGCGGGATGTCACCTTCGCCCTCATAGGCATCACCATAGAATTGGCGGCGCGGGCGTTCTTGCCGGGTCAGTCCCAAATAGCCACAAGCTAGGGAAAGCGCGATGCCCAGATACGGGTTGCAATCCATCCCGGCAATCCGGTTTTCCACGCGGCGTGCCTCGGGGCCGGACAGGGGCACGCGAATGCCGGTGGTGCGATTATCACGCGCCCATTCCAGATTGATCGGTGCGGCGTGGTCTTTCACATAACGGCGGTAGGAGTTCACGTATGGGGCCATCACGGCCAGGCCAGCTGGCAGATGGTTCTGCAGCCCGGCGATGAAATTGTAGAACGCGTCCGTTTCACCGCCCTGTGGACCGGAAAAGATGTTCTGGCCTGTTTCCATGTCTATAATCGAGTGGTGGATGTGCATCGCGGAGCCCGGCTCATCCTCGATCGGTTTTGCCATGAACGTGGCAAAGCAGTTGTGGCGCAGCGCGGCCTCGCGGATCAGACGTTTAAAGTAGAACACTTCGTCGGCCAGTTTGACCGGATCGCCATGGCGCAGGTTAATCTCTAGCTGACCCGCGCCCCCTTCCTGCGTGATGCCGTCAATTTCGAACCCTTGATGCTCGGCGAAATCATAGATGTCGTCGATTACAGGTCCGAACTCGTCCACCGCGGTCATCGAATAGGCCTGCCGCGCGGCCGCCGGGCGGCCCGAACGGCCCATCATGGGTTTGATCCCATGCGCCGGGTCGACATTGGGGGCGACCAGAAAGAACTCCATTTCGGGCGCGACGATCGGGTCCCAGCCTTTGTCGTGATACAGCTGCACAACACGCTTCAATACGTTACGCGGGCTGAAGGGGATCGGCTCACCATCCCGGTCGTAGGCGTCGTGAATAACCTGCAATGTCCAGTCACCCGTCCACGGCGCGGCAGATACGGTAGAGAAATCAGGTTTCAGGATCATATCCCGTTCGATAAACCCGTCCTCACCCGCTGCTTCGCCCCAATCGCCGGTGATGGTTTGGTAAAAGATGCTGTCGGGCAGGTGGAAATAAGTCTGCCGCGCGAATTTGCTGGCAGGTACGGCCTTGCCGCGTGCGATGCCCGGCAGGTCCGAGATGATGCATTCGACCTCATCCAGCCGGTGGCCGGAGATATAGGTTTTTGCTGCTTCTGGCAGCTGGTCTGTCCAGTTGGCCATCAGGCCCTCTCTTTCTTCAGAAATTCTGCCATGTGCCGTCCGATGGTCGCGTTGTCGTCGGGGCCGGGCAGCCGGTTAGCGGCAGCTTCCATCAACGGGTCGGGAACCACACCCTTGCCGCGCGTTTCCATCAAGCCCTGGATAAAGGCATCGCCGTATTCCGGGTGGGCCTGCACGGTCCAGATGTTGTCGCCATAACTTACCATCGCATTACGGCAAAAGTCGTTGGCGCCGATCACACGCGCGCCTTCGGGCAATTCAACAACCTGATCCTGATGCCAGGCATTCAGGGTGACGGATTGGCCATCCAAGTCATATTCGGTGCGCCCCACGGCCCAGCCACCGGTAAACTTTTCTACTTTGCCGCCAAGCGCCTGCGCGATGATCTGGTGGCCAAAGCACACACCGATCAGCGGGCGACCGCTGTGTTGAATGGCGCGGATTAGATCTTCGAGCGGTGGTATCCACGCATGATCCTCATACGCACCATGGCGCGAGCCGGTGATGATCCAACCATCAGCCTGAAACGCGTCCTTGGGGAATTGGCCGTCTACAACGGCGAAGGTTTCGTAGGTAAAGCCGTTGCCTTCCAGCAGCGCGGCAAACATCGCGTCATATTCGCTGAATTTGTCCTGCAGTTCATCAGGTGGATGGCCGGTCAGTAGGATGCCGATTTTCATGGGTCACCAAATTTGATCAAATTTATTCTAGCCCAGCGGATGCGGGCGGGCAAGAGGGCTCATACGGCTTCGACATAACTCAGCCAATGGTTTTCGGATGGGCGTTCGGCGAACCGCCTGATTTCCTGTCGCTTGGTCATGGCGAAATAGCGGATCAGGTCGGCCGGAAAGATGCGCGCGACATTGGGGTCTGTTTCGAATGCTGCAATGGCTTGGGTCCAGTCGGCAGCCAATTGCGGCAGCCCGTCGACTTCATAGGCATTGCCCGTAATAGGGGCAGGCGGTTCCGACTGATCTTCGATGCCGTTCATGGCGCCCCCCAGAACAGCGGCCAACATCAGATAGGGGTTGATGTCCCCACCGGCGACGCGGTGTTCGATCCGTCGCGCGACCGGCGCGCCACCGGGAATACGCACAGCCGCAGTGCGGTTCTCATAGGCCCAACACGCACCGGTTGGGGCGTGCGCGCCCGGGACCAGACGCGTGTATGAACTCCCGTGCGGTGCAAAGACAAGCGTACATCCGGGCATCGCCGTCAGGCATCCCGCCACCGCCCACCGAAGAAAATCGGTGCCTTCGGGTCCACCGTTGTCAAACACGTTGCGGCCCTGTTGATCCACGACCGAGAAATGGACATGCATCCCGTTGCCAGCGTCATCGGCGTAGGGTTTCGCCATGAAGGTTGCGGTGAACCCGTGTTTACGGGCAAGGCCACGCGCCAAGGCCTTGAAAAGCCATGTATCATCGGCACAGCGCATGGCGTTTTGGTGATTCAGGTTGATTTCGAACTGGCCAATACCGCTTTCCGAGATGGCGGTTTGCGCGGGAACTCCCATCGCAGCGCACCCGTCATAAAGGTCGGTGAAGAACGCATCGAAGGCATCCATTTCTGCCATCGACAGGACTGCCTCATCCTCCAGTCGTCGCTGGGTCACGGGATTGACCGGCGGCTGCGGATGCGCACCCGAGGCGTCTAGCAAGGTGAACTCCAGCTCTGTCGCCGCAATGACCGACCAGCCACGCTGTGCATAGCGATCAAGAACAGAGGCAAGTGCATGCCTGGGGTCGCCAGCAAACGGGGTGCCTTCGTCGTCATACAGGCACATGGGGACCAGTGCGGTTTCCGTTTCCAGCCAAGGCACTGGCACTGGGCCGCGCTCGGTCGGAAGCAAGACACCATCTGCGTCACCGGATTCGAATACCAGCGGGCTGCCGTCGATATCCGCGCCCCACAGGTCGACATTCAACGCTGAAAACGGCATGCGCAGCGTGCCTTTGTCCAGCTTGTCGGCGTAAGAGGGCGGCACACGCTTGCCTCGCATCTGACCATTCAGGTCACATGCGGCAACGCGAAAACTGTGCAGGGCGCTCAGATCCATCACTGACTCCATTACTCTGGCTACCCGAGGTGTAATAGAGGAGCGACCTGTTGTCACGAAATTTGATCAAATTTTCTTTGGCTGAGAAAAACCCCGCGCTCGTCCATTGGGACAGGCGCGGGGTTGGTCGTCAGACGAAGCTGACGCCGTTTTCCACCATCGGCAGAGTGGTGACTTTCACGCCGGAAAGCGCCCGGATCGCATTAGCCAGCGCGGGGGCCGAAGGCGGTGTGCCGGGTTCTCCAACACCAGTGGGGGCTTCGGCGGAAGGCACGATATGAACGTCAATCTCGGCAATATCGCCGATGCGCAGCGGTTCATAATCAGGGAAGTTGTACTGATCCACCGCGCCTTGGGTCAGCGTGATCTGATCACGCATGACGTGGCCGATACCATATCCGATACCGCCCTCCATCTGCGCGCGCACCACGTCCGGGTTCACGGCAATCCCGCAATCCACTGCGCATGTGACCTTCTCGATCTTGATGCCGTTTTCCGGATCACCGGACACCTCAACAACCTGTGCGGCATAAGACCCAAAGGACTTATGCACCGCGATACCTTGTGCGCGACCCGCAGGAGCATTGCCCCAACCGGCCTTCTCAACAGCCAGCTTCAGAACTTCTGCCTTGCGTTGCTGATCCGCATTATTGGTGTCCGCCAGATGGAATAGACGGAATTCTACCGGGTCACGACCCGCGGCCTCGGCCACGGTATCCATCATTGTCTCCATGACATACCCGGTGTGCGTGTGCCCCACCGAGCGCCACCAAAGAACCGTTGTTGCCTTGGGGGTGTCGGTTAAACCCAAGGCCATTCCGGGGATGTCATACGGGCTGTCGGGAATGCCCTCGACAGAGCTGTGGTCGACGCCGTCATGTACCGCGACGGCCTCAAACGGTGTGCCCTTGATGACCGACTGACCGGCGACCTGATGCTGCCAGCCGACGATTTTGCCATCGGCGTCCAGGCCAACGCGAACCCTGTGGCCGAAGGCGGGGCGGTAGTAACCGCTGCGGATATCATCTTCGCGTGTCCACACCAGTTTGACCGGGCGCGAGCGGTCGGTGACCACAAAGGCCAGCGCAGCCTCAACCTGATAATCTGCATCTGGCGTCGCCCGCCGTCCAAAGGATCCGCCGGCCAGCATTGTTTTGATGTGAATCTTTTCTGGCGGCAGTTGGAAGATCTGCTGATAGGCCATATGCGGGCCGGTCGGCATCTGGGCACCATCGTGCAGGACAATGTCACCTTCGGCAGTTTGCTCGATGGTGCAGTTCAGCGGTTCCATCGGGGCATGTGCCAAAAGCGGGAAATAGAAGGTCTTTTCAACGACCGTGTCCGCGCCATCAATGGTCGCCGACACCGCTGCGACATCCGCCTTGTTCACGTTATACGTGGCTTCGGCGTCCAGAGCGGCCATGATTTCGGCCTTGATCTGGTCCGAGTCGCGGGTCTCAGATCCGGACATGTCCCAGTCTACCTCAAGCGCGTCGCGCGCCTGAATGGCGGCCCAGGTGTTTTCGGCATAAACCGCGACGCCTGCCTGATTTGGAAGAACTGCAGCGCTGATATAGCCTTTCACCTCTTTTGACGCGCTGTCGTCAAAACTGTTGGCGATACCGCCCTTCGATTCAGGGCGCTTGATCATGGCGACCATATGGTTCGGCAGATGGACGTCCATCGCGTACATTGCCTGACCGTTGCCTTTGATTGCCGAATCCTTGCGGCGCACCGTCTCGTTGCCGATCAGACGGAACTCTGACGAGTCTTTCAGGCGCGGCTCAGCCGGAGCCTCCAGTTGAGAGGCCGCGGCCACGAATTCAGCGATTGGGGCCGATTTGTCGCCTGCCTTGACGATACCTTCCTCAATGGTGATGCCGGATGCGTCCACGCCCCAGCTTTGCGCGGCGGCATTGATCAGCATCTCACGCGCTGCCGCACCTGCCTGACGGTATTGCATCCATGAGTTCGCCATTGCAGTCGAGCCGCCGGTGCCTTGGAAGGGGCCGAACAACAGGTTGTTATAGACCTGCGGGTTGGACGGGGCGAATTCGTATTCGATCTGGTCCATGGTCAGGCCGATTTCCTCTGCGATCAGCGTCGGCAGGCCGGTAGCTGGACCTTGGCCCTTTTCAAAGTGTTTTACGATGGCTGTTACGGTTCCATCTGCATCGATCTTCACGAACGGGTTGAATCGAGCGGTCTCTGACGAAGCAGCCGCCAGCGCCCCATCAGGGCGTGCGCCAACCAGCAGGACGGCACCGGCAGCAGCGGCACCTTTCAGAAATCCACGGCGGGAGGTGTTGATGGTCATGGATCAGGCCTCCAAAATTTCAGATGCGCGCTGGATGCCGGCGCGAATGCGTTGATAGGTGGCGCAACGGCAGGCGTTGCCATGCATGTAATCGTCAATCTCTTCGACGCTGGGTTTGGGGTTTTCGGACAATAGTCCAACCGCCGACATCACCTGACCCGACTGGCAATAGCCGCACTGGACCACGTCGAGTTCGATCCAAGCTTGTTGAATGGCCGCACCGATTTTGTCGTCTCCAACCGCCTCGATTGTGGTGATCTCAGCATCTTCGACATCTTCGATGTAAGTCTGGCACGAGCGCACAGGCTCGCCGTTCAGATGCACGGTGCACGCGCCACAGGATGCGACGCCGCAGCCGAATTTTGTTCCAGTCAGCTTAAGTTCATCCCGGATCACCCAGAGCAGGGGCGTGCCGGGTTCGGCGTCGACCGTGTGGGTCTCGCCGTTCAGTTTCAAAGTCAATGCCATGAGGGGGCTCTCCGTGTTGGGCTGGTTACCTGAGTTGGTAAACTGGCGGGTTTACACTAGGCCAGAAACCCGCGCGTGTAAACTGGTGAGTTTACGTAGTGTTTGACCTTGATCTGTCAATGGGTCTATAGCTTTAAAATATGAACGAATGCACAGCGCCGAATGCGTCCAAACATGCCCAGATCATCGAAGCGGCTGTAGCGGAATTCCAAGAAAAGGGGTTCGCCGCCGCCAGCATGGACCGTATTTCAGCGCAGGCCGAGGTGTCCAAGCGCACGCTTTACAAGTACTTTGAAAGCAAGGAAAACTTGTTTAGATCCATCGTGTTGGAGCTGTCTAACCGGTTCGCGGCCGTTCGGGATATCCGCTATGAAAAAGGGCGCGACATTCGTAAGCAGCTAACCGATCTGGCCTGGGCCGAGGGGCGCATTCTGATGCTGCCCGAAGTGATGGCGATGGCACGGATGGTGATCAGCGAAACTCTGCGCAACCCTGATCTGGCTGCCGCTGCGCAAGGCAAACTGGACAAAACAGCGATCTTTATCGAGATGCTGAGGGATGCAGCCGAAGACGGGCAGTTACGGATCGAAAACCCCGAACAGGCGGGACAGGAATTCATCGGCCTGATCAAGTCGAGAGCTTTCTGGCCGATGGTTTTCTCTGGCAATGTTCTGACCGAAGTCGAAATGACCGCGACTATAGACAGCAGTGTCGAGATGATACTGAGCCGTTACGGCGTCTAGTTTCGGTGCGTGATTAGGGCAGGCGGAAATACTGCTCGCCCTGAGTGTGCCCTTTACGCGGTTAAGGCCTGTCGCATGGCCTGCGGCAGGATGAACGGAACCTGAGCTTTAGGCAGGGTGCTGATAGGCAGGTCGATACCATAGACCTGCAGCATCGTCTGGTCGTTCAGGATCGCAGTTGGCGTGCCTGAGCCCCAAACAGATCCTTCGGACATGACATACACATAATCGGCAAACAGCGCCGTCAGGTTCAGGTCGTGCATAACCACAACAACGCCGCCGCCTTGTGTGGCGAAGTTTCTTGCGACGCCCAGCACAGTGAACTGATGTGCGATGTCCAGGCTTGCAACGGGTTCGTCCAGCAACAGCCATCTGGGCTGATCGTGGTATGTCGCGTCCCAGACTTGGGTCAGAACGCGGGCAAGCTGAACTCGTTGCTGCTCACCACCCGAAAGGTTCTGGTAAGACCGGTGCTCAAACCCAGCGAGGTCGACATGAGCCAGCGCGCGGGAAGGCAGGCTGTCATCCGCTGCAGCTAGCCCGTTTGCAAGGCCCAGTCGGACGATCTCGAGCACAGTGAAGGGAAAGGCAACGGTTGACGATTGCGGTAGAACCCCGCGCATTGCAGCTAGTTGCCAAGGCTTCAGCTCGGAAATGCTGTGCCCGTTCAGGGAAATCTCTCCACAAGATTCAAGTTCGCCTGATAAGGCTTTGAGTAACGTAGATTTCCCCGAGCCATTCGGGCCGATGATGGCTGTGACTTTTCCGGGTTCTGCGTCAAAGTCCACGCCGTGCAGAATCTCTTTACGGCCGAGTTTGACGTGTATGTTTTCGCCCTTCATCACTTACATTCCCATTGTTCCGTGACGCCGCAGCAGAATCCACAGGAAGACCGGTGCGCCTAAGATTGCAGTTACGATGCCAATCGGCAGTTCGGCCGGTGCCACGATCAGGCGACTGATCATGTCGGCACACAGCAGTAAGCTAGCCCCTAACAGGGCCGAGTTCATCAACAGGCGGTGGTGGTCCGGTCCGGTCGCCAACCGCAGCAGATGCGGCACAACGATACCGATGAAACCAATGCCTCCGGAGACTGCGACGGCGGCTCCGGTCGCGCCGGCCACGGCCAGAATGGCGATGTTTTTGCTGCGCTGAACCGGGATTCCCATGTGGTGCGCCACGGCTTCGCCCATCGCCATGCCGTTCAGCGCACGGGCAAGGAACTGGGCCGTGAACACGGAAATCAAGATGATCGGAGCGGCCGTGGCTGCTTTGGTCCATGTTGCGCCGGCCAGCGAGCCCATGCCCCAGAACGTCAGGTCGCGCAGCTGTTGGTCATCGGCCATGTAGACCAGAACCCCGGACACAGCGCCCGACAGCGCACCCAACGCGATCCCTGCCAACAGCATGGTTGCAACCGATGTCTGCCCGCCTCGTGTTGAAACGCGATAGAGCAGCAAGACGGACGTCCACCCGCCCAGGAATGCCGCCACGGCGACCAAGCTATTACCGACCCAGGCCAGAATGGAGGCGGGCAGGTACGCACCGAGGATGATCGCGGAAATCGCGCCCAGACCGGCACCTGCGCTGACGCCCACAATTCCGGGGTCAGCCAAAGGGTTGCGAAACAGGCCCTGCATCACCACGCCGGAAACCGCCAAAGCGGCGCCGACAAGAATTCCCATCGCCAGCCGGGGCAGGCGGATATCCCACAGGACGATCCGGTCGAGGTCCGACATGTCCCGCCCGGCAATCAGGTCTGCGAATGCTGCGCGAACGGATGCGTCCGACGCGCCGACCGAGATGCTGCAGATGCTGGTGAAGACCAACAGCGCCAAAAGGGCCAGAGTGACCCGGCGTGCCGTCACTCGGCGGTCGTGCGCAGCCACGTTGAGGCCATCGTGATCCATTGCAACGGTCATGAGCCGATTATTCTCTGCAATTCCGCCGACAGATCAGCAATCGCCTCGGCCGTTCGGGGGCCAAACCCCAGCAGATAAGCACCCTGCATGCGGATCAGACGTTTTTTCTGTCCAGCGGGCGTCAGCTTGATGGCTGGCATGGCAAACAGATCTTCATTGGCAGTGATGTGGTTGCCTTGTCGATCCATCATCAGAATCACGTCCGGCGCGGTTGTGGCGATCGCTTCGGGTGTCATGGGTTTAAAACCCGATACGTTGCCAGCCGCGTTCACGCCGCCAGCCAGACGAATGATACTGTCTGCCTGTGTGTCCGCGCCGCCAACCATGATGCGATTATCCTGAGCCGACAAGACAAACAGAACCCGGGGTGTGCCGCCCACCGAAGCATCAACTGCATTCGAATGGGCCCCGTCAATCTTGGCACCGGTCTGATTGGCAAGTTCTTCGGCGGCATCTTCGACACCCAGGGCGGCCCCGACAGCCCGGATTTTTTCCACCACGCCGTCGCGTGAATAGTCTTCACTGATCGAGACGAAGGGCACACCGGCCTCTCTGAGAACCTCGACAGCCTCCGGTGGTCCGGACCCTTCCAGTGCCACGATCAGATCGGGTTTCACCGACAAGACCCCTTCGGGTGACAGCGCACGAATATAGCCGACATCGGGCAGGTCCAGCACATCAACCGGGTAGGTCGAGGTCCGGTCCCGCCCAACAAGGCGGTCCTGCTGACCCAGGGCATAGACGATCTCTGTCACGGAACTGCCGATGGCGATGATGCGGTTGGGTTCTGGCTCATCTGCTGCGATAGCCGCTGTTCCGATCAGCGCGCCGGCTACCGCGACGACCGATGAAAACCTGCAAAGCGGGCTCATCACGCCACCTCGGTTTCTTTTTTGGATTGCAGGCCTGCTACCAGTTGGTCCCAGGCCGGGCGGTGATCGTTTTCGCCTGAACGGCGGCCAAATATCTGCAGAATAAGACCACCTTCGGCATCGAACGCCTCAACTGAAACGGCGGGACCGCGTTGGGTTGGTTTGGTCACGGCCCAAACCTCGGCAATATGATCCGAGCGCAGGTGCAAATTGAAGCGCGGATCAAGCACGTTGAACCACGGACCCATCTGTTTAAGCGTCTCAACCGACCCACCGTGAATTTCGATGCACCCCCGGTTGCCGACGAAGACCATGATCTCAAGCCCTTGGTCCCGGACCTGTTCGAACATCTGGGAAACCGTTGCCGGTTCAAGCGCGCGAACCAGCGGTTCACCAGCGACGCGGTAGGCGCCCAATCGGTTCATCTTCAGCTTTGAGGTTAGGCGCAGGAACTGGTGTGTATCCGTCATCTTGGCCCATTCCGTTCGCAGAAGTTCGACCTTGTCGGTGTTCACCTTGGCGGCCTCGGTTGGCTTTCGCGGCTCGACACTCAGCGTCTGGGATTGGTCATCTGCCTGCAATTTCCTGACAAGTTCGTCCCAGTGGTTCAGGTCAGAGCCATCACGCAGAAAGATCTTGTGCACCGCATCCCCAGCGGCATCAAAAACTTGAAGGGATCGCTTTGTCCCTTTGTCCGTTTCACGTTCGATGGCAAAGGCGTGGACCCAATGGCCGGGGAACATGCGCAGGTCAATCTCTTCGGTCAGAACCATCGAAGCATGCGCACCGGAGTGGTAGTTGTCGTATTGCCCGACCTTTTCAATGACGCAAGAGAGGTTGCGCGTCAGCACCATGACCTCACCCAGCCCGTTGAGCATCGGGAAGATGTCATCAAGGCTTGCCGAAAGCCGCGTTACGTCGATACCCGCAAACGCCGCAACGAGTTGACCTTCGGTTATTCCAAGTGATTCCGCTAAGTCGCGGTCACGTTTTCCGGTGTTTTCAACATAGGCCGCACGAATTTGATCCGGGGCCAGAAGCACCTGTTCCGTCATGGGTTTTTCCATCTTCGATTGTCATGGGTGTCGGGCTGGCACGGCCACCGTTGAACGCGGTGTACTGCTGGCGGCGGTCGTAAGAACGACCAGGAATTTATGTTGACTGTTTTAGTCAACTTTATTAACGAGCACAAGTCGCCAAAAAAGGCGATTCCAAAAATCATAAAAGACTGACCAAGCCAGCGCGGAGCAAGCATTTCCGGTCCTCTTAAAATTTCGAAGGGACAGAAATGCGTTCGCGTATTCAAAAGATGGGGTTGCTTGGTACGGTGTCGTGCCTGAGCATGGTGGCGGCTGGTGCTTCGGCGCAAGAGCAGGATGAAGGCTTTCTGGGCACGCTGGAACTGGGTGAAAGCAAACGGGAAATCCAAACGGATACTGCCGTGCCGGTCACCAATATCGATCAGGAAGAGATCAACGACCGTCAGGCCAACACCGTCGCAGAACTGATTGACACGGTGCCCGGTGTGACGCTGGTCAATGGCTCGACACCGCAAGGGTCGGGGATCAATATCCGTGGGTTCGGTGCCAACGGCACCTTTGGGACCGACCAGAAAGTGCTGATCCTTGTCGATGGGGCTACAACCGGCGCGGAGGAGTTGTATCGGATCGGCAATCAGTTGTTCACTGATCCGCAGCTATATAAAAGCGTCTCAGTCATTCGCGGCACTGTGGGGTCGTTCGAATACGGTTCGGGTGTCGTAGGCGGCGTGGTTCAGTTGGAAACCAAAGACGCGTCAGATTTCACCGGTGGTGAGCCCGGCTTCCGGTTCCGTCAAACGCTGGAAGGGTATTCCAACGGGAACGGCTTTGCCTCGTCGTCCATCCTAGCCTGGCAGCCAAACCGCCAGACCGAATTCCTGTTTAACTACACCTACCGTGATCAGGACGATCAGAAGGACGGCAATGGCGATACGATCGGTAACAGTGCCTTCACGCTGCCGTCGCTTCTGGCAAAGGGTAAATACAGCTTTGGTGACGACCTCGAACACTCGATCACCGCGTCCTATAATCAGTCGACGTCGGAAGAACGCGATGTTCCGTATGACTCGTTCGGCACGACATCGGATTCATTTGGCAACGTAGACCGCGATATCGAAACGAAAATCGGCATTCTACGGTATCAATACCGTCCGGCGGGCAACGACCTGATCGATCTGGACGTAAACCTCAGCTACTCGGAGCAGGAGATTGACAGCTCTTACGTGCCCGGGTCCTCAAGCCTGGAAGGAATGCCATTCTTCCCAAGCATTCGTGGGCTGGCTGACGCGACGCACAACTATGAAACCACGAAGCTGACGATCAAGAATACGTCGTACTTCCAAACCGGTGTCGCCTCGCACGACCTGCGCGCCGGGATCGAATTCATCAATCGCGAGCGTCTGGACGCGCCCTCGGCCCCTGGTGGTACCGATCGTCGTGTCGCACTGTTTGCCGTGGACGATATTCAGATCGGCGATCAGCTGACCATCACTCCGGCGATCCGGTACGAGACGCAGGACATCAAAGGCGACGGTGATGCACCGGCTCCGCGCAATGAAAGCTATGACAACAACGCGCTGATGGGCGGTTTGTCTGCAAGGTACGAATTCGCCAGCGGCTTTGCCGTGTTCGGCAGTGGGGCATACACGGAAAACCTGCCAATCATCGACGATCTGGGCACACCAGCATACATGACCCAACCTGAAAAGTCGCGCACATGGGAAGCGGGCTTCTCGTATAATCGTGGCGATGTTTTTGCTGCGGGTGATGTGGTTCGTGCCAAGGTCAATTTCTATAAGACAGATCTTTGGGACATCACGTCTTATGTATCGGGCAGTCCTTCCCGCCCGCTGCAGGAAGTTGAAACCAAAGGCGTTGAAATCGAGGCATCTTATGCCAGCGCGGCTGGGTACTATGTCGACTTCAACGCAAACATCGTCAAAGGGACTGAAACCAGCTCGCTTGGCGTGGACTCACCATGGCGGAACGAGCCGACAGACTCGGCGCGGGTAACAGTCGGCAAACGCTTTGGCGAAACTCTGGACGTCAGCTGGGAGCTGTTCGGCGCCAAATCCGGCACCGACTCAAGCGGAGATCCGGTTGCTGGCTACGGCGTGAACACCCTGCGCGCGACCTATCTGCCGCAGGAAGGCGCGTTTCAGGGTTTCGAAGTTCGCGCAGGCGTCGAGAACATCTTTGACAAGAACTATCTGCCGAACCTTTCGACCCGCAACTCACCGGGCCGGAACTTCAAGCTGACCCTGGCCAAAACCTTCTGATCCACACGAAAGGACCAGTCATGCAGACAACAATCAAAAGAAATGCTCGGGTGGTCCTGCTGACCCTGCTCCCAATTTTGGGGGCAGGGATTGCCAGCGCAGAGGAAACGCAAAAACCCAGCGGCGTATCAATCGAACTCAGCAGTGCCGAGGCAAAGGGCGAAAGCTGTTTGCTGAGCTTTGTCGCTGAAAATACCTATGGCATCGATATCGATGGCGCGGTTTATGAGACCGTTCTCTTCGGCGCAGAAGGTCAGGTGGCCCTTCTGACACTACTTGATTTTGCCGAATTGCCTGCGGGCAAGCCCCGTGTGCGGCAGTTCCAGTTCAACGACATGGCTTGCGATCAGATCAGCCGAATACTGATCAACGGTGTACAGGAATGTGTGACACAATCTGACATGGCCGATGCCTGCATGTCCGGGCTTACGCTCACAAGTCGCCTTGAAACGGAAGTGATCGGGTGAGGTTATGGACGCAGTAATAAGAAAAATAATGGAAATTCTGGAATTGGGCGGGCCGGTTGTTGCCATCCTGATCGTGACCTCAATCGCAACACTTTCGTTGGTTCTGTACAAGCTGTGGCAGTTTCGCGTCGCAGGTGTCGGTCGTCATATTGAGCTTTCGCGCGCCATTCAGGCCTGGGATCGCAGGGACCTTGCCGAGACAACGGCACATCTGCGCAATAGCCGCAGCTACTTGGCGCCGGTGATCGCGATGGCTTTGTCTGGAGAGGATCGCACCTTGTCAGAGCGTACCGACGCCGAGGCCGAAGCGCGGTTTGCCCAACTTGAGCAAGGGTTCAACGTCTTGGATATGGTCGCCCAACTTGCGCCGCTTCTGGGGCTTTTCGGGACCGTATTAGGCATGATCGAGGCGTTCCAAACTCTACAGGGCGCGGGCAATTCTGTTGATCCGTCGCTGCTGGCCGGTGGTATTTGGGTGGCCCTGTTGACGACCGCTGCCGGCCTTGCAGTCGCTATGCCGACATCAATGGTCCTGACGTGGTTCGAGGCGCGCATGAACCGTGAGCGTACCTTTGCCAACCGCGCTTTGCGAACTGTGTTTGCACCGGGCTATGCTGAGGACGCGCCGATGGCTGACCAAACCCCGCAACAGGTTTTCGCCCATGGCACTTAACGTCCGCAGAAGACGGCGCAGGCGCTTGTCGATGACGTCCTTGATTGACGTCATCTTTCTGCTGTTGCTGTTCTTCATGCTGACGTCGACGTTCTCCAAATATGGCGAAATCGAATTTGCCACTGCCGCTGCCGGAGGGGCGGAAACTGACCGGGTAATCCGCTTTGTCAAACTTGAGGCCGACCGTATTTTGGTTGATGGCACGCTTGCCGCGTTCGAAGACATGGCCATGGTGATGGCGACGGATAAGCCTCAGACCGCGTTGATCAGTCTTGGACAGAACGCGACTTCGCAACAGCTGATTGATTTGCTTTCGGTGCTGAAAGGCATCGACCATTTGCGCGCACAGGTGATCGGATGATTCAACTCAAACGCAAGGCAAAACAGGGTCGAGAGCCAACGATCGCACTGATCAATGTCGTCTTTCTGATGCTCATCTTTTTCATGATTGCAGGCACGCTTGCACCGCCGCTGAGTAAATCGGTGAAGCTGGTGGAAACCAGTGATCTGGACGGTCGCGAGCCACCCGATGCTTTGGTCATTCGTAGCGATGGTTCACTGGAATACCGGGGCGCCGAACTGACTGGAGTTGAGGCGTATGTGGAACGCGCGTCGATCAACCTGCCGCTGGATGATGTTCGCGTCGTGCCGGACCGGGCTTTGCCTGCTGTTCGGCTGAAAGAGGTCAGTGATGCCTTGCGCGCGCTGGGTGCAAAAAGGGTGTACGTGGTCACAGAAAGGGGTTTGCAATGATACCCAGATCGCGTGGCATAGCTGTTGCCGCTTTGGCGCTAGCCGCAGCCACTCATGTTCTTGCCCTGCATGACTTTTCCGCAGGTGAACCGGTGCTTGTCGAAGGTGGCGGGTCGGGCGAGGTTGCTGCGCTGGGGGATGCCTTCAAGGACTATGTGACGGGGGCCACCGCCTCGACACCCGCTACTGCACATCAACCGACCGTCGCACCGACACAGCGACAAACTGCGGTCAGCCCAACCTCTCAGGCCCGGGCGCCAGTTCCCGGGGCGATAAAGCATACTGTCGCCGACACCAAAGCCGCCGTCGCGGTGACCCATCGACAAGCATCCGCCGAAGCGCAAGAAGCAGCGCCGTCAGAGACGGAAGCCGTCGCGAAAACCCCAGCCGTGAAACCGGCGGACCCGACCAAACAAAAGGTCGATCAGGTTGCGTCGCAGGCAGGAAATTCTGAAAAGAGCGCCAGAAAAGGCAATGCATCGGGAAAAACCAGCAAAGGCGCTGCGACGGCCAAAAAGACAAGTTCCATAGCGGCCGGGCAGGGTAACGCTGAGGTCAGCAATTACAGAGGGCACGTAATGCGCAAGATCACCCGTGCCCGTCGTAAGAACGTCAATATTCGTGGTGCGGTGTTGGTGAGTTTTCGGATTGGCGACAATGGGGCGCTTGTAAGTGTCACCGTCAAGCGCAGCTCGGGGTCGAAACGACTGGATCAGGTGGCACTTGCGCAAGTACGCGCGGCAGCGCCGTTTCAGCCACCACCTGCCGCAGCCCGTCGTGATTACATGATTGAGATCGTTGGAAAGTAAGAACGACTTGCGCTGCCCGATCAGAGTTTTGAATCAGACAGAAGGCGGCGCTTTTCGGCCATTGCCTCACGGCGGCGTCTTTCAATGCCAAGCTTGAAGGACTCTTCAACAAAGTCGATGTGGTCATACGCAGCCTTTTCCGCGCGTGTTTCGTCGCCTGCGATGACCGCCATTCCAAGTTCGCGATGCTGCTCCATCAGCAGCTTGCCCGTGCCGTCGATGGTCTTTAGAAAATCACGATTGTAGAACACGCCTTGCCGTGTGAGCTCGTAGATAGACGCCATCATGTGGATGAGTGTCGCGTTTTGGCTGGCGTCCACAATTGCCGCGTGCAGCGCAAAATCCGCCTCACGCGATGCAAGCGCGTCTTTCTCGCGCCATGCGCGTTCATCCTCGGCCAAGATATTCGTGATCCGTTCCTTATCCGCTTTGGTCGCCCGCCGCGCGGCGAGCTTAGCGGCAAAGCCTTCCTGTTCGCGCCTGTATTCGAGATAGTCAAAAAAAGCGGGCTCATGGCGTTCGTAAAGCGCCAACAAGGCAGGGAGCATGGCGCTGCCTGTCAACGCAGCTACGAAAGTGCCTTCACCATGCTGTGTCGTCACCAGGCCTCGTTCTTCAAGAACCGCCAGCGCCTCACGCAGTTTGGGGCGGGAGACGCGAAGGGTTTCCGCCAGATCGCGTTCCGATGGCAGTTTGCGACCCTGCTTGAGAATGCCCGAAGCAATCAGGTCTTCAATCTGAGCCACCACTGCATCCGAGAGTGATTCGTGCCCAATCGGTTCGAAAATCGCTGTCGTGTTCATCGTGGTTTACCCTTCTGAAGAAGTTTCAGAACCCCTTTGGTAAATAAAAGTAACCTTTGAGTGTGTGTTTTTCAATGCCTGATTTAGTGGGGAAACCTCTCGGATTATTTGGAGTGCAACTGGTTATCGTTAAACAAAAAAAGATCGAAACACTCGCCCAATCATCGTCGGCGGCGGCCCTCTTAAGTTTAGGCGTTCTGGATCTTCTCTAGGCAAATAGCAATCGAGCCATTGGTAAATAAAGTTGTTGACTGAAATGTTTGGTCAACTTTATTTACCAGTGTGGCGCAGGAAGATCTCGCGTCACAAATTCATCGGACGCCAAGTCCGACCGACCCTGGAGGAGATTTCATGAAAAAGACCCTGACGAGCCTTGCCGTGGCTGCCAGCCTGATGGCGGCACCTGCGATTGCTGCTGACAAACTGCTGCTGAAAACCCCGATTGCTTTCTCGACCGAGCTTCCAGGGTTGGGTTCCCCGATCCCTCGTGTTGCCGAGCAGCTTGACCTGATGTCTGGCGGTACGCTGAAGATGAAGGTTTACGAGCCGGGCAAATTGGTCCCGCCGTTCGAAATTCTGGATGCCGTGTCGACTGGCAAGATTAACTCGGGCTACACCACCGCTGGTTACTGGGCGGGTAAAATCCCGGCTGCGCCGCTGTTCTCGGCGGTTCCGTTTGGCCCTGAGGCGGGCGAATACATGGCGTGGCTGTATTACGGCAACGGAATGTCACTGTATCAAGAGATGTATGATCAGGCAGGATACAACGTTCATGTAATCCCCTGCGCGGTCATTGCCCCTGAAACGTCGGGCTGGTTCGCGACCGAGATCAACACCCCTGAAGATCTGAGTGGCCTCAAGATGCGCTTCTTCGGTCTGGGTGGAAAAGTCATGCAGAAACTGGGCGTGGCAACCTCGTTGCTGCCGGGCGGTGAGATTTTCCCCGCGCTTGAAAAAGGCGCCATCGACGCAACCGAGTTTTCGATGCCTGCCATCGACGCGCGTCTGGGCTTTCACAAACTGGTTAAGTTCAACTATTTCCCCGGTTGGCACCAGCAGGCGACCGTGTTCGAGCTGATGATCAACAAGGACGTCTGGAACGAAACCAGCGAGCAGCACAAGGCGATCATCGAAAACGCCTGTAAGGCTTCGATGGCTGACAGTTTTGCCGAAGGTGAGGCCATCCAGCATGCGGCCCTGATCGACAACGTTGAAAACAACGGCGTCACCATCAAGCAATGGTCGCCCGAGATGCTGGACACCTTCCGTGCCACCTGGGATGAGGTTGCTGCCGAAGAGGCCGCCAACGATGCCTTCTTTGCCAAGGTTCTGTCCGACATGAACGAGTTCCGCGACGGCTATGTCCTGTGGAAAACCAATGCGTTCCTCCCCCGTCAGTAACCCGACTTGCTGACGCGTCCGGGGCAGGGGCAACTCTGCCTCGGACATTATCAGGATTTCAAACCTGCATTCCCTTGACCGCGCTAGCGCCGGTCAACTGAGCGAGGATTACCCATGGCCACGCAAAAGAACCTCAATGATCCGGTCGAAGCCTATGAAGGCATCCTGGAGCACCCCGAAACTGACCGCCAAAAAATGGCCGTTGCTATTGATACTGGTGTAAAAACCGTCGGGCATGTGGTGATGTGGGCCAATGTCCTGTTGATGGCCGCGATCTTCAGCCAGGTTTCGCTGCGCTATCTGTTCAGCCAGAACTATCCCAAACTGGACGAGATCCAGTGGCACTTTTACGGCATCGTCACGATGATCGGCATATCCTATGCCTTGATCACAGACAGCCACGTGCGCGTTGACGTTCTGCACATGCAACTGTCCCGTCGCGCGCAGCGTGTGATCGAAGTGATCGGCATTCTGACTCTGCTGACCCCGTTCATCTATCTGATGATCGATCAAGGATATGATTACTTCTACGAGAGCTTCCGCGTCAGCGAGCGCTCGGACAGCCCCACAGGTCTGCCTGCGCGCTGGGCCTTCAAGGCGGTCATTCCGATCAGTTTTGTTCTGCTGGGCTTGGCCGCGCTGGCGCGATTGATCCATGACGGGCATGCGCTGATGTACGGGCCCGCCTCGGAGCGCGAGGGCGCACCCCTGCGCCGAATCCTTCTGGTGCTGGCCGTATTTGCCGCGGTCTGTATTGGCCTGACCTTCCTGGTTGAAACGACTGAGGAAAAACTGGTCATCGCAATGTTCCTGACATTCATTGCGCTGCTTTTTACAGGATACCCGGTGGCTTGGGTTCTGGCCGGTGTCGGCGTTGCCTATTGTGGGCTGGCCTATCTGTTCGACAACGATCTGATGCTGTGGACAGGGTTGGAAAGCACCTTTACGGGACTCGACTATCTGACCTTGGGCGCTGTGGTGAACCGGGTCTACGCGACCATGTCCAACGCGGTTCTGGTTGCGCTGCCGATGTTCATCTTTATGGGGCTGATGCTGGACGAAAGCGGGGTAGCCGAACGTCTGATGTCGTCGATGCAGCGCCTGTTTGGCACCGTGCGTGGCGGTCTGGCGATCACGGTCACGCTGATCGGGATCATTCTGGCGGCTTCGACCGGCATCATCGGTGCGTCCGTGGTTCTGCTGGGTGTGCTGTCGCTGCCGTCAATGATGCAACAGAAGTACCAACCAACGTTGGCCGCAGGTGTGGTTTCAGCCTCAGGCACGCTGGGCATCCTGATCCCTCCGTCGATCATGCTGGTGATCATGGCTGACCAGATGGCATTGTCGGTAGGCGATCTGTTCATGGCCGCGGTCTTTCCAGGTGTCATCATTGGTGGCCTCTACCTGACTTACATCTTTATCCTCGCTTTGGTGAAACGCGATGCGGCACCAGTGCCCGAGGGTGCAAAAGCCCCCGATTGGGCCGCCGTCAAGGACGTGCTGTTTGCCGTCATCCCAACCCTGTTGTTGATCCTTGCAGTACTGGGTTCGATCTTTGCCGGGCTGACGACGCCAACCGAGGCTTCGGGCATTGGTGCGTTGGGTGCAACACTGCTTGCGCTGGGCTATCGCAAGCTGACATTCGCCAAACTGTGGAATGTGCTGGTGTCGACCTTCAACACGACCGCCTACATCTTCGCGATCTTCCTGGGCGCGACCGTGTTTTCGTATGTCCTACGAGAACTGGGCGGAGATGAGTTGATCGAACACGTGGTGCAGTCCACTGGCTTTGGGGCCAATGGAACGATCCTCTTCATCCTGTTCATCGTATTCCTGCTGGGTTTTGTTCTGGACTGGATCGAAATCACGCTGATTGTGCTGCCGCTGATGCGCCCCATCGTGAACGGTCTGGGCATCGATATTCCCGGATTTGGAGTACTGGATGAACCGGCGCTTGTGTGGTTCGTGATCCTGGTGGCAGTTACGCTGCAGACCAGCTTCCTAACCCCACCCGTTGGTTTTGCCTTGTTCTATCTCAAGGGCGTCTGCCCGCCCGAGATCAAACTGACGCATATCTACAAGGGCATCATCCCCTTTGTCCTGCTGCAATTGACCGGACTGGCTCTTGTCTTCCTGTGGCCCACACTTGCCACCTGGTTGCCATCCGTCGCCTATTAAGGAGGAAGAGTCATGCGTCTGAAGGACTGTCATAACTTTCAGGATTTCCGCAGATTGGCCAAGCGCCGCCTGCCGGGGCCGATCTTCAACTATATTGACGGCGGCGCGGATGATGAGGTGACTTACCGCGAAAACACACGGACGTTTGATCGGTGTGATCTGCTGCCATCGGTCCTGCGTGGGGTGACGGACGTGGACATGTCGGTCACCGTGATGGGGCAAAAGCTGGATATGCCGATTTATTGCTCGCCGACGGCTTTGCAGCGCCTTTTCCACCATCAAGGGGAACGTGCTGTGGCAGCGGCCGCCGAGAAATATGGCACCATGTTCGGTGTGTCGTCGCTGGGCACCGTGTCCATGGAAGAATTGCGCCAGAAGCATAAGAACCCGCAGGTCTATCAGTTCTACTTTCACAAGGATCGCGGCCTGAACTCTGCCATGATGCAGCGCGCCAAAGAGGCTGGCGTCGAGGTCATGATGCTGACCGTCGACAGCATCACCGGCGGCAATCGCGAACGGGACCTGCGCACAGGCTTTTCAATCCCGTTTCGCCTGACTTTGGGCGGCATGATCCAGTTTGCGATCAAGCCGATGTGGGGCATCAACTATGTCACGCATGAAAGATTCCGCCTGCCGCAATTGGACGAACATGTGGATATGGGCGGCGGCGCCAGTTCGATCGGTGGCTACTTCACTGACATGTTGGACCCGTCGATGGACTGGGATGATGTGGCCGAGATGGTGCGTGAGTGGGATGGCCAGTTCTGCCTCAAAGGTATCATGACAGTCGAGGACGCACGCCGCGCGGCTGAGATCGGGTGTACCGGCATCATCCTGTCGAACCACGGCGGTCGCCAGTTGGACGGCTCGCGTACGCCGTTTGATCAGTTGGCCGAGATTGTGGATGCCGTCGGCGACAAGCTGGACGTGATGATGGACAGCGGAATTCAGCGCGGAACCCATGTGCTCAAGGCGCTATCGCTTGGGGCCAAGGCGGTTGGGGTAGGGCGGCACTATCTGTATCCATTGGCTGCCGCTGGTCAGCCGGGCGTCGAACGGGCGCTGGGATTGATGCGGGCCGAGATCGAGCGCGACATGAAGCTGATGGGCGTAACGCGGCTCGACCAACTGTCGCGCACCAACCTGCGCTTCCGGGACACAGCGACCAGCCCTGGCGATGTACATCGGAACGCGGCGTGATCAACGAAGCCCTCATAACCAATTTTCGCGCCATCGTCGGCGCCCGTAATATGCTAAAAGGCGAACGCGCGACCGAGCGGTTCCGCCGGGGATTCAGATCGGGTGAGGGCAAGGCACTCTGCGTCGTACGACCCGGCGCTTTGCTGGAACTGTGGCACGTCCTGCAGGCCTGTGTCGCCGCCGACAAGATCGTCATCATGCAGGCGTCCAATACTGGCCTGACCGAAGGGTCTACACCCAAAGGCGGTTACGACCGTGACGTTGTGCTGATTAATGTCAGTCGGATGAAAGCCCTGCACCTTTTGCAGGACGGTCAGCAGGTTCTTAGCCTGCCGGGCGCGTCTCTTTTTGAGTTGGAGAAGCAGCTAAGGCCACTGGGGCGAACACCGCATTCGGTAATCGGGTCCTCCAGCATTGGGGCTTCGATCGTGGGTGGAGTTTGCAACAATTCCGGCGGTTCCTTGTGCGAGCGTGGACCTAGTTATACAGAGCTTGCCCTTTTCGCCCAGATCGCCGCGGATGGGACGCTGAAACTGGTGAACCATCTGGGACTGGATTTGGGCGACACTCCAGAGGAAATCCTGACCCGTGTTGAAGCCGGGGATTTCGACAAGGATTCCCCGACACCTCAGGGTCGCAATGCGTCGGACCCGGATTACACTGCGATCCTGCGCGATGTCGATGCGGACACGCCCTCGCGTTACAACAATGACGAACGGCTGTTGTACGAAGTGTCCGGCTGTGCGGGCAAACTGGCGGTATTCGCAGTGCGGCTTGATACCTTCCCGACCTATGAGCGTGAGCAGGTCTTTTACATCGGTACAAACGACCCTGCTGACCTTACCGACCTACGTCGCCACATCCTGACGCATTTCAAAACACTGCCAGTTTCAGCCGAATACGTTCATCGCGAGTGTTTCGACATCGCAGCGAAATACGGTAAGGACACTCTGGTTATGATCGACAAGCTGGGGACCGACCGGCTGCCGATGTTCTTTGCTATGAAGGGCGCGGTGGACTCGCGTCTGAACAAGTTTTCGTTGACCCGGGGTTTCACCGACAAGTTCATGCAGGTTGTTGCAAAGCTTTGGCCCGAGCATCTGCCGGAGTTCCTGTATGAGTATCGTGACAGGTATGAACACCACCTCATCTTGAAAGTGCATGACAGCGGTATCGAAGAGGCGGCGGTGTTTCTTCCCGAATTCTTTGGTTCCCGCAGCGCCGAATTTGTCACCTGCACCCCGCGTGACGCCAAGATCGCCGGGTTGCATCGATTTGCTGCTGCGGGTGCCGCTGTGCGGTATGGCCATGTCCATTCCGACGAAGTCGAAGAGATACTGGCGCTGGATATCGCGCTGCGTCGCAATGATCGTGATTGGTTCGAAACGCTGCCGCCTGAGATCACCGATCAGTTGGTTGGCAAAGTCTATTACGGCCACTTGATGTGCCACGTGATGCACCAGGATTACATCATCAAAAAGGGATGCGATCCAAGGGCGATCAAGACTGCGATGCTTCGAATACTTGATGAGCGCGGGGCCGAATATCCGGCCGAGCACAATGTCGGCCACCTCTACAAGGCCAAGCCGGATCTCGCGGCGCATTACAGGCGCTGCGATCCAACTAATTCCTTTAACCCCGGGATCGGTAAAATGTCGAAGTTCCGGGATTACGTTGGTGACAAGCCCCGGTGACCGTGGTCGCAATCGCGTGCCGTCCTTTGCGTGTTGACCGTGAGCGGTTGCATAAACACTCCGATAACTCTCTGTAAGAAAATAATTTTAAGATTAAAATTTCAAGTAGTTTAATATTAAACCTTTCCTAAAACGCATAGCCGCTATTCCGCTCAGGCCTATCCGGTGGTAAAAAATTACGCTACGTAACACTGCAAGTTAGGTCAAAGTCACTGACTAATTGGAGGGATTAGAGATGACACGAACTGCACTTGTAACCGGTGGTAGCCGGGGTATCGGCGAAGCGATTTCCAGAAAGTTGAAAGCTGAAGGATATACTGTTGCCGCGACCTATGCCGGCAATGACGAAAAGGCGGCTGCTTTTACCGCCGAGACCGGCATCAAAACCTATAAATGGAATGTCGCAGATTACGAAGCCTCGGCCGCTGGGATCGCGCAGGTCGAGGCCGAGATTGGATCGATCGATATTGTGGTCGCCAACGCCGGGATTACCCGCGACGCGCCGTTCCACAAGATGACGCCCCAGCAGTGGAAAGATGTCATAGACACCAACCTGACCGGCGTTTTCAACACCATCCACCCAATCTGGCCCGGTATGCGCGAGCGTAAGTTCGGCCGTGTCATTGTCATCAGTTCTATCAACGGCCAGAAAGGCCAGTTTGCGCAAGCCAACTATGCCGCCACCAAGGCAGGTGATCTGGGAATCGTCAAATCTCTGGCACAGGAAGGCGCGCGCGCAGGCATTACCGCAAACGCTATCTGCCCCGGTTATATCGCCACTGAGATGGTCATGGCCGTGCCTGAAAAGGTCCGCGAGGCCATTATCGGCCAAATCCCGGCGGGACGGCTGGGCGAACCCGAGGAAATCGCCCGCTGTGTGGCCTTCTTGGCCTCGGATGACGCCGGGTTTGTCAACGGCTCAACGATTTCTGTCAACGGCGCACAATTCTTCGTCTGACACTCCTCGGGACACAGTTTGAGAAAGGAACCTGCCCAATGAAAGACCTCGAACCCGATATCGACCCGGTAGAAAGTCAGGAATGGCAGGACGCCATTGAAGACGTGATTGAACGAGACGGTGCGAACCGTGCGCATTTCCTGTTGGACAAGGCCGTGCAGAAGGCCCGCGCCGCCGGGGCGACGCTGCCGTTTTCGGCTACAACGCCCTATCAGAATACCATCCCGGTCGATGATCAGTACGCCTTTCCCGGCGATCCTGAGATGGAGTGGCGGATCCGTACGATCAACCGCTGGAACGCCATGGCTACCGTGGTTCGGCGCAACAAAGTCAGCAGCGAATATGGCGGCCACATTGCCTCCTTTGCCTCATCAGCTGTTATGTATGACGTGGGCCTGAACCACTTCTGGCGATCGAAATCGGCGATCCACGGTGGCGACCTGGTGTTTTTTCAAGGCCATGTGATCCCCGGCATCTATGCCCGGTCCTTCATGGAAGGGCGCATCACTGAAGAGCAGCTGGAAAACTTCCGCTCCGAGGTCGATGGCGGCGGGCTGTCCAGCTATCCGCACCCGTGGTTGATGCCGGATTACTGGCAGTTCCCGACGGTCTCGATGGGCTTGGGTCCACTGATGGCGATCTATCAGGCGCGGTTCATGAAATACATGCACAACCGGGGTCATATCGACATGGCCGACCGTAAAGTGTGGTGCTTCCTCGGCGATGGCGAGATGGACGAACCCGAAAGCCGGGGTGCAATTGACCTGGCCGTGCGAGAAGGCCTGGATAACCTGATCTTCGTGATCAACTGCAACCTGCAACGGCTCGATGGTCCGGTTCGCGGCAACGGCAAGATCGTGCAAGAACTTGAGGGCGACTTCCGCGGTGCGGGCTGGAACGTGATCAAGCTGCTTTGGGGTAAGGGCTGGGATCAACTGCTGGAAAAAGATACGAGCGGGCGGTTGCGTCAGTTGATGGATGAAACCGTCGATGGCGACTACCAAACGTTCAAGTCGAAAGACGGTGCTTATATCCGCGAACATTTCTTTGGGAAATACCCGGAAACCGCTGCTTTGGTCGAAGACTGGACCGACGATCAGATCTGGGCATTGCGCCGGGGCGGACATGACCCAGAAAAAGTCTATACCGCATTCAAGCGCGCGACCGAGAACGAGGGCACGCCGACCTGCCTGCTGGTGAAAACCGTCAAGGGCTACGGCATGGGCTCGGCCGGTGAGGGGCAGAACACCACCCACCAGCAAAAGAAACTGGCCGAAGATCAGTTGCGTGCGTTCCGTGATCGGTTCCAGATCCCGGTCAGCGACGAAGACCTGCCCAACGCGCCGTTTGTGTCGTTGAACAACGCGCAAAAAGCTTATCTTGCCGACCGGCGCAAGGCTTTGGGCGGTGAGTTCCCCAAACGCGACAGTAGTGCACCAGCGCTGGAAATCCCCGCGCTTTCCAAGTTCGAAGCTCAACTGAAGGGCACCGGTGATCGTGAGATTTCGACCACAATGGCCTTTGTCCGCATCCTGACTACGCTGCTGCGTGACAAGGGAATGGGCAAGAACGTGGTTCCGATCGTGCCGGACGAAAGCCGGACCTTTGGGATGGAGGGGCTGTTCCGCTCGGTCGGGATCTACAACCCGTCGGGTCAAAACTATACCCCTGAAGATGCTGATCAGATGATGTTCTATAAGGAAACGACCAACGGTCAGGTCCTGCAGGAAGGCATCAACGAGGCTGGCGCCATGGCCGATTGGATTGCGGCAGCGACTGCCTATTCCAATCACGGCGTACCGATGATCCCTTTCTTCATCTACTACTCGATGTTTGGCTTCCAGCGCATCGGTGATCTGGCCTGGGCGGCTGGTGATAGTCGTGCGCGGGGCTTCATGCTAGGCGGTACAGCTGGTCGGACGACGCTGAACGGTGAAGGTCTTCAACACGAGGATGGCCACAGCCACATTCTTGCGGGCACTATCCCGAACTGCATCACCTACGATCCGACCTTCAGCTATGAGGTCGCGGTGATCATCCAGAACGGTCTGCAGCGCATGTATGGCGATCAGGAAGATATCTATTTCTACCTGACCCTGATGAACGAAAACTATACGCACCCCGATATGCCGATGGGTGCGGAAGACGGGATCATCAAGGGGCTGTACCGGTTCCAGGAAACCAAGAAGCCGGGCAAGAAGCACGTCAACCTGATGGGCTCGGGCACCATTCTGGTGCAGGCGATGAAAGCGGCGGAATTGCTGAAGAAGGATTTCGGCGTGACGTCTGATATCTGGTCGGCCACCTCCTTCAACGAATTGGCCCGTGACGGACAGGATGCGGCACGCGCCAACCGTCTGGACCCGCTGGCAGAGGAACGCGTGCCTTACGTGACCGAACAGCTTTCAAAGGCCAAAGGTCCGATCATTGCAGCCACTGACTACATGAAGAACTACGCCGAGCAGATCCGCGCCTTTGTGCCGGGCCGCTATTCGGTGCTGGGCACGGACGGTTATGGCCGTTCGGACAGCCGGGTGAACTTGCGCCGGTTCTTCGAGGTCGATGCCAATCATATCGCGGCGGCGGCAATGGTCGATCTGTATCGCGAAGGTGCGGTGACCAAGGCCGAGCTCGAGAAGGCGCTCAAGACATATGAAATCGACGGCGACAAGCCGAACCCCCGGTTGGTTTAAGGCCACGGGGCACGAGGAGACGTAGAAATGGCAATCGAAGTAACAGTCCCGGATATCGGGGATTTTGCGGATGTCCCGGTGATCGGCATCCTGGTCTCGGTCGGTGATACCGTCGCAGCCGAGGACCCCCTGATCGAATTGGAAAGCGACAAGGCCACGATGGAGGTTCCGTCCCCTGCCGCGGGTGTCGTCAAGGAAATCAAAGTGTCCGAGGGCGACAACGTTTCCGAAGGCGCGCTGATCCTGCTGCTGGAAGGCGAGGGGGCACCTACCGCCGCGGCCGAGGCCGCGCCCACGGTCGCACCGGCACCTGCGGCTGCCCCCGCACCAGCCACCCCGGCGGCGCCGGTGATGGACCAAGGGTTCGGCAAGGCCCATGCCTCGCCATCGGTGCGCGCCTTTGCCCGTCAGCTGGACATTGACCTGTCCAAGGTCAACGGCTCGGGCCGCAAGGGTCGTATCCTGCGCGAGGACGTCACCAAGTTCCTCAAATCCACGACTGCGACTGCTCCGGCTGCTGCAGGTGCATCGGGTGGCATGGGTATCCCGCCGATCCCGGCTGTCGATTTCTCAAAGTTCGGCCCGGTCGAAGACGTGGAAATGCCTCGGATCAAAAAGCTGTCTGGCCCCGCATTGCATCGGTCATGGCTCAACATTCCACATGTCACCCATAATGATGAGGCCGACATCACCGAGCTGGACAAATACCGCAAGGAAATGGACACGATGGCCAAGGAAGAAGGCTATCGCGTCACATTGCTGAGCTTTGTGGTCAAGGCCTCGGTCAATGCGCTGAAACAGCATTGGGAGTTCAACTCGTCGATCCACCCCGACGGCGACAAGCTGATCCGCAAATCTTACTACAATATAGGCTTTGCTGCAGACACGCCGAACGGCCTGGTTGTTCCGGTCATCAAAGATGCGGATCGTAAGGGCATTGTCGAGATCTCCAAGGATCTGATGGAGTTGTCAGGCAAGGCGCGTGCAGGTGAGCTGAAATCGAACGACATGCAGGGCGCGACGTTCACGATCTCGTCGCTGGGCGGTATCGGTGGCACCCATTTCACTCCGATCGTCAACGCGCCCGAGGTGGCCATTCTGGGCCTGACCCGGTCGAAGATGGCTCCGGTCTGGAATGGTGAAGAATTCGTGCCGCGCCTGATGCAGCCCTTGTCGCTCAGCTATGACCACCGTGCCGTTGATGGCGCCTTGGCTGCACGCTTTTGCGTCACGCTCAAGACGCTGTTGGGTGACATGCGCAAGTTGATGTGGTGAGGAGAGATCAGATGGACGTCAAAGTACCCGATATCGGTGATTTCTCCGATGTGCCCGTGCTCAGCATTCTTGTCTCGGTTGGTGATACCGTCGTCGCCGAAGACCCGCTGATCGAACTGGAATCCGACAAGGCCACGATGGAGGTTCCGTCCCCCGCCGATGGCAAGGTCGTCTCGATTGCCGTTGCCGAAGGAGATAATGTCTCGGAAGGCGCGCTGATCCTGACACTGGAAGCCGCCGACAGCGCAACACCCGAGGCCGCGCCAGCAGAAGCACCCGCCGTACTGCAGGCTGTGGCCGCCACCGGCACTGCAGCCGGGCAGGGCGACGTACATGCCGAAGTGGTTGTGCTGGGCTCGGGCCCCGGTGGTTACACCGCAGCCTTCCGGGCCGCAGATCTGGGCAAAAAGGTTGTAATGATCGAGCGCAATCCGACGCTGGGCGGTGTCTGCCTGAACGTGGGCTGTATCCCTTCGAAGGCGTTGTTGCACGTGGCAAAGGTCATCACCGAGGCCGAAGAGATGGGCGCACATGGTGTCAGCTTTGGCAAGCCCAAGATTGACCTGGACGAATTGCGCGCCTTCAAAGACAGCGTTGTCGGCAAACTGACCGGCGGTTTGGACGGTTTGTCCAAGGGTCGCAAGGTTCAGATCGTGCGCGGCTACGGTCGCTTCTCGGGTCCGAACATGATCGAGGTCATGGGCGATGACGGAATGACAACGGTTTCCTTTGACCAATGCATCATTGCGGCGGGATCTGAACCGGTTGAGCTGCCCTTTCTCCCCCATGATGACGACCGCGTGATCGACTCGACCGGTGCGCTGGAACTGGCGGATGTTCCAAAGCGGATGCTGGTTTTGGGCGGCGGTATCATCGGTCTGGAGATGGCTTGCGTTTATGACGCGCTGGGCTCGGACATCACCGTGGTCGAGCTGATGGATCAGATTATCCCTGGTGCGGACAAGGATATCGTTAAACCTCTGATGACCCGCATCAAGGGCCGGTACGAAAACATCTTCCTCAAGACCAAGGTCACAGCGATTGAACCGCTAAAGAAGGGCCTCAAGGTCACGTTCGAGGATGACAAGGGCGACAGCTTCACCGACACGTTCGACAAGGTTCTGGTGGCCGTGGGACGCAAACCCAACGGCAAACTGATCGACGCCAAAAAAGCCGGAGTCGCGGTGGATGAGCGTGGGTTTATCGCCGTGGACAACCAAATGCGCACCGGCGTGCCGCATATCTTCGCCATCGGTGACTTGGTCGGCCAGCCGATGCTGGCGCACAAGGCCGTGCACGAAGGCAAGGTTGCAGCCGAGGTTGCCGCCGGTCACAAGCGGTTCTTCGACGCGAAACTGATCCCTTCGGTCGCCTATACCGACCCGGAAGTGGCTTGGTGCGGCCTGACTGAAACCGACGCCAAGGCCAAGGGGATCAAGGTCGAAAAAGGCGTGTTTCCGTGGGCCGCGTCGGGCAAATCTCTGTCCAATGGCCGATCCGAAGGCATCACCAAGCTGCTGTTCGATCCACAGGATCAGCGCATCGTTGGTGCCTGCATCGTCGGCACCAACGCCGGTGATCTGATCTCCGAGACTGCTCTGGCCATCGAAATGGGGGCGGACGCGGTCGATCTTGGTCACACGATCCACCCCCACCCGACGCTGAGCGAGACAGTGAACTTCGCGGCCGAGATGTTCGAGGGCACGATCACCGATCTCATCCCACCCAAGAAACGCAGCTAGGATCATGGCGACGAAGATAGGCACACCGAGAGTGACTTATGACGGTGAGAACTGTGTTGGGATGACGCCTGAGTCTGCGTCGCGGCTTCAGAAGTTGGGCTATGAATGTCTGATTGAGAAGGGTGCTGGTGCTGCGGCTGGATTTTCTGATGCGTCGTATGAGGCTGCAGGGGTTGAGGTCGTCAAGACGGCTGCGGCTCTGTGGAAGGCGGTCGACATTGTTGCCAAGATGCGTCAGCTAAACGAGGCCAGGGCACCGGGTGCTCGGGCATCAAAAACTCGCTGATCTTCAAAGAAAACACCCGCATGTTCTACGGCGACGCAAGGGCAAGCCTCGACAAACTCCTGCCATTGGTCGACTAAGCGGAGCGGTTTGGTCCAAGATGTCTTGTCACTTGAAAAAACTCCGTGCGCCTTTTGGAGTAGCGGATTGAGTTTTGGGGTCAATCTGTTCGGAATTTTGCCGAGGCGCAGCCGCCCCCGGTGGGAGGCCTAGCTGAAGAAGCGGTCGGGCAAGCAGGTGCCTGCGCGTGCGCCCGGCGATTCGGACCACTCCACCTTGGCGCCGGTGCCGGGGACCTATGTACAGGTTAAGGCAAGTATTTGATTTCAATGTGACTTGCAGAATTATGCCGCAGTGCAGCAAGAAAAATCTTGCAATGCTGCATTGCGGCATCCATATTGTCCTTAAGCTGATGAAAACCGGGGTGGGCTCGGTTCGGCAAAAGGATTTAGGACAATGGCAAAGACGCAAGACTTCACCGCGACCCTGAAAGACGTTATGGGCGCGTTCCCCGTTGACACCACCGCTCTGGAAGGTGCTTTCAAATCGACCGCGACGCTGAACGAAAAGCTGTCGGGTGTTGCACTGGAAGCGGCTGAAAAGTCGGCTGAGATCTCGAGCAAATGGACCAAGGACACCCTGGCCAAGCTGACCGAGATGTCGAAAGCCAAGGCAGAGCCTGCAGACTACGCCAAAGCGGCCACCGACTTCGCCAGCGCATCGGCTGAAGTTGCAGCTGAAAACATGGCGGCCTTCGCAGAGATCGCGAAAAAAGTTCAGTCCGAAACCGTTGAGCTGCTGATGGCGGCTGGCAAAGACGTAGCCGAAGACACAACCGCGGCTGTCAAAAAAGCCACCAACGACGTGACAGCAGCTGCCAAGAAAGCAACTGCCGCCAAGTAAGCAAACGCCGCGAGGCGCACCCACTCCTCCCAATCGGTGCTATCGCGCAGGGCAGGTCGAAAGACCTGCCCTTTCTTTGTTGGTGGAGCGTCTTATCGGGACGCGTCTTGACCACAGTGTGCCCTTGGTTGCGAAACGCCGTCCGGTGCAGTAAGCCACCTATTCAGTGTACACCGAGACCCATCCATGACCGCATCGTCAAACCCTGTTTTTAAGTGCCGGTCGGCTTCAACAGGCCTTGTCACCAAGGCCGCGAGGCTGTCGGTTGCACCCATGATGGATTGGACAGACCGGCATTGCCGATTTGTGCACCGACTGCTCAGCCAGCAGACACTTCTATACACGGAAATGGTAACCGCCCCGGCGTTGGTGCGAGGTGGCGCATTGCATTTGTTGGACTTCAGTTCGCAGGAACACCCCGTCGCGCTGCAATTGGGCGGTTCTGACTCAGAGGAGCTGTCGCAGGCGGCCCAGCTGGGCGCGCAAGCGGGATATGATGAGATCAACCTGAACTGCGGCTGTCCTTCGGATCGGGTGCAATCGGGTACATTCGGGGCCGTCCTGATGAAAGATCCTGCCCGTGTTGCTGATTGCGTTGCCGCGATGCGCGATGCTGTTGATGTCGAGGTGACGGTCAAATGCCGTATTGGGGTCGATGATCAGGATCCGGAACGGGTCTTGCCTGAATTCCTGCAGGCCATTCATGCGGCCGGATGCCGTCGCGTAACAATCCACGCGCGCAAAGCATGGCTGCAAGGGCTTAGCCCAAAGGAAAACAGGGATATACCGCCTTTGGACTACGACCTTGTGCATCGGATGAAAAATGCGTTCCCGGACCTGCACGTCTCGATCAATGGCGGAATCACGTCTCTGGAACAAGCAAAGACGCAACTGGACGCCGGGCTGGACGGTGTCATGATTGGCCGCGCGGCCTATCACCAACCCACGGATATTCTGGCCCAGGCGGATGCCATGATCTTCGGCAGCGGGCAGGTAGCTGATCCGATTGATGTCGTTCACAAAATGGTGCCCTATGTCGAAAACCACCTTGCCGAGGGCGGCCGCCTGCACCAGATCACGCGTCATATGCTGGGCCTGTTTGCCGGACGTCCCGGTGCGCGTGCGTGGAGGCGGGCTTTGTCCGAGGGTGCGGTTCACGATGGGGCAGGCCCCGAGGTGATGCTGCAGGCGCTGGACAGCATCGCGCCTTTGGCAGAGGTTTGACAGCTACAGGATACGGCCAGTTGGCCGGTTTGGGGGGATGATGCCCGAGACGATGTTACTGGCCCAGATGCTGGGCCTTTTGCTTGTAATCGGGGCGCTGGCCGGTGTCTTGGCTGGATTGCTGGGTGTCGGCGGCGGCATCGTTCTGGTGCCCGCGTTTTTCTATGCGTTCCAAACGCTTGGGTACGGCGGCCCGCAATTGATGCAGTTGTGTCTTGCGACCTCGCTGGCAACCATCATCATCACTTCAATGCGATCCGTCTTGGCGCATAACAAGAAGGGCGCGGTGGACTGGGATATCCTGCGCGGCTGGGGGCCAGGAATTGCAGTTGGGGCCATTGTCGGCGTGCTGGTCGCCTCGGCGCTACGAACCGAAGCGTTGCAGGCGTTGTTCGGAGTGTTGGGTATGGTCATCGGCGCTTATCTGGGCTTGGGCAAATCGGAATGGCGGCTTGGTGATGTGATGCCAAAAGGCGTGAAGCGGGCCGTTTTGTCGCCTTCGGTCGGGTTCCTTTCAGTTCTTATGGGCATTGGCGGCGGCAGCTTTGGCGTGCCGCTGATGAGCCTGTTCAACACACCCATCCACAGGGCGGTTGCAACGGCGGCCGGGTTTGGCGTGATCATCGCCGTGCCTTCAGTTCTAGGCTTTCTATTCTTGGACATAGCGCCTGAACACCGCCCGCCGTTCACAATTGGCGCTGTCAATTTGATAGCATTTGCAATTGTCGTGACCATGACCATGATCACCGCGCCGTGGGGTGTGAAACTGGCGCATGCGATGGATCCCAAACCATTGAAGCGCGTGTTCGCGGTGTTTCTGACGCTGGTCGCCTTGAACATGCTTCGCAAGGCGTTGGGGCTATGACCGATTTTTGGGACAAGGGCTGGATCAGGTTTCCACACGATCCGACACTTGCCCAATGGGTTGAACACGCTTTGCCGCAAGCCCGCGCCTCGGTCACAGATCCAACCTTTGCGGAATGGCTGGATTGCGAAGGCACGTGGTTCATCGGCGTGGATGCGCTGGATAACGATCCAGAGGGCAGGGTGGGGCAATCAGACCTTTTGTCAGGTCAGGCGATGGACTTTATCGCCGAACATTACGGGCGGTTGCCACTGCACAAGGGGCAGGTCTCGGTCGTTTATCCCGGTTATCCCCGCCCACGTCGTGGCGAAAACGATGCCGCCAGCAGATACCGGCGGAACCGTGACGCGGCGCATGTAGACGGTTTGCGTCCCATGGGGCCGGATCGCCGACGACGGGTGGATGAGCCACACGCATGGATCCTTGGCATTCCGTTAACGGATGCAAGCGCGGATGCCGCACCGATGGTTCTGTGGGAAGGCAGCCACAAGATTCTGGGGGCAACCTTTCAGCGTGCCATGGAAGGCCAACCCACGGACAGTCTGCACCAGATTGACGTCACCGACATATATCAGACCGCCCGTCGTGAGGTGTTTGAAACCTGCCCCCGTATCGAACTGCCTGCAAAACCGGGTGAAGCCTACCTGCTGCATCGCCACTGCCTGCACGGCGTCGCGCCTTGGGCCGAGGGGGCGACCGCCGGGCCGGATGGACGGATGATCGCCTATTTTCGTCCGGAATGCGCGGGGGGAGTAGCCGAGTGGATCGAATCCCCGTAACCTGTTGCCATTATTCAGGTTTGGAGGTTTTCGATGATTACGGTTCATACGCATTCTGAAGGGGCCCAGATTGAGGTCGAGCTGTCCGGCGAAGTGACAAGCAAAGATTACAGCGAGACATTGGTCCCCGCGATCGAAGCGGCGTTAGAGGCTCATGATGCGGTGCGTTTGTTGGCGATCGTGCAGCCAGAGTTCAAAGGCTATGATCTTGGGGCCGCGTGGTCCGATACCAAGCTGGGTCTCAGCCACTGGCGCGGGTTTGACCGTATCGCAGTTGCGGCTGATCAGGGCTGGGTGCAGACCAGCATCCGTCTGGCCGCACCGATTCTGCCATGCCCCGTTCAGGTGTTTGAACTTTCGGAACTTGAGGTCGCGCGCCGTTGGATGCGCGAGTCGCTGGGTGCCATTCATGTGACCGATCTGGGCGGGCCCTGCGTGCAGATCAGCCTGATGGGCAAATTGGATCCCGAGGAGTACCAGCAGGCAGAGCGTGATCTGGATACCTTGCTAAGCTCAAAGAACGGGTTCCGTCTGTTGATCGACCTGCGCGAGTTTGACGGCTGGCAGGGGCTGACCGCACTGGCCGCGCATTTCCGCCTGGCCCGAGGGCATGTGGGAATGCTGGATCGCGCCGCTATAGTGGGGGACAAAGCGTGGCAACATATGGCGCAGCGTGTTGCCAGTCACGTTCTGGGTGCCCGTACGCAGTTCTTTCCTTCTGAGGATTTCGAAAACGCAAAATCCTGGCTTGCAGCCGGGTAAGGCGGCGGCCGGCAGAGCGAAAGATTTCGCCTGGCTTTACCATTACGCAAGGTTAAATTTTCGGCTGTTTATTTTTTCTTGATCAGTCGGTCAAAAAAAGATTAAACGTGTTTTAGTCTTCCGTATGACCACTTCGGAAGAACTTAAATGCTGAAGAGCGCCGCTGTGGGTTGCCACTCACTTACGCATGTCGTCGAACTTGATCCCCCCTCGGAGTTCAGACCGACCCGCAGCGGCGCGAATTCAGCCAAAAAGCCAGAAGTGGATATCAGGATTTGTTCATTCGCGCAGCCCGCCCACCGCGCCGTTTGGCGAGGCGGGGTTTGCGTGCAGGCAGATCTTCCATGATTTCGGCACGCTCAACGCTGTCCATTTTCGACCAGCGCGTGATCTCATCAATTGTGCGATAACAACCGGTACAGATGCGCTCGGTCGGGTGCACGACGCATATCTGGATGCAAGGGCTCTCGACCTCGTTCCTTTTCCAGACCATGTTTGTCATCGGTATACCCCGTTGCCCTTAAAGAAAGCGCAGCCTATCCAGCGCTCCTTGTAGAATATAGCCTGCCGCGACGTGATCGATAACCTGTCCGCGACGTTTTCGTGACGTATCCGCCTCAAGAAGTGCCTTTTCCGCCGCGACTGTGCTTAGCCGTTCGTCCCAGAAGCTGATTGAAACCTCGGTCAGACGTGACAGATTTCGGGCAAAAGCGCGGGTCGATTGGCACCGGGGGCCTTCGGTGCCGTCCATGTTTTTGGGCAGGCCGAGTACGACACCACCAATCTCGCGGTCCGCGATGATGTCCAGCAATCGGGCCGAATCCAGGGTGAATTTCTTGCGCCGCACGGTCTCAAGCGGGCTGGCCACGCCGCGCATCCGGTCGGACACGGCCACGCCGATGGTCTTTTCGCCCAGATCCAACCCCATCAGGGCAGTCATAGGGGACAATGCGGCGGCGAAGTCTTCGAACTCGTCGTATATCATTGAGCAATACCTGCCTGAAGTGCGGCAGCGTCGATGATCTCCAGCGCATCGGCGTCTCCGGCAAAGACCGCCATGGCTTCGTTCCTTATGTCGATCGCGCGCTGTCCTTCGCCCAGAACGCCCAGTGCAGCGATCAGACGGGCCCAATCCTCGGGCGCGCCTCCTTCGGTGGCCAACCGGTCGGAGAGCTGATTAACCATGCCTCGGATCATCTCTTGTCGTTCTTCCGGGGTCAGCGAAGCGGCAGCCTCGACGTCATCCTGGCTTGGGCCGGGTCCTGCGGGGGCCGAAACCTCGGGCGCGTTGAACACCCCTGCGCGAAAGGCCAGCTCATCCAGTTGGGCCAAAATTGCGTCGACCCATGGCGCGCCGACCGGTGCGTTGCGCAAGGCGTCGGTCCAGATGCGATACCCGATGTCGGGGCGCCCGACCTGCACCATCATCTGGCCAAGGTAATACAGCGCCGGGCCATGTCGCGGATCGCGTTTTAAAGCTTCGCGCAATGCAGCTTCGGCTTCGGGGGATACATATCCACCCGCCGACAAGATCATCATTTCGGCCAGATGCGAATAAGCGTCTGCAGGGACAGCGTCGCCAGACAATTCGATCACGCGCTGCTGGGCCTTGTAAGCGGCCGAAAAGTTGCCTGCGTTCGCCTCGTGTTGCGCCAAAAGAACATGGCCTTGCAGGTCATCGGGACGCGCTTCGACGGTTTCACGTAACTGCTCCAAAAGCGCCGCATAGCTTTCTTCCAGCTGCGGCAGGGGGGCTGGTGTTGTGGTGGCTTCGAATTCAGCTTGGCTGGGGCGTTCCGCGCGCAAGGTTTCCGCTCGATCAATGCGCAGCGACAGAGGTTGATCCGGCAGCCCCGCCGCACCCATCCGGTCGTACATCCAGGTCGCACCGCCGACCAGGATAAGACCCACGGCTGCGATAGCGGTGACCGAAGCCCAAAGTGGCGGTCCCGGTCGAGTCGACTGTGCCTGTATCTGTGCGTCTGCGGCCAGAATACGGCGTGAAATCTCGGTGCGTACACGCTCGGCATCTGCTTCCCCGATGACACCTCGGGCGAGATCCTTGTCCACGCCCGCCAATTGTTCGCGATAAACACGCAGGTCATAGGCCGCTGCGGGTTCGCGTGTGTCGCGCGCGCGCAGGATAGAATAGCCCAGGAACACTGCAGTCACGGCAGCTGTTAGGATGATCAGGACCCAGAACGACATGGCTTCTCCGAAGTGGCTGCCCTGACTTAGACCTCTCGGCGGGCCGACAAAAGGGACAAATGGCCGCTGGCAGACTTCGTGTCGCAATAATGGGGCCTATGTCGCAATAGTGCGATATTACGGCGTTGAACGGCAGGGGCGCGCTGGCGTTACGCGGCATATCTTCGCGCAATCACCGAACCGGATGGATTCGCCTATGAAACACTATTCAGCCTTTGCTGTAGCGCGCGAAGCGCTGCGCTATCACACCGGATGGGAACGCGCCTGGCGTTCGCCCGAACCCAAGAAGAAATACGACGTGATCATCGTTGGTGCGGGCGGTCATGGTCTGGCCACAGCATATTATCTGGGTAAGAACTACGGCATCCAGAATGTCGCCGTGATCGAAAAAGGCTGGCTGGGCGGTGGTAACACCGGTCGGAACACGACTATCATCCGCTCAAACTATCTGCAGGACCCTTCGGCAGCGATCTACGAAAAAGCGCGTAGCCTGTACGAGGATCTGAGCCAAGAACTGAACTATAACATCATGTTCAGCCCCCGTGGCGTCATGATGCTGGCCCAGACTCAGCACGAAATTCGCGGCTATCAGCGCACGGCACATGCCAACGCTTTGCAAGGTGTGCAGACCGAGTGGATCACCCCTGAGCGCGTTAAGGAGCTGGTACCGATTATCAACATCGACGGCCCGCGCTATCCGGTTCTGGGCGCATTGTGGCAGGAACGCGGGGGCACCGCTCGTCACGACGCCGTGGCTTGGGGATATGCGCGCGCCTGTTCCGCAATGGGCATGGACATCATCCAGCAATGCGAGGTCAAAGGCGTCAGGTCTGAGAATGGCCGCGTTGTCGGTGTCGATACGACCAAGGGTTCGATTGACTGTGACAAGCTAGGTATGGTGGTTGCGGGCCATTCCGGTCAGCTGGCCGAGATGGCGGGCTTCCGTTTGCCGCTTGAGGCGATTGCCCTGCAGGCGCTGGTGTCCGAGCCGATCAAACCCTGCATGGACGTGGTGGTGATGGCCAACACCGTGCATGGTTACATGTCACAGTCCGACAAGGGTGAGATGGTGATTGGCGGCGGCACTGATGCCTTCAACAACTACACCCAGCGCGGCAGCTTCCATCATATCGAGGAAACCGTTCGGGCACTGGTCGAAACTTTCCCGATGATCTCGCGCCTGAAGATGCTGCGCCAGTGGGGCGGGATTGTGGACATGACCGGCGACCGGTCTCCGATCCTGTCAAAAACGCCTTTGGGCGGTTGCTTTATCAACTGTGGCTGGGGCACAGGTGGCTTCAAGTCGATCCCCGGATCTGGATGGGGCATGGCGCAGCTGATGGCCACAGGTCACTCACCGCTGACCGAAGCCTTTACGCTGGACCGCTTCAAAGAGGGCCGCTTCATCGACGAAAGCGTCGCCGCCGGGGTGGCGCACTAACACCCTGGCCCGAAGGTGCCACCTAATAGAATTCTGGTTGGCCACATTGCCAGCCGACCGCCAAAAGGATGACCATATGCTGATCCTGAACTGCCCGTATTGCGGCGTCGACGCCGAAGAATCTGAACTGTCCGCCGGAGGTGAGGCGCACCTGAAACGCTTCGGTCCCGGCTCGTCGGATGGCGAATTCCACGACTACCTGTTCATGCGTGAAAATCCCAAAGGCGTTCATTTCGAACGCTGGCGCCACAGCAACGGCTGCGGCAAGTGGTTCCACGCCGCTCGCTGCACACAAACGCTCGAAGTGTTCGGAACCTATTCCGCCCAGACCACCGAGCCGCCGAAAGAACTCAAGGACGCGATCACTGCAAAGCGCCCTGGCTGGACGTGGAGAGACTACGAATGATCCACGCTGCCATCCCTAATTCCGCCTGCGAAAGGTCAGCAACATGAGCACCCGTCTCGCAAAACAAGGCCGGCTGATTGACCGGTCGAAACAGGTCACCTTCGCCTTCAACGGCACCTCGATGCAGGGGTACGAGGGCGACACGCTCGCCTCGGCCCTGTTGGCCAACGATCAGATGATGATGGGCCGGTCGTTCAAATACCACCGGCCGCGCGGTGTTGTCGCCAGCGGTGCAGAAGAGCCGAACGCCTTGGTTGGCCTGGGTCAGGGCAACCGGTTCGAGCCGAACCAGCGCGCCACAACGACCGAGCTGTTCAATGGTCTGACCTCAATTTCACAGAACCACTGGCCGAACCTGGAATTCGACATCGGTGCCGTGAACACAGCGCTGGCGCGGTTCCTGCCGGCGGGCTTCTACTACAAGACGTTCATCCACCCCAAGCCATTCTGGAAACACGTCTACGAGCCGATCATCCGGCGGTCGGCCGGTCTGGGTAAAGCACCCGACAAGGACAACCGCGACGCAGATACTTATGAGCACTTCTACGCCTTCACCGACGTTCTGGTGATCGGTGGCGGTGTCGCCGGGTTGCAGGCGGCCATGGCTACGGCCGAGACCGGTGCCAAGGTTCTGCTGATCGAGCAAACCGCGCATTGGGGTGGGCGTGCTCCGGTCGATGGCGGGACCATCAATGATGAGCCTGTGGATAAGTTCGTGGAACAAATGGTTTCCAAACTGGAAACAATGGACAACGTTATCATGCGCAACCGCTGCATGGGCGCGGGCGTCTATGACCATGGTTATGTGCTGGGGTATGAGCGTCTGAACGACCATAAACCGGGCACACAAGGTCCACGCCATCGCCTGTGGCGTATCCGGGCCAAGCAGGTCGTCACTGCGACAGGCGCAATCGAACGTCCGCTGTCATTTGCGGGCAATGATGTGCCGGGCGTCATGCTGGCCGCGGCCATGCGCGACTATGTGGTGAATTGGGGCGTAACCCCGGGCGAACGTGTAATCGTTGCGACCAACAATGACGACGCATATCGCACAGCGATCATCCTCAAACAGGCAGGTGTCGATGTTCTGCGTGTTATTGATGCGCGCGCTGCAGCCGGACCGCTGGCCGAAGAGGCGCGACAGCTTGGCATCCGGGTCGACCCCGGCAAAGCCATTGCCAAAGTCAAAGGCGGCAAGCGCGTTAAAAAGGTCGAAATCTGCAATCAGGAAGGCATCGGTGGCGCTCGCGAAGAAGTTGAGTGCGATGCGGTTGCCATGTCTGGCGGCTGGTCCCCGGTTGTTCATATGTGGTCGCATTGCGGCGGCAAGCTGATTTGGGACGAGGCGCACGCGCATTTCCGCCCTGATCCGGCGCGGCCACCACTTGGGGCGAACGGCGAGGGATTTGTTGTGGCTGCCGGTGCGTCTAATGGCCCTCTGGCATTGGGCGATGTCCTGACGGACGCGCACGCTGCGGGCAAAGCGGCCGCCAAAGCAGCTGGCTTCAAGCCAAAGAACACCAAAGCTCCGGCTGGTGAGGCCACGCAAGAGGCCGCTATGCAAGCGGTCTGGCTGATGCCCGCCAACGCCGAAGTGCAGTTACGCATGAAATCCTGGCTGGACTTCCAGAACGACGTCAAAGTCTCTGACGTGCAACTGGCCGCGCGCGAGGGCTATGAAAGCGTCGAGCATACTAAGCGATACACTACACTGGGTATGGCGACAGATCAGGGTAAATTGAGCAACATCAACGGTCTGGCGATCCTTGCTGATGCATTGGAGTCGGAAATTCCGAAGGTTGGCACCACCACCTTCCGCCCGCCGTATACCCCTATCTCGATGGGTGCGATTGGCGGCGAAGCGCGGGGTGAGGTGTTCCAGCCGATCCGTCAGACACCGATGCATGACTGGCACGACAAGAACGGCGCCGATTGGGAACCGGTCGGTCACTGGCGCCGGACCTATGCCTATGTGCGACCCGGCGAATCCGTGCATGACGCCGTGAATCGCGAGGTGAAGAACACACGTGATAATCTCGGTCTGCTGGATGCCTCGACACTTGGCAAACTGATCGTCAAAGGTCCCGATGCCGGTAAATTCCTGGACATGATTTACACCAACATGATGTCCACGCTGAAGATCGGCAAATGTCGCTATGGCCTGATGTGCTCGGAAAACGGGTTCCTGATCGATGATGGCGTTGTCGCCCGCATCGACGAGGATACCTGGTTGTGCCACACAACCACCGGCGGAGCTGAACGCATCCATGCCCATATGGAAGAATGGCTGCAGACCGAGTGGTGGGACTGGAAAGTCTACGTCGCCAACGTGACCGAGCAGTACGCTCAGGTGGCAGTGGTCGGCCCCAATGCCCGCAAGCTGCTTGAAAAGCTGGGCGGCATGGATGTCAGCGCTGAGGCGCTGCCATTCATGGAGTGGCGGGATGGGCAGATCGGTGGTTTCGATTGCCGTGTCTACCGGATTTCATTCTCAGGTGAACTGAGCTGCGAAATCTCGGTCCCGGCCAGCCAGGGGCAAGCCTTCTGGACCGCTCTGATGGAGGCAGGCAAAGAGTTCGGAGTGATGCCGTACGGCACCGAGTGTCTGCACATCCTGCGGGCTGAAAAGGGCTTTATCATGATCGGGGACGAGACCGACGGCACCGTGATCCCGCAAGATCTGGGGCTGCACTGGGCGCTCTCGAAGAAGAAAGAGGACTACCTCGGTAAACGCGCCCATTCGCGCAGCCACATGGCCGATCCAGACCGCTGGAAACTGGTCGGTCTTGAGACTGTGGATGGTTCTGTCATCCCTGACGGAGCTTACGCAGTCGGTGAGGGCGTCAACGCCAACGGTCAGCGTAACATGATCGGTCGCGTTACCTCGACATATTACTCGGCCAACCTCGGAAAAGGCATCGCCATGGGTCTGATCAAGCACGGTCCAGACCGCATGGGCGAGATCGTCGAATTCCCGGGCACCGATGGCAAAACCTACAAAGCTAAGATCGTGGACCCGATCTTCTTCGATAAGGACGGGGAGAAGCAGAATGTCTGAACCCATCAGCGCACTGAACCACGCAAGCTATGATGGCATTGCCAAGGTCCAGGAATGTGGCCTGCAGGGCATGATTACCCTGCGCGGCGACCTGTCCAACAAGGTGTTGGCCAAGGCCGTCAAGAACGCAACGGGTCAAAAAATGCCCGGTCAGCGCGAAGCTCTGGTCGACGGTGAGTCCGGCGTTTGCTGGATGTCCACCGATGAATTACTGGTGCTTGTTCCCTACGCCGAGGTTGAGGCCAAACTGGCGACCATGACCAACGCGCTGAGCGGTACACACGCGTTGGCCGTCAACGTCTCGGACGCCCGCGCGGTGTTCCGTATCTCGGGCAGCAATGCGCGTGAGGTGCTGGGCAAACTTGCCCCGGTGGAGCTGTCGGCTGAGGCATTTCAGCCAGGTCAGATCCGCCGTTCGCGTCTGGCGCAGGTGGCAGGGGCGTTCTGGATGGATGACGCCGATACCTTCCGTGTTGTCTGTTTCCGGTCGGCCGCAGACTACGTGTTCAAGCTGCTTAAAGTTGCGGCGCAGCCCGGCAGCGAAGTCGGGGTTTACTGAACCGAAGTGAAGTGAAAAGCCCCGGCCACACCGGGGCTTTCTTTACCCGGTGGTTACGCTGCATACTCCGGAACCATAAGGCTTGTTAGAAGCGCTTATGTGCGCAAAACTGGCGCGGACTTTGACCGTGTTTTTCGCTGAATTAAGATTTGCCTGATATTTCATACGCAGGCTTTGCCCTTCGCTTGACCGGAGGTCGACGTTCCAAAACATGCGGTATTCGCCACTGTTTTTCACTTTGAGTTTGGCGCTGGTCCAATCGTGATGGCCGCTGACAACTATGGCTTCACGAGTGTTGGTGTCTACCTGAAAGTGATACTCGGGCGCGATCCAGCCATGGCCGTCCGTCTTCGTAATTTCACGTTTGTATTCGACGGTACCAGCTAAAGCTGATTGCGCGGAAACGATCATCACAGCAATCGCCGTAAGCGAAGCTTTCATTTTTGTTATTCTTCAAACTATTCCGCGGGTGCACTTCAACCAGCTCACGCTTGGGTTGCAAGTGGGGAAACACCTACTTCGGCGGGGCTAATGGCCGCATTCTAGCCAGTAAACAAAACCGTACGGTACCGTGTCATTTCCGTTGGGCTGAGGGCTTTCTGAACATCCAGCGGGCATCCGGTTTCGTCAGTAATTTCAGAGTAAAAGGAGAGACTGTTCAGCAGGTCCGATGTCTGCCGGTGTCTGTCCTCTTCAGCCAAAAGAGGCGAGTGGAGCGAGAGGTAGAGAGTGGGTCGCGTCCGTTTCAACCAGGGCAGGATCGTTGGCAGTACAAAAAACTCAGCCCCCTCAATATCCATCTTGACCAGAGAGACACTCGACAGGTCATTCGCGGCCTCGAACTGGTCCCATGCGATCGTCAAGGCGTCATTACCATGTGTTCCGTCATGCAAAAGTGAGCTGGTGGAATCGCCCGGCTCACCGCGCACCGATGCCATGCGGGCCACTCCGAACTGATCCGACAACGCCACGCCAAAGGCCGAAACGTTGTGGATGTCGTTCAGGTCGAGGTTCCAGGCCAAATGCCGAAAAGCCGTCGGGTCCGGTTCGAAACACCAGACGTGCCGCGCCTTGCGTGCACCGTACAGGACCGTGGGGCCAATCCACGCGCCGATGTCCAGATAATCCCTATCTGCCGACAGGTATTTGTCGAGTACCGCGAAGGTTTCAGGCTCCCATTTGCCATCAGACGCCTTGCGCCAAAATTTCGAATGATAAGGGTCCAGCCGAAACGGCTCGCCACTCAACTGGCCCGCATAGTATCCGCGGGCGCGGTAAAACATCTTGCGCGCCTGTGTAAGCATCGCCTGCCTCCGGGTTTTCTTGTCTCGGCTCTTGACCTGCGGCGGCTGCCAAAGCATTTAACCTTGGGAACCGCAACTTACATTTTTAACAGGGGGCCGATATGGCTTTTGAACTTCCTGATCTTCCTTATGCACATGACGCGCTGGCAGCCAAGGGTATGTCCGCGGAAACACTGGAATATCACCACGACCTGCACCACAAGGCCTATGTCGACAACGGCAACAAGCTGATCGCTGGCACCGAGTGGGACGGCAAGTCGCTGGAAGAGATCATCGTTGGCACCTACGACGCAAACGCCGTCGCGCAGAACGGCATCTTCAACAACATCAGCCAACTGTGGAACCACAACCAGTTTTGGGAAATGATGGGCCCCGGCGGCAACGCGATGCCCGGTGACCTGGAGAAAGCCCTGACCGAGAGCTTTGGCTCGGTTGACGAGTTCAAGTCGCAGTTCAGCGCGGCTGGTGCCGGTCAGTTCGGCTCGGGCTGGGCGTGGCTGGTCAAGAACGCAGACGGCTCGCTGGCCGTGACCAAGACCGAAAACGGCGTGAACCCGCTGTGCTTCGGTCAAACCGCTCTGCTGGGTTGCGACGTGTGGGAGCACAGCTACTACATCGATTTCCGCAACAAGCGTCCGGCTTACCTGTCGAACTTCCTCGACAATCTGGTAAACTGGGAAAACGTTGCATCGCGGATGTGATTGTTAACCCGATAAGGGTTTATCAAGGGCCTGCTGGCGGTGAAGTCGGCAGGTCTTTTTTATTTAGATGGGTGTTTCTGAAGGTGATGCGGCGTTTTGCAATCGGCGTCGAATGGCGGCAGTGAGCCCAATGTTTCGAATGCTGTGACTGGTATTGGCGTTTGCTGTGTGCGGTAAAGCGGACTTCAAAAAAGTTGATCGAACAAACCAAAGTAGAGCTATACCTAAACCAACATGTTTCCGTTCCAGTTGCCGCGTTGCCGCCCCTCGTTTAACGAAAAACATCGGTAACTAGTGAATGCGTAGGCCCCCCAGTTATTTACCAAGCGTTACTCTTCTAAAAGTTCCCGAATATTGGCATCTAACTGCGCCGTGAAACCTTTGTCATTGCCTGGGTTGGCAGCGCAATGGCCCCAAGGGGAATTGTAAGGGCGGAAGACGGCGCGAGGTATGTGGTGGGCCTCAATTTCGTTGTCCTCGGGAGGGAAATATAGATCCTGAGTACAAGGCATCAGAATGGCACGAGCCTTGATGGCACCTAGCGCCAGTTCAAAATCTTCATTGTAAAGCGGCCCGGCTGAGATGTCGCCTGCCTGCCAAGTGGCAAGCTTTGCCAGTAAGTTGTTGGCATCCCAGCCCTGCACATGGTCCTGCTCCCAATCCTGCATCAGTTCTTCAATGGATTGAAATCCCAGCTGCCGATATAGCCCCTCGCGATAGAAGGTCTGAGAGAAGGCCCAGCCTGCGTAAACCCGGCCAAAGGCGCTAAGCCCAGCCTCGGGTGGGCTGTCATAATTACCGCCGTTCCAATTCTGATCCGCACAAAGGGCGGCCTTGACCCCTTCGAGGAAGACAAAATTATGCGGTGAGGTCTTGGCCGAGGCGCAGAAAGGCAGGATCGCTTGGACCATGTCCGGGTATTGCGCCGCCCACTGGTAGGATTGGCAGCCCGCCATTGACCAGCCAGCGACTAGGGCGATTTTCTCGATCCCCAGGTGATCATGGATCAACCGATGCTGGGCAGCGATGTTGTCCCACATCTGCACCAGCGGAAATCGCGGGCCGTCCTGCGGCGCAGGCGTATTCGATGGCGACGATGAGCGACCATTGCCGAACAGGTTCGGGCTGACGATAAAATGGCGGCTTGGATCAATCGCGCGACCTGGGCCAAAGAACCCCTCGTTACGGGAATTAGTGCCGGTATAAAAGGTGGGCAGAACGATGACGTTGTCACGGGCGGCCGACATTGTACCGTAGGTCTGATAGGCAAGCTTGGCATCCTTCAATACCTTGCCCGACAAAAGCGGAAAGTCGCCCAGCTCGTAGATCTCAAAATCCGGCACCGCCTGATCCTTTCCTGGCTTAGTAGAGCCGCAGATATTCCTGCACTTCCCAATCGGTGACCGATTGGTGATACCGCTCCCACTCATCGTTTTTGTATTCGAGATAAGAACTACGCATCACCGGGCCCATCACATGTTCCGCCATAGCATCGCCACGCAAAGCCTCAATCGCGTTATAGAGCGTTCGCGGCAATCGGCGGATTCCGAGCTCGGCAAGTTCAGCTTCGGTCTTTGAATAAAGATCAAAATCAGTTGGTTTGCCCGGGTCGGTCTTTTCTTTGATGCCCTTAACACTACAGCTCAGATGCATCGCCATTGCCAGATAGACATTCATGGTCATGTCGCAGGCACGGTTTTCGATGCAGTGACGGCTTTGCGGCAGGCGGAACTGGGCCGAGCGATTGTTGAAGCCATATGTGATATTGGTCGGAGCCCAGGTGACTGTGCCGCCTTCAAAACCGCCAACGCGCGGCACCAACCCGTTATAGGAATTCACTGTCGGACAGGTGATTGCGGTGATGGCTTCGGCGTGCTGCATCAATCCGCCTACTGCCCAGCGGCTCTCGTCGCTCCAGTTGCCATCGGGTGTCTCAAAAATGTTTTCGCCAGGGCGACTTTCATGCTGCATCGACAGGTTGATATGCGCCCCGGACCGCCAGTCCCCCACAGTTGGCTTTGGCATGAAGGTCACAAACAGCCCATGCTGCTTGGCCACCTCTTTCAACGTGATGCGCAGAAAAGCCAACCGGTCGGACATCTCCAGCAGGTTGGTGTAGTGGAAATCAAGCTCAAACTGGGAGTACGCACCCTCGGCCACCACGTCATGCAGGTTCCAGCCTAATCCTTCGATGATGTCGATCAGGGTTTTTAGGAATGGCATCGAGTCGATGGAATACTCAACATCATAGCCAAATGCCTGACGACGCGGACGAAGCCCATCTGCAGGGTCATCGTCAAATGCCTTAACGGGCTGCCCGGCGTCGTCATATTTCATCACGATAAACTCGGGTTCTACCCCGGCGTAACCAGTGTACCCTTCCAGCGCGGCCTCGTGCATGGCGCGTTTCAGGGCCTGACGCGGACAAACGTTGTAAGGAGCGTCTTCCCAGTAGAGATCCGAGAAGATGATCGCCATCGATGTGTCCCACGGACAGACGTAGACGGCATCGAGATCCGGCACCACCACCTGATCGCTGTCGGCGGGGCTTAGCTCGGGCACGTACGAAATCGAATGCACCGCGAATTGCGGGCCTTTTCCAAGGCATAGCGGTTCAAAATCACTCATCGGTACGGGTTTTGTTTTTGGAATACCGTGCAGGTCAATCCAGGCGGCCATCACGTATTTGACACCAGCCTCCTCCAGACGTTGCCGTACCTCTGCGATACGCGGGCGGTTACGCTCGACAGCGTCATGGAATGTCTCGTAGTAGATGCGGGTGCTGGCATTATCCTTGGGCATTCGGCGTCCTCCCATCGAATGGCAATCAGATTTGGTTCACCGAGGGTGATCCCTCAGTGTTGGTGCTGGTTTCGTTTGTTCTGTCGCTCAGCGGTTAAGATGTTCAGCCGGGGACAAAATCGTCAGGATCGATGCCCGGAACCTGCGTGATCCCGGCAAGCTGTTTCCAGTTGTGAGGGTAGGCGGCATAGAAGATCACGCATTTGCCGTCCGACTCGTAGGAAATGTGGTTGTCCTTCGGGACAAACAGCACATCACCACGATTGCAAACATAGCTTTTGCCATCGCAAACCAGTCGGAATGTACCCTCAAGGCAATAAATGATCTCGTCGCAGGTCAGATCCCACGGCACCTTGATGTTGTTCAGAACGTTGATACCGCCGCACATGGACTTGCTGAATTCGCTGGTCACCATCGGTTTGATGTAAGTGTCGCTGTCCCCCATCGAGTCGTAGCGGTTTTGAACCAGATCGAATTTGAAAAGTTGAGGTGTGTCACCCATTTGGTCAGCCTTCCTGTGCCAGGTGTTTCAGTATGGATTCGTTCAATTCGACCTTGTAACCGTCAGGGTCCTCGCAAAAGGCGATGACCCTTGTGCCGTTTTTCATTGGCCCCGGTGGGCGGGTGATGTTTACCCCCGCCGCAGCCAGCTGTTCGCACGCGGCATAAACATCTGGCGTTTCGATGCAGATGTGGCCCCAACCGTCGCCTTTGTCATAAGGCGTGCCCTGATCCCAATTGGCGGTCAGCTCCAGCGTTGGAAACTCGGCCTCGGGCCCATAGCCGATAAAGGTATTGGTGAATTTGCCTTCGGGGTAGTCCGTGCGCCGCTGCACTTCCATACCCAGAATTCCGCAATAGAAATCCAGTGACTTCTCCATATCTGTGACCCGCATCATCGTATGGGCCAGACGAAACCCTTTGGATATGGACTTGTTCATCGTTATTGTTCCTTCTTGCTTAGGCACCAGCTACGTCGCGCTCGATCAGATCCTGAAAGGCGCGCACGCTGTCTTCCCAAGCGGGCGACAACAGGCCTCCATCCTCGGCGACCGGGGATTTGCGGCCCTCAAACATGCGTTCAACCATCTCGTGATCTTCCTTGTGGACATCCCACCAAAGGTTTCTGAGGGCTTGTATTTCATCGGCGCTCAGTTCCTGGCCTTCTGTCGTGTAAAGTGCTCGGTACTGGCGCATTTTTCCGGGGCCGATGGGTACGTTCAGATAGACGCCTAGTTGATCAGGGAAATAGCGACCCAGAATGAAGTTGGGGTACAGTGTCAGATATCGAGAGCTGACGCCCAGACTGCCGGATGTGCCTAGTTCTTCGTTCAGGTCCACCGCGCTGCCGATGCAGTTTCCGTCGATGAGGGTATAGTGGTTTTCCAACGGCTGATCGGTGGTTGAGGCATGTACAAACTGGACGTGGTAGGGCTCGATAAAGTTCTCCATGATCAGCTTCCAGTTGGTGCCAATCTCACCAAAATCGAGCAGGCCAATTGGTTCCACTCTGGTGAAATCCATCCCCTCCAGCCGGCTGATCAAAGGCGCGGCATAGTCTTCGAAATCAGGCGCGTTCCCATCCAGATTGACGAAAATCCAATCATGCCAGACATGGGTCCGTACGGGTTTCAGCCGGTGCTCTTTGATGTCAAAACCGTCGAACTCCTGCCTTCCGGTTCCGGCAAAATGCGGTGCAGCCCGCAGGCGTCCATCCAGATCATAGGCCCATGCATGATAGGGGCAGCGGATCAGCTTGCCGACATTCTTGGGTTTGTCGACCAATGTCATGCAGCGGTGCAGGCAAACATTGTGAAACACCTGGATGTCGCCATCACGACCGCGCACTGCCAGCAGTGGCAAGTCGGCGCAAGTGACAGGATGCGCATCGCCTGGGTTGGATATCTGATGGGCAAACCCGATGAACACCCAGTTCTTGGCCAGAACCGTCCGGCATTCCTGCTGCCAGAACTCTTCGCTGCGATACGCCCCGGCGGTCAGCCCGTGCTGAGGCCCTCCAATGGCCTGGGCTCTATCCTCGGCAATTGTCATTTGTCCTCCCTTCGACACTGCCACCTGTACCCGTCGGTCCAACGACAGGCGCATGGTTTTTCCGTTTCTCGCGGTCTTCCTACTTGCCGGCTTTGTCCCGCCGCGCCGGGACCTGAGGTTTCGACTGCGAATATCGCATTTTTCGTCTATCGATATTTCGTTTTTCGCGACTAATTGGGATTTTGGGGCAAGAATCGGAAATGATCTGGTCAAAAAACGGCATGATGGTACGAATTTCGAATAACGAGTTCGTGTGGATTGCGAGAGTCGCAATTCCAACGGGATTTTACAGAAAATTTGGCAATAGGCCCGCGTCACCGTCCTTGGAATCTGCGGTGTCGAGGGCAAAGGATGTCGTTTTCTGCACTTCCTGCCACAGATTTCTTAGCGGAGAATTGCGGATTTCGATGTCCTCACCTAGTCTCAGCTACGAATGCAGCAATCGAGCATCAGGTATATGGCAGTCAAAAAGCAATCAAACGTGCGCGCCACCGCACAGAGCATTAGGTCCCCAAAGGATGACTTGAACCAACAGATCATCCGGCTGTTGCAGCAAGATGGCCGGATGGCCTTTTCGGAGATTGCGCAGCAGTTGAACGTGTCCGAAGGAACCATCCGCAACAGGGTGAGCGGTCTGCGAGACAATAACATGTTGCGGATCGTCGCGATGTCGGATCCCGTGGCCACAGAGTACACAACCGACGCGATGATTGGGTTGAATGTGGCTGTTGGCGTGACCCCACGCCAGGTGGCGGAGCGGCTTGAAAAGAACCCTCGGGTTGTTTTCATTCTGTGGGTCGCGGGTCGATATGACCTGATCATTGAATTGGTCAGCGACGATGATGACGCATTGAAGGAATTTCTGGAGCATGAAATCCACGCGAATGACGATATCGCCAATGCCGACGTTATGCCGGGGCTGAAGAACTTCAAGAATCAGTTCCTGCTAAAGCAGGATGTGAGGGAATGATTGGCGAGAAGCCCATCGCTGAAGCCAATAGGGCGAAAGGATTTTGACAGAGTTTTTGCGGAGATATTATGCGCCGGTCTTAATGTCGCCTCCGACAGCTATCAGTCTTCCCAACTGTGCGAAAGATGTTGTCTGACAAGTCGTCGTGAATGCCGGGTTGCTTCAGCAAAATACCGCTTTGCGTTGGCGGACAACCTTTGTGCTCAGATAAGCGAACAGCGGGTTTGTCCGCAAAACTGACTTTAGTCGAAAAGACATTCGACGGTGTCGACGTGAGCCTGCAACTCTGCCGCAGGAGAAAACCTGCCTATACGTCAACTTTCGAATTGAGACCTATTGTACGCCGTCCCGAAATACCTAGCTAAAGTATGCGGAGGGAGAGAGCCGCAAACCACTAAGAAAACGGTCAGGCAACGCGCCGAATGACTTCGGTGCGTCTCGGGTAAGCTTTGCCTGACGCATGAGGGATGGCCAAAAAACGCCATTACAGGAGAATACAATGGTCGAACTTGCACAGGGAACATGGGTTGTCATTGCCGACGGGGAAAAGGCGCTGTTCATGGAGAATATCACCGACGCTGAAGATCCCAATCTGGTTGTCGTATCCGTAGAAGAAAGCGATGGACCAAGGACCAAGCCTTCGGACCGAGCCGGTCGTCGTTTTGACACGGCGCCACACCAGAAATCGGCCGTGGAAGAGAGCAAATGGAAAACCCACGCGAAGTCCCTATTCGTGCAGGATGTCGCCAACTTGTTGAACCGCAAGGGATTAAAAGGGGCCTATAAACGTTTGGTCCTGGTGGCCAGCCCGCATGTTCTCGGGCTGCTGCGTCGGCGGTTGCACAGCGAAGTGCTGGGAAAAGTGGTTGCCGAGGTTGATAAAACCCTGACCAATCACCCGCTGCACAAGGTTGAGCAAGTGTTGCGACAGCGCCTTGCCCCTGCGACTTGAATTCGGTGAAATTAAACGGGCGGTTCTGACCTCCCGTTTTGCCAGCCGCGTTAGTTCAGAACTTTCCTGAGAACTGACATTGCGGCGTTGGGGCCGTCGACCCATGTGATGAAGTCTGACAGAGACGCATCGGCAAAGCCTTGGCCGATGACCTGTTGCAACAACTCGTGCAGCGTATCCCAATACCCATCCACATTCATGACTAGAATGGGCTTGTCGTGCAGGCCCAACTGACGCCAAGTGAGCGCCTCGAACAACTCGTCCAGCGACCCGGGACCGCCTGGCAGGACAATGACCGCATCGGCGTTCATGATCATGACCTTTTTGCGTTCGTGCATAGTCTCGGTGACCACGAAACGGGTCAAATCCGTTTTACCGACTTCACGTTGCAAAAGATGCACGGGGATGACGCCGAACGTGTCACCACCGGCGGCTTGCGCGGCACGTGCAACCTCGCCCATCAGTCCGACATCTCCGGCACCGTAGACCAGTCGCCAACCTTCTTCGGCCAAAAGGGTTCCAAAGTGCTGCGCTGCGTCGGAATAGGCCGGATTCGCGCCATTTCGTGACCCGCAATACACACAGACAGATTTCTGAGACATGGGATGGCTTCTCCGGGCTTGTATATGGTGTTTTGACCCGTGATAGCGGGATTGATAGATTGGCTCAACCGTCAGGCAGAATGTGTTATACTCAAAGCACTTGCGCTGCGGAGTGAAGGGAAAAGAATGAATTCCAATTCGGGAAGCGAAAGTTCCGGAACTTTCACCTGGGGGGTGATTGCCGGCGTCGTTGCACTGGTCGGAGCCGGTGGGTTGTACCTGTCCGGTATCTTTGGTGCTGGTCCTCAGGACGCTGTGCCGCAACAAGACACCGCAGTCCAGACCACGGAAGCGGCCAGTACGAATTCCACCGCCTCTGAGGATCAGAGCACGGCAATTCAGGAACAGGAAGCCATTGATCAGTCTGATGACACTTCTGCACCAGCGACTGACACAGCCGAGGTCGAGCCGGTTGCCGCACCACCGACTCTGGACCAGATTTTCGTAGAACCTGACGGAAATACTGTTCTTTCGGGCAACGCAGAACCGGGTGCGGACGTTCGTGTTTTTCTGGATGGTGAGCAGGTACACAGCTTTACCGTCGACGACTCCGGTCAGTTTGCCGAGTTTCTGTCGATCCCATTCTCAGATGATGCACGCGGGTTAACGCTGGAAACTGCGGGTGAGGATCAACCTGTCCGTTCGGACGATTATTTGATTGCAGCTTTACCTGAACCGGAACCGGCAATTGAGCAGATAGCTGCCTTGGAAACAGGTGACGCCGCCAGTGATCAAACTGCAGGGGCGCAAGACACATCGACGCCTGCGTCGACCGATGAAACATCGACAACCGGTGATGTCGAAACGGCGGAGGCAGTTGCAGATCAACCAGAGGATCAACCCCAGGAAACTGCACAACAAGCCGCTGAAGAAAGCAATGAAAGTCAACAAGTTGCTATTTTGCGTTCAGGTGAAGACGGGGTTGAACTGGTTCAATCTCCAACAGCCGAACCCGATACTTCGGATGAGGTCGCGTTGGACACGATTGGGTATTCTGACGTTGGCGACGTTGAACTGACTGGCCGGGTGCCGGACGGGTCTGCGGTGCGGCTGTATCTGGACAACCAGCTTGTAGCCGACCTGCCGCTGGTCGATGATGGTAAATGGCGCAGCGAGTTGGAAGGGATTGACCCCGGGATCTACACCCTGCGTGTGGATGAAATCGCCACGGATGGCACCGTGGTCAGTCGCCTTGAAACGCCGTTCAAGCGCGAACCACTGGAAGCTCTGCGCGCGGCAGAGGGTGGTGACCAGCCCGAGGGCGAAACAGATACCCCCCCGATCCGCGCGGTCACTGTGCAGGAAGGCGACACGCTTTGGGCCATATCGCGTGATCGGTTCGGCGATGGTATCCTTTACGTGAAATTGTTCGAGGCTAACCGCGACGCGATCCGCGATCCTGATTTGATATATCCCGGTCAGATATTCACCATCCCGGAATGAACTATTGCTGCTGGCCCTTGGTGGGCCAGCGGTCTATCTCTGACCGCAGATCAGGTACGTGATGAGACGAGCAGCGCCAATGACCTCAGCCGATACGCCCACGCCCGACGACCGCCGCTCTGGTTGGCGCACGATCCGGAAGGTTGCGCCTTATATGTGGCCCGAGGACGAGCCTTGGGTAAAACGTCGCGTCGTTCTAGCCATGGGTATGCTGGTGCTGGCCAAGCTGATCGCCGTCTATACCCCTATCCTTTATAAGGGCGCTGTCGATGGGCTGGCAGGTGAGGGTGTTCCGCCACTGGCCTTGGGCGCTGTTGGCCTGACCGTGGCGTATGGCGTCGCACGTATGATGACCGTTGGTTTCCAGCAGTTACGCGATGCGGCCTTTGCCCCGGTAGGGCAGCGGGCCTTGCGCGCACTGGCATTGGAGACCTTCCAGCACATCCACCAGCTGTCCATGCGTTATCACGTGACGCGCCGCACCGGAGGGCTGAGCCGGATCATCGAGCGTGGTGTGAAAGGCGTGGAATTCCTGCTGCGCTTTTTGCTGTTTTCCATCGGTCCATTGATCCTGGAACTGCTGTTGGTCGCGATCATTCTGATGTGGCTGTTCGACGTCTGGTATCTGGTTGTCGTTGCTGTCACCATCGCGCTGTACATCTGGTTCACCTTTGCGGTGACCGAATGGCGCGTGAAGCTGCGCCGCGAGATGAACGATCAGGATACTGAGGCCAACCAACGCGCCATCGACAGCCTGCTGAATTTCGAAACCGTCAAGTATTTCAATGCTGAGTCACGCGAGGCGGCTCGGTACGACGTGTCGATGAAGGCCTATGCCGGGGCTGCGCTTAAGACGGCGTATTCGCTGGCCTTCCTGAATTTTGGTCAGTCCCTTCTGATCACTTGCGGGCTGATCGGCGTGATGGTTCTGGCGGCCATGGGGGTGCAGCAGGGTACGCTGACCGTCGGCGATTTCGTCATGGTCAACGCCTATATGATCCAGATCACAGTGCCGCTGAACTTTCTGGGCACCGTCTACCGGGAAATCCGCCAATCGCTGGTGGATATGGGGCAGATGTTCGACCTGTTGGAACAACCGACCGAGGTGCAGGACAAGCCCGGCGCGCCAGATCTGGTGGTCAGTGGTGGTGAGGTGACATTGGACAATGTGCGCTTTGGCTATGATGTGGACCGCGAGATACTCAAAGGTGTGTCGCTGACGGTACCTGCTGGCCAGACTGTTGCAATTGTCGGTGCCACAGGTTCGGGTAAGTCAACGATAGGCCGCTTGCTGTTCCGGTTCTACGATGTCACCGGGGGCGCGTTGAAGATCGACGGGCAGGACGTGCGCCACGTGACCCTGAACAGCCTGCACTCAGCCATCGGTGTCGTGCCGCAGGACACGGTGCTGTTTAATGATACGATCCGGTACAACATCGCTTATGGCCGGGACGGGGCCACGCAGGAAGAAGTCGAAGCAGCTGCCAAAGCTGCGCAGATCCATGATTTTATCGTGACCTTGCCAGAAGGCTATGACACCAAGGTTGGAGAGCGGGGCCTGAAGCTGTCGGGTGGTGAGAAACAACGGGTGGGCATTGCGCGTACCCTTCTGAAGAACCCGCCGATCCTGCTGTTGGATGAGGCGACCTCGGCGCTGGACACAGATACCGAGCAGGACATCAAGGATGCCTTGGCGCGGGCAGGCGAAGGACGAACCGTGCTGACGATCGCGCACCGCCTTAGCACGATTGCCGAGGCGGACCGCATTGTCGTTCTGGAACGCGGAGAAATCCTTGAACAAGGCACCCATGACCAGCTTTTGCAGCGCGCGGGCCGTTACGCGCAGCTCTGGAGTCGCCAGCAAGCGGACGCGGCCTGATCCGGTCATGAGGGTAATTCCTGAGGCCGGGCAGAACAGCCCTGCAAAAATGCGTTCATTCCCGCAGGTTTAATTTGACGTTCATTTTCCTTGGTGACAAATCACCTAAAGTCACGGTGCCAGGTTCTTTGGCCGGACCTTAATCAAAGGAATATCTAATGAAAATGCGTGCAGCAGCAGCCTTGGCCGCAACTGTTCTTGTGGCGACTTCGGCATTTGCCGAGGATCTTGAATTTCTGGTTGTGAATGACTCCAGCGCGGATCTGGTCGAGTTCAATGTCTCACCTGCGTCTTCCGACAGCTGGGAGGGGAACCTGCTGCGCGGTGGCTATGTCGCGCCCGATTACGAAATCGATGTTGTCATCGCGGATGGTCTGACCACATGTGTCTACGATATTCGGGGGGCGTTCGACGATGGTTCGTCGGCTGAAGACTTCGGTCTGAACCTGTGTGATTTGGGTGAATATGTATTCACCGACTAGGTCATAGAAAAGAAAAATGGCGAACCGTGGGGTTCGCCATTTATGTTACTCAGCCGCCTTGAGGGGCGATGTTGGTGGGTGATCGGGACGCTCATCCTTGTCTGCATCTGGTGCGGGCGCAGTCGGCGTCTCATCACCCCAGACAACCTCGGTGGCCTGTACCTGACGGGCAGCGTGACCAACCGCCATATCCTGAGCGATTTGGCTGGAACGACCTGCAGTGGCGCGTGCCAGCGCCTTGGCCAGCCATACCGCATAGGTGGTGACCCACACCCGTAGCGCCAGGAACGATGGCGTCACGATCAGCGTCAGAACCGTTGCAATACCCAGCCCAAACACAACTGCCGTAGCCAGCTGTTTCCACCACAGCGCAGTTGGGCTGTCGATAGAATAGCCGCCATTGATGAAGTCCAGCGACAATCCGAACATCATCGGTGTCAGACCGGCCATCGTGGTCAGGGTGGTCAGCAGAACCGGGCGGATACGCGCCTCAGCCGTGCGGATGATAGCCTCGATCCGGGGCATATATCGGCTATATTCCTGATACGTATCGATCAGAACAATGTTGTTGTTCACCACAATCCCTGCCAAGGCCACAATCCCTGTACCGGTCATGATGATCGAGAACGGTTGCTGCATGACCATCATCCCGATCAGAACGCCGGTGGTCGAAAGCACAACGGCCAGCAGAACCAGCACCGAGTTGTAGAACGAGTTGAACTGCGCCAGCAGGATCACAAACATCAGGCCTAAAGCAGCCAAGAAAGCGCTGGATAGGAAAGCCTGGCTTTCTGCCTGATCTTCCTGATCGCCGGTCCATTCCCAACTGACGGTGCTGCCGAAGGGATTGGTTTCAAGCCACTCGGTCAGCACTGCAATGCGTTCGTTGGCATTGATCAGGCTAATCCGGGCGTTTCCAGATTCCAGATCGGCGCGCACTGCATCTACATCTCCCGCACCCGTCAACATGACAAGCTCGAAATTGTTGCCGGTCGGTCCAGTGATGATCGCGCCTTTGGGTTCTGTACCTTCCACGACGCCGCGCACAACTGCCAGCCGCTGTTCCGTGCCGTCCGCATTACCTATCACAACTTTGCTCAGACCCGGCTCAACGTCGGCCTTCACATCGTAATAGCGCTGCTGGTTGATCCGGTTGATCTCGGCCAGTTTGGCCACTGGCTTGCGGGTGACAAAGTTCGACAAAGGCACCAGCCCATCAGGCGTTCGCACTTTGAGCGTATCCAGTGTCGACAAAACCCGATCTTCGTCGGGCAGGCGAACGCGGATTTCGATTTCCTCGTCCACGCTGTCGGGGCGCATTTCGCCCAGCAGCAGCCCGCGCGTGACCAGTTGCACCATCGCGCCAACGGTTGCGACGTCCGCGCCGAAACGACCCGCTTTGGCAACATCCACGTCGATTTGCCAGTCGATACCGGGCAAGGGCAGGGTGTCTTCGATCTTGATCAGGCCGGGTGTTTCATCGAACATCTTACGGGCCGCAGCAGTGGCTGAGTTCAGTTCTTCCCAGCCGTCCGCCTTGATGCGCAGATGAACGGGCTTGGCCGAGGCCGGGCCTTGTTCCAGCGGTAGGATTTCCACGATGAAGCCTGGAATCTTCGCAAGTTCGGCGTTCAACTGATCCAGCACGAAGTCACCGTCATATTCCGGGGCAACCGTTTCCCGGTCGATCAACCCGCCGAAGATCGGTTCGGACACGTTAGGCCGGTCTTCCCACGGGATGATTTCGAACTGGACGCGACCGACAGTGTCGGCCGGTGCTTGCGCACCTCCATTGTTCTGGTTCAGCCCGCCTTCTCCGGCAAAGGAAAACACGTTCACGACTGCGGGATGTGCGCTGATAATTTCTTCGGCCGCCAGTACCATCTGGTCCTTTTCGACCAGTGATATGTTGCCACGTGCACGAACATAGGCCGTGGCTTGCTCGGGTTCGCTTTCGACGAAGAACTCTACGCCCCGATTATTGTTCCCAAATGCGGTCATGACTGACATCACAGCGAAGCCAATGACGACAATCGAAACAATCGGCATGATCGGGTTGCCGACGAGGAACTTGATGACATAGCCAAAGGGTGTGTGTTCGCGTGCTGTATGCACATGCTGATCGGGTGCGCGTTCTATTTTGGCGGCACTCAACGTAACAGAACCGGCAAATGCCCCAAAAATGAACAGGAAGGCACCAAGCAGAACTGCTCCGAATGCGCCTTCGGGCAACAGATAGGTCGGATTCAGCAGTTGCATCGCACCAAGGAAGATCAGGTACAGCGATGGCGGCACCATAACCGCACGAACCCACCAAGCAGTGCGCGCGCGCAGCCAGTCAGAGGTGCGGTCAAAAACCCGGCTCAGGCGGCCCGAAACACCGCCCATGACAGGCAGATAGATCAGTGCAACGATCAACGAAGCGGACAGAACGAAGATCAGCGTGACAGGCAGCATGCCCATGAATTCACCCGGGACACCCGGCCAAAACAGCATGGGCAGGAAGGCACATAGGGTTGTGGCCGTGGATGACACGATAGGCCAGAACATACGCTGCGCAGCCTCGACATAGGCGTGCATCGGGCCAACGCCCTCTTTAATGCGCCGGTCAGCGTATTCCACGACAACAATGGCCCCGTCGACGAGCATACCCACCGCAAGGATCAGACCGAACATCACGATGTTCGAGATGCTGATGCCCATGACTGCGAGGAACGCAAAACACAGCAGGAATGAGGTCGGGATCGCAAAACCAACCAGCAATGCGGCGCGTGTGCCCAAAGAGGCCAGAACAACGATCATCACCAGTGCGATGGCCGTCAGAACCGAGCCTTCCAACTGGCTGACCATCGAACCGACGATGCGGCTTTGGTCGTTCGAGGTGCCCAGCTGGATTGCGGCCTGCATCTCGGGCGGCCATTTGGCCTGCGCAGCGGCAATGGTTTGTTTCACACCCTCGACTGTGTCGATCAGGTTGTAGCCCTTGCGCTTAACCACCTGCAACGCGACGGTTTGTTCGCCGTTGAAACGGGCGGTGCCTTCGCGGTCCTCAAAGGTATAGTTGATCTGCGCCAATTCCCCCAGGGTGACGACCCGGTCGCCGTTCACTTTGACCGGCAGGCCATAAACATCCTGCGCAGTTTTGAAGGAAGAGGGGATCTTGACCGAGAATGTTCCCTGAGCGGTTTCAACCTCACCGGCAGCGATCAGCTGATTGTTGTTGCGCACAACATCGATAAGCTCGGCGGCGGTGACGTTGTATGCCTCAAGCCGAAGAGGGTCGATTATGACCTCAAGCAATTCGTCACGGTTGCCCGCGATACCGGCTTCGAGCACCGAATCCATCGCCTCAAGGTCGTCCTGTAAAGCCTTGGCGACCCGCGCCATAGTGCGCTCGGGGACTGCACCCGTCAGGTTGACGATAACGATGGGGAATTCTGAGAAATTGATCTCGGTCAGCGAGTATTGCTCGGCTCCGTCGGGGAATTCGGCTTGCGCGCTGTTCATCGCGTCGCGCACATCAGCCATGATCGCGGTTTTGTCCCAGCCGAAATCGAACTCCAGCGCCACGCCGGCATACCCTTCGGCGGCGGTCGAGGTCATCTCTTTCAGCCCATCAAGGTCCGCAAGTTCGGTCTCCATTGGTTTGACCAACAGGTTTTCCGAATCCTCGGCTGAGATGCCCGGAAACTGAACCGAGACAAACAGGGCAGGGATTTCAATGTCTGGCTCGCCTTCTTTCGGCAGGCTGACATAGGCAAAGCCGCCAATCACCAATGAGATGGCGATAAAGGCCAGAACCATTCTGGCCCGGCCGGCGGCCCAACTGACGATTCCGGTCATTTGGAAGCTTCCCGATATGTGGGTTCAACTGTGACGCCGCGGGTCACGAACTCTTGCCCGATGACGATGATGTCCACAGTTTCCGGCAGGCCACCGACCCAAACGCCTTCGGCAGTATCACGAAGAAGAACGACGGGCTGGAAATCGACCACGTTGCTCTGGCCAATGGTGCGGACACCGAGTTGACCGTTATTGCTCAGGGTCAGTGCCGATTGCGGCAGGAAATGCGCCTTGGCCCCGGCGGCCGAAATGCGGATGTCGGCGGTTTGGCCGTCCCGAATGGCCAGTTCCGGGTTCGGAACAGTGATTTCGACCTCAAACGTGCGGGTTGTTTCATCGGCCGAGCGGCTCAGGAATGTCACACGACCAGAAACCTGCAGGCCAGTGACCAACTGCGCCGTGGCTTCGGTTCCGACAATGATGCGGTTCACCTCGGTTTCCGGCACAAAACCCACCAGCTTGATTGGATCTAGTTGGATAACGGTCGCGCATAGCGCACCGGGCTGCATCAGGCTGCCCAATTCTGCGGTATCGCTTTCCAACAATCCCTTGAAGGGTGCTGTGATCGTCTGGCGATCGATTTCGCGTTCCGCGGCTTTGACCTCGGCGGTTGCGGCTTCGATTCCAGCGCGGGTGGCCTCAAGACCGGCTTCGGCGGTTTTGATACCGGCCTCGGCGGTTCTCATCGCCGCCTCGCTTGAGATTCTGCGTGTTTCAGATCCAAACCCCGAGTCAGACAGTTTATTCGCAGCCGTCAGGTTGATCTCGGCTTCGGCGACACGCGCATGTGCTTCTTCCAGGCGGGCTTCGGCTTCTGGAATGCGGCTTTGGGCTTCTAGCTTGGCAGCCTTCGCTTCGGCCAAACTGGCGGGGCGGGTGCCTGGATCAAGCTCGCACAGAAGATCGCCGGCTTCGACGAACGTGCCTTTGCGCTTAGGCTCTGAGATGACGGTCGATGTGGTTTCAGCCAGAACTTCGACCTGACGATTGGCCTTGGTCTGGCCCCGCAACAACACGGCGCTGTCAATTTCACGTGCGGTTGACCTAAGGGCAACAACGCCAATCGTCGCCTGATCCACGTCCACGACTTCGCCAGATTCGCTGGCAACCTCAGGGCTGGCCTCGGCTTCCGCGCGCCCGGCGAAAGAGAACAGGCTATCCCGTTCGAAAACCAAAAAAAACAAAACAACAATAACCAAAGCGGCGTTTACTAATGAAATCAATCGCATGCAGGACAACTCCCAGAATTCTGCGCCACATTTTTTTTGCGGTCATGCTAGAAAGTGGGGACGATTATGTATCGTTTCCACACTAAACTGAATAGTTCGGTTTATTTTTTTCTACAAGAGGGCAGGCCACCGGCGGGATTGTAAAAAATCGGGCTCTTGGCTTGGCGATTGCGCCGGGGTATGACATGGCGCCATACACCAAGGATGCAGCCCCGGAGGGCAGGGATGAGCGACGTCGACAGTTTTATTGATGAGGTGACCGAAGAGGTACGCCGGGACCGCCTGTTCTTGCTATTGCGTAGATGGGGCTGGATCGGTGTGCTTGTGGTTGTCCTGATCGTGGGCGGTGCTGCGTTCAATGAAGTCCGCAAGTCGCGCGCAACCAGTCAGGCGCAGGATTTGGGTGATTCAATCCTGGCGGCGCTGGCACAGAATCAGTCGGATGACCGTGCCGCCAGTCTTGCCGCCGTCGAAACACAATCGCCGGGTGGGGATGCGGTTCTTAACATGCTGTTGTCGGCCTCTCAGTTTGAGGCCGGATCGGAACAGGATGCGGTCGCCAGCCTGAACGCCATTGCGTCCCAAGGGGATCTGCCGGAAATCTACCGCGCGATCGCGGCTTTCAAGGCGCTGCTTTTGCAAAGCGACACTCTGCCCGCAGCCGATCGCCGTCTTCAGTTCGAAGCGCTGGCTGCGCCGGGTGCTCCGCTGCGGTTGCTGGCCAAAGAACAGTTGGCCCTGATTGATGTGTCCGAGGGCAATGTTGACGCGGCCATCACGCGGCTTCAGGCCTTGCGCCAGGACGCAGAAGTTGGCGTGGATCTGCAACAGCGTGCGGCTCAGTTGATTGTAGCGCTGGGTGGCGAACCAGAGCCGCTGATCGCCCAACAGGGCTGATCCGGTGGCGGCAGGAAAACTTACAGGCGAGTTCGGAACATCATGGTAGCAAGTCTATTCTCCCGTATTGGATTGCCGATGGCAGCCCTTTCACTGACCCTGGTCGCCGCCTGCCGGGAACCCGAGGTTATCTTGCCGGGGCCGCGAGAAGATATCCGGCCCACTGCCGATACCGAAACGGTGGAAACTCGCGGCTCAAAACCGATCAGCCTTCCGGCGCAAAGAGCCAACGCGAGTTGGCCGCAAAGCCCGGGTACGGCCGCGTTCCGGACGACCAATGCACAGTTGCGCGCAACGCCGCAGCGCATCTGGTCCGCATCAATCGGTCAAGGTGACTCGCGCAAGCAAAGGATCACGGCTGATCCCGTGGTTGCGGGCGGGTTGATTTATACGCTTGATGCCGGCGCAACGGTGTCTGCAGTGTCGCCGCAAGGGCAGGTTGTTTGGAACACCGATCTTATTCCGCCAAGTGATGGCGACTCGGATGCCACGGGTGGTGGCATGGCCTATGATAACGGTGTGCTTTATGTGTCTTCCGGCTATGGCCGCCTAACAGCGCTGGATGCCAAAACCGGTGCAGTTCGTTGGCAAAAAAGGTTGAATGCGACCGGTAGCGGCGCGCCTTTGGTCAGTAGCGGGCTGCTGTATCTGGTGGCAGGTGACGAAACTGGCTGGGCGGTCAACACCAAGGACGGCCGCATCGCCTGGCAAATTCAGGGCACCCCAAGCGTTGGAAACGTTCTGGGTGCGCCGGCGCCAGTGATTGCATCAGATTTTTCCGTGTTCGCCTTTGGCTCGGGTGATGTCGCAGCGACGTTCCGTCGGGGGGGGATTCGCCGCTGGAACGCGTCAGTAGCCGGGGGACGTCGCGGACGTGCGGCGGCGCAGATCGTCGATGTAACCGGTGGACCAATGGTTGCGGGCGATAAGATCTATATCGGCAACCATTCTGGGCGCACAGTCGCGTTTGACGCCAATTCCGGCGAACGGATATGGACCGCAGACGAGGGGGCCGTCGATACAGTCTGGGCCGCTGGCAACAGTATTTTCCTGATCAGTGACCGCAGCCAACTGGTGCGGCTGGACGCTGCGACCGGAGCGATTGTTTGGGCGCAGGACCTGCCGGGTTTTGTCAAGGATAAGCCGGGACGCCGGGGGGCGGTCTACGCGCATTATGGTCCGATCATCGCGGGTGGGCGCATCGTCATCGCCTCGAACGATGGCTATGTTCGGTTCTTCAGCCCTGTTGACGGAGCACTGGTGAACCGTGTCGAAGTGCCGGGTGGCGCGACCACGGCACCGGTTGTGGCGGGTCAAACACTGTACGTCGTGTCGACCAAAGGTGATTTGCACGCTTTCCGTTGACCACAAGATGCGCTAAAGGGCGCGTCTGAGTCTTGAAAGTTGAGTATCATGTCGCTGACCCTCGCCATCGTGGGGCGCCCGAATGTGGGCAAATCCACCCTGTTCAATCGCCTTGTGGGCAAACGTCTGGCTTTGGTCGACGACCAGCCCGGCGTGACGCGCGACCTGCGCGAAGGCCCGGGGCGTCTGGGGGATCTGCGCTTTACCGTGATCGACACTGCGGGGCTTGAGGACGCAACCGACGACAGCCTTGAGGGCCGCATGCGCCGCCTGACCGAGCGTGCGGTAGACATGGCAGATGTCTGTCTGTTCATGATTGACGCGCGCGTCGGGGTCACGCCGACCGACGAATTGTTTGCCGAAATTCTGCGCAAACGTTCCAAACACGTGATCCTTGCGGCCAACAAGGCCGAAGGAAACGCAGCGGATGCCGGTGTGCTTGAAGCCTATAACCTTGGTCTGGGTGAGCCGGTGCGCCTGTCGGGCGAACATGGCGAAGGAATGACTGATCTTTATTCCCAGCTTATGCCCTTGGCCGATGCCGCCGAAGAACAGGCGGTCGAGGATGCACCGGAAACCGATATTGAACTGGATGAGGACGGCGAGGGCGAGACGCCCCTGATCACCGCTGAAAAGCCGTTGCAGGTGGCAGTTGTTGGCCGCCCGAATGCCGGTAAATCCACATTGATCAACAAGATCATTGGCGAAGACCGCCTGCTGACCGGGCCAGAGGCTGGTATTACGCGCGATGCCATCAGTCTGCGGATCGATTGGGCCGACCCGGACGGAGACAGCACACCGATGCGTATCTTTGATACCGCCGGTATGCGCAAAAAAGCCAAGGTGCAGGAAAAACTTGAAAAGCTTTCAGTCTCGGATGGCCTGCGCGCCGTGAAATTTGCTGAAGTGGTGGTGGTTCTGCTGGACGCTGCCATCCCCTTCGAACAGCAGGACCTGCGTATTGCCGATCTGGCCGAGCGCGAGGGTCGCGCCGTTGTTGTCGCCATCAACAAATGGGACATCGAAGAAGACAAACAGGAAAAGCTGCGGGATCTGAAAGAGTCCTTCGAACGTTTGCTGCCGCAATTGCGTGGCGCACCGCTGGTGACGGTTTCGGCAAAGACGGGCCGGGGGCTAGAGCGCCTGCGCGCCGCGATTCTGCGGGCCCATGACATTTGGAACCGCCGTGTGCCGACGGCCGCGCTGAACCGCTGGCTGACGGCCATGTTGGAACAGCACCCGCCGCCAGCCCCGCAAGGTCGCCGGATCAAGCTGCGTTACATGACTCAGGCCAAAACCCGCCCGCCGGGCTTTGTTGTCATGTGTTCGCACCCTGATAAAATGCCAGCCAGTTACACCCGGTATCTGGTCAATGGTCTGCGCGAATCTTTTGACATGCCCGGTACTCCGATCCGCCTGACTTTGCGCGGACAGGGGGACAAGAACCCGTACAAGGGACGCCGTAAGAAAAACGCGGGTGCCTTGGCCAAACATCTCAAGGGTCGCGCGTAACTGCGCCAATTTTCAGCATTTTCGGCTGAGGGGCGTGACAGCCCCATTTCCCCACGCTAGCATTCACTGGCGTGCATCTGTTTTTGTGTGCGTAATTTCACGCGGAGCTTCCGCACCAGTTTTTGACAACCATTGGACCTGACCAACGTGAGGAGCGGCTGGATGGATCTGAGGGAATACACTCGGCAATACGCGGTTCAGGACAACAGATTGGCCGCGCTGAGCTATTTTGGAACCTTCGCGATGTATTTCACATCGCTGGCGCTGGCGATTGCCTATGTGGATCGCTGGTATGTCATGATCCCGGCCGGGGTCGTCTTTGCCTTTTCGGCGGTGCGCCTTTACGTGCTACAGCACGATTGCGGGCATCACTCGCTGTTTGAGACACGTCGCCAAAACGAGTGGGCGGGGCACGGGCTTTCGCCGTTCACCTTTGCGCCCTTCGAGGTGATGAAACAGAATCACAACCTGCACCACGCCGGTATCGGCAATCTCGAGCACCGTGAGACGGGCGAAATCCATACGATGACCGTGCGGGAATGGAACAAGGCGGATTGGAAAGCGCGCCTGTTTTACAGGCTCTACCGAAATCCTTTCATCCTGGTTCCGGCCGGGGCTCTGTTCACGTATTTCGTCCGCTATCGGTGGCCCAAAAACACGATTCGGTTTGGCGTGAAGGGGGTATTGCTCCACAACTTGTCGATCATCGTCTTTCTTGGCCTTCTTTACCTGATAGCTGGCGCCACGGGTATTCTGGTCTGGTTGGTGTTTTCGCTTTTGGGCGGGATGCTGGGTGTGTTTTTGGTCTATCTGCAGCACAATTTCGAAGACACATACTGGGACCGTCGTCCGGATCTGGACCCGCAACTAGCGGCGCTTCAGGGATCATCGGCGCTGGATTTCGGGTGGTGGTTCGACAATGCGGTTGCGTGCATCACGCTGCACGACATCCATCATTTCAATGCGCGCATTCCGTCTTATCGGCTGCGTGCATGCCACTATAACCTACCGCCCGAATTCACGCCCCGCCGGATCAAATTCCCCGAGGCTGTTGCCGCTTTAAACCTGAAACTGTGGGACGAAGACGCCAAGCGGCTTGTTCCGTTTCCCGGAAAGGATCAATCCGGTAACCTCGCACACAGTAGCTGACACAAATGACCTGCATCCCTGGGCACTGGCTTGTGAGAACGTGTATCTGGTATACATAAGATAATGCAGGGAAAATCGGAAAGGACAAAGAATGACCGCAGTGACCGCAATAAAAGGCGTTGGAGAGGGGCTAGGAAAGTCACTCACCGCCAACGGTTTCAAAACCGCTGAAGCTGTTGCCAAGGCAACCCCCGCTGCACTGGTCAAAGCTCCTCGTATCGGCAAAGCCCGCGCAGCCGTCCTGATTGCCGCCGCGAAAGAGGCGATTGCGGCGAAACCAGCAGCCGCAAAACCCGCCGCGACTAAGCCAGCCGCCAAACGCCCTGCTGCGAAAACAAGTACGCGCCGCGCGCCTGCCAAAAAGCCCGCAGCGCGCCGAACAGCGCCCCGCAAGACCATCGCCGCCGCCGCTGCCGACAAGCGGGCGGAAGAGGCTGCGCGCAAAGCGGCTGAGGAAAAGGCCGCAGCCGAACTGGCAGAAGCCAAGGCAAAAAAGAAGGCTAAGGCCAAAGCCAAGGCTGAAAAGGCCGCTAAAAAGCTTGAGGAAATGGAAGCCGTCTTTTCAAAAGCCAAGGACAAGGTGAAGGCCAAGGCGAAGAAAGATAAGAAGAAAGATAAAAAGAAAAAGGCCGACAAGACGGACAAGAAGAAAGATAAGAAAAAAGATAAAAAGAAGGATAAGAAAAAGGCGAAGAAGTAAGCCTTCTCCGCCCTTAAGCCTCTTGAACCGGCGCCCTGTTGGCCGCCGGTTTTCTTATGCCAGCGTGCCGTCCAGTTGCAGCGTCAGCTTACCACCCAGATAGGGGGCCAGAACCTCGGGCAGGGTGACGGTGCCGTCTGCGTTCTGGCCGTTTTCCAGCACGGCGATCAGGCAGCGCCCAACAGCCAGACCGGATCCGTTCAGGGTGTGAACGTATTCCGGTTTGCCTCCTGCCACGGGACGGAAGCGCGCGTTCATCCGGCGCGCCTGAAAATCACCACAAGTCGAGACTGAACTGATCTCACGGTACGTATCCTGACCCGGCAGCCATGCTTCGATGTCAAAGGTACGGCGCGCGCCAAAGCCCATGTCGCCTGTGCACAGGATCACGGTGCGATAGGGGATGCCCAGCTTTTCCAGAATACCTTCGGCACAGCGCAGCATGCGTTTTTGCTCTTCATCCGACTTGTCGGGATGGGTGACCGAGACCATTTCGACCTTTTCGAACTGGTGCTGGCGCAACATGCCGCGCGTGTCCCGGCCAGCCGATCCGGCCTCAGACCGGAAGCACAGGGAATGCGCGGTGTAGCGGCGGGGCAGGTAGCTTTCTTCAATCATCGTGTCGTTGACGATATTGGTCAGCGACACCTCGGACGTCGGGATCAGCCACCAGCCTTCGCGGGTCTGATAGCTGTCTTCGCCAAACTTCGGCAATTGACCTGTGCCCTGCATCATCTCGGACAGAACCAGAACCGGAGCATTCACTTCAGTCAGTTCATTTTCGTTGATATGCGTGTCCAGCATGAACTGCGCCAGTGCGCGGTGAACGCGGGCGACGCCGCCGGACAACAGGACGAAACGCGAGCCGGACAGCTTTGCCGCCGTTTCAAAATCCATGCCGTTCTGAACGGCCTCGATTTCAAAATGCTCTTTCGGTGCAAAATCCAACTCACGCGGAGTGCCCCAGCGGTTGACCTCGACATTGTCGTTCTCGTCCGCACCTTCTGGCGCGTCCTCGGCTGGCAGATTCGGGATGCGGATCAGCTGATCAGTCAGCAGCGCATCCAGATCCTTGGCCTCGGTCTGCATCCGGGCAATTTCGGCCTTTTTCTCGGCGACCAGCGCGCGCAGGCGTTGAAATTCAGCCTCGTCGCCGCGTGCCTTGGCGGCACCGACTTCTTTGCTGGCCTTGTTCTGTTCGGCTTGTGCCGTTTCTGCGGACTGAATCTTGGCCCGGCGGCTTTCGTCCAGTCTCAGCAAATCTGACGACACCGGCGCGTCCCCACGGCGCGCAAGTGCGGCGTCGAAGGCGGCGGGGTTTTCGCGAATGGCGCGGATGTCGTGCATGGTTCAGATCCTTAAATGCGTGAATCACTGAAACCGCTTATGCACCATCTGAAAGGCGGGGTGTAGCGCCGGTTACGACTTATCGGCATCCTCGTGTGTTTCATGCGCCAGATGGCCATCCCAATGTTCGGTTGGGATCTTGGGATCAGGCGGATCAGCCATGTAAGAGGGCGTCATGATCTGCACACTGTTTTCATTGAACACGGCCACGATGTTGCGATGCAGGTCCGATTTAATCTTTGGAATAATACTGCCGCGTGTCGAATACCCGTTGATTTGATAATTGATCGCGTAATCGGCTAATGCTGTCCACAAAACAAACGGTTCCGGCTTGGACTTGATCCCCTTGGTGCGGTTGGCGGCCTCGATCAGCATCGCCTCGACCTTCTCGGGCGGCTCTTCATAGCCGATGCCAACCGTGGTATGCAGAAGCAGTCCGCTGCCGTCTGTTTTCTTCGAGAAGTTCACCACATCCGAATTCATCAGTTGCGCATTAGGGATCGAGATCAGTTCGTTCTTAATGGATTTCAGATGCGTCTCCATCAGTTTGATCTGAACTACATCGCCGATGTGGTCGCCGATCTGAATTCGGTCCCCGATCGAGGTCGAGCGACGATAGATCACAAACAGTCCTGCCAGCATGTTTGAGACGACAGAATTTGCACCAAGCGACAGCATGGCACCAACCAGGATCGTCAACCCCTGGAACGCCGCCGAATCCGATCCGGGGATGTAGGGAACGGCAAAGACCAAGGCGATCATGATCACCACAACACGGGCAATGTTGAAGGTTGGGCTGACCCAGTGCTTTTCGAAATCGCCCATGTCGAAGGAACCCGCCTCGACCGCGTCGAAGAACACCCGCATCCCCTTGATGATGTACAGCGCCACCCAAGAAATCAGGCCCAGCATGATCAAATTGGGGATGTAACTGATAATGCCTTTGAAGATCAGCAGTACCGGCTCGGTCAGATAGGTCAGCAACAGCTGCGCAAAATAGCGGGTTTCGGCGAAAGCCAGCAGAACAAACGAAAGGTAGTAATAAAAGCCGAGAAAGAAGATGATGAGCAGAACGAAGTTCAACCCATATCGTACCAGCGCAGCGATCGCTTCGGCCTGAACGCTTTTGGCTGTGGCAGTTTCCACGTCCTTGAGGTGAAGTGAGACAAATTTTAATGTCTTCCGTCGAATCCGACGGTGCACCCACAGGATTGCCACCACAAACGCCACAAAACCAATGGTCCATGCCACTGCCTCAATTGCACCGGACACGCGCGCCCGATCGGTGCGGTTGGCGCGGTAGTCTTCGATGGATTTTTTGATCGCGTTCCCGTGCAAAACGCTTAGAACGCTAAGCTCCATCTGATCCAACTCGGCATCGGCTTCGGTGACGATCGAGACTCTCTCGCCATCGGCCAGGGTCCAAATGCCGAACTCGGTCTCTTCGTATGTCACCTCAACCGTCAGTGCATCCGAGGCTTCGGCGATTTCGATGATCTTGTCCTGAACGTCTTCCGCCCTCTCTGGCGCGGGCAGGGCACTGGATCCCCTGACCTGGAACAATACGTCCCCGTCCACGATGACCGGAGCCACGAAACTGTCCGAGTCCGCCCCGTCAGAAGCAGGGGGCTCTGTCGGTGTTTCCTGTGCCAGTACGACGTCCGAAAACCACAGGCTGGACGCCAGGGCCGTCAGAAAATAAACCAGCAAAAGGAAGGGCTTGAATTGCCTTGCCATATGTCCCCCTTAACCCGAACTATACCCGGTTTCAGCGAGGTGCCTAGGACATATCTGCAACGCCTGGCTTGTTCTTTGTGCACTGTGGCCGGGTCAGGGCGGTGTACAGCGTTGCCTTCGCTTGCAAAGGCGCAATTCAGAGCATAGGTTCCCGCCAAATTTGCGGAGCATTTCCGCAGCACCAAAACAAAGGAATATCCCATGGAAGGTGGCGCAATCGCCCAGTTTCTCCCGCTGATCCTGATCTTCGCGATCATGTATTTTCTGCTGATCCGTCCGCAGCAAAAAAAGATGAAGCAACATCAGGCCATGGTCGAAGCCGTGCGTCGCGGCGATCAGGTCGTCACCCAGGGTGGAATGATCGGCAAAGTGTCCAAGGTCAAGGAAGGCGACAACGAGATCGAAGTTGAAATCGCCGAGGGTGTGAAGGTTCGTGTGGTCAAGTCGACCATTGCGCAGGTTCTGAACAAGACTGAGCCCGCGAAGTAACTTCGCGCCACAATTCCTTGAAAAGGCAGGGTAATGCTGCAAATTGATACCTGGAAGCGGGTTCTGATCTGGCTGGTCTGCGTGATCGGTCTGATCCTTGCCCTGCCGAATGCGTTTTATACGCGCGTCGAGCAATCCAACGATGCCAAGGCCGCAATTGAGCTTGGCATCGACACTCCCGAAATGCAGGCCGAGGCGGCGCAATGGCCGAACTGGCTGCCGTCGTCGCTGGTCAATCTGGGCCTCGATCTGCGCGGTGGTGCGCATCTGTTGGCCGAAGTTCAGGTCGGCGATGTGTACGAATCCCGGATGGAGGCCATGTGGCCCGAAATTCGCGATGCGCTGCGGGATGAGCGCGCCACTGTAGGCACCATCCGCAAGCAAGAGTCGGCCCCGGACGAGATTCGGGTGCGCATCAGCCAGCCCGAGGGTATGTCCCGAGCGCTTGAAGTTGTGCGCGGCCTGGCCCGTCAGGTGCAAACCCTGACCGGTGTAGGGGCAACCGATATCGAGGCGCGGGCTGAAGGCGACACAATCGTTGTTCAACTGTCCGAGGCGGAAAAACTTGCCACAGACGACCGCACTGTGCGCCAGTCGCTTGAGATTGTGCGCCGTCGTATTGACGAGGTCGGAACGCGTGAACCCACGATCCAACGGCAGGGTGCGGATCGTATCCTTATTCAGGTGCCGGGTATCGGCAGTGCTGGTGAACTGAAAGAGATCATCGGCACCACCGCTCAGCTGACATTCAATCCCGTTGTGGGGCGGGGCACCAACCCGGACGCAGTGCCGGGGATTGGCGAACAGGTCCTCCCCTCCATCGACGAAACCGGTTTGTTTTACACAGTCGAGGCGGCCCCAGTCGTCACCGGTGAAGAGCTGGTGGACGCGCAGCCAGCCTTCGACCAGAACGGTCGCCCAGCGGTCAGCTTCCGGTTCAACACTTCGGGAGCGCGCAAGTTCGGCGACTATACGCTGGAAAATATCGGCCAGCCGTTCGCAATCATTCTTGATGATGAGGTCATCTCAGCCCCTGTCATTCAAAGCCACATTCCCGGCGGTTCGGGCATCATCACCGGCAACTTCACCGTCGAAGAAAGCACCAATCTGGCTGTTCTGTTGCGCGCAGGCGCGTTGCCAGCCGGGCTGGAATTCCTCGAAGAGCGTACCATCGGCCCCGAACTGGGGCAGGACAGCATCGACGCGGGTAAGGTCGCAACCATCGTAGCCTTCGTCGCGGTGCTTGCCTTTATGGCGCTCAGCTATGGTTTGTTTGGTCTCTTTGCCAACGTCGCCCTGATCATCAACGTCGGCCTGCTGTTTGGTCTGTTGTCCCTGATCGGAGCCACCCTGACGCTGCCCGGTATCGCCGGTATCGTGCTGACGGTTGGTATGGCGGTGGATGCCAACGTGCTGATTTTTGAGCGTATCCGCGAAGAACTGAAATCCGCCAGAGGCCCGGCGCGCGCGATCGAACTGGGTTATGAAAAGGCGTTGTCGGCCATTCTGGACGCAAACGTGACCACATTCATCACCGCTGTTATCCTGTTTGCCATGGGCAGCGGTCCGGTACGCGGTTTTGCCATCACGCTGGGTCTGGGCATTCTGACCTCGGTCTTCACCGCGATCTTCGTGACGCGCCTGATGATCGTGATCTGGTTTGAACGCCGCCGCCCGAAAACGATCGAGGTTTGACATGAGACTGAAACTCGTACCCCAGAATACCTCGTTCGATTTCTTCAGCCGATGGAAAATCTGGCTGGGTATCTCGGCCTTGATGATGATCGTGGCGTTCACGTCCTTCATGCTTCAGGGGCTGAACTTCGGCATCGACTTCCGCGGTGGCACAACGATCCGGACGCAAAGCACCCAAGAGATTGATGTCGGAGTCTATCGTGACGCCCTTGCCCCGTTGGAATTGGGGGATGTGACAATCACAGAGATTTTCGATCCAAACTTTGGACCGAATGAGAATGTTGCGATGATCCGTATCCAGGCTCAAGAAGACGCCGAGGCGGTTACATCGGACGTGATCACTCAGGTCGGCGAGGTGCTTGCTGCTGCTGATCCGGGCCTCAAATTGCCGTTTGAAAGCGTTGAATCCGTCGGTCCTAAAGTCTCGGGTGAGCTGATCCAAACTGCGGTTATCGCGGTGGTGTTGGCGATCGGAGCGGTGCTGGTATATATCTGGCTGCGTTTCGAATGGCAGTTCGCCTTGGGCGCGGTGGCCGCATTGGTTCACGACGTAATCCTCACGATCGGCATATTTTCGGAACTGCAAATCCGGTTCGATCTGGCCATCATCGCCGCATTGCTGACCATCGTGGGGTATTCGCTGAACGACACCGTGGTCGTCTTTGACCGCGTCCGCGAGAACCTGCGGAAGTACAAGAAGAAGGACCTGAAAGAGGTCCTGAACATCTCGATCAACGAAACGCTTAGCCGGACGGTGATGACCTCGGTCACCACGCTGCTGGCGCTGATCTCGCTTTACGTACTGGGCGGGGACGTGATCCGCGGCTTTGTTTTCGCGATGATCTGGGGCGTGATCGTAGGGACGTATTCCTCGGTCTTTGTGGCCTCGACCATCCTGCTGTGGCTGGGCGTCAAGCGCGACTGGTCGAAGCCGTCCAACAACGCGGGCAACCAGTTCGCAAATGTGGATGCCTGATATTCTCGGCCAGTCCCCCACGGGGCTGGCCGTTATCTTTTTTGCAGCGACGCTAGGCGGCATCGTACGCGGGTTTTCCGGCTTTGGCACCGCGCTGATTTTTCTGCCTCTGGCCACTCCGTTCCTCGGCCCGTTTGGGGCGCTGATCGGACTGACGATCATGGATATCTTCGGGCCACTCCCCAACCTGCGGCGGGCGTGGCGCGCCGTAGACCGCGGAGACCTGGCACGGTTGCTGCTTGGCTGCGCTTTGATCCTGCCTGTTGGCTTGTGGGTCCTCACGCAGGTCGAGCCCGAGGTGTTCCGATACGCGGTCAGCTTCCTGGCCTTGTTCATGCTCGCTATCCTGATCCTTGGATTACGCTACCAAGGCCGCGTGCGACGCGCGATGGTGACAGCCATCGGTGGCGCTGCGGGTTTTCTCGGCGGCGTCGCTGGGTTGCCTGGACCGGCGGTGATCCTGTTTTACATGTCCCGTCCGCTGCCGGTAGAAGTCATTCGGGCCACGATCCTGCTGTTCCTTTTCGGCTTCGACTTTCTTATTTTCGGCTCTCTGTCTGTCATGGGGCGTGTGACCTTCGACAGTGTTGTTCTGGGGCTGGCTCTGTCGGTCCCGAACCTTTTGGGCAATTGGCTGGGCGGCTGGCTATTCAACCCCGAAAAGGAAAAGCTCTACCGCACCGCCGCCTACGTGGTCATCGCGCTGGCCGCCTTGTCGGGCCTGCCGCTTTGGGGCATAGAAGATATCCATGCGGTTGAATGAGATAACATATAACAACGCAACACCGGTCGATGGCTACGGGCCCGGCTTTTTCCGTATTGGTGGCCAGGTCCACGAAGGGGCGGTTCTGACCGGTCCATCGGGCACCACCGGTTGGGGCGGATACGACGATCAATCCTCTTTGCTTACACTGGCTGGGCATGTGGATGTCCTGTTGATCGGAACGGGCGCTGATCTGGCCCATATCCCCTCAGACCTTCGAGCGGCGCTTGAGCAGGCCAGCATAGGCGTTGAGATCATGAACTCTCCTGCAGCCTGCCGTACCTACAATGTTCTGCTCTCCGAAGGCCGCCGCATCGCGCTGGCTTTGCTTCCCACCTGACGGGATCCGTTTCATCTGACCAAAAATATCCCGGGGAGCGGGAGGGGGTAGCCCCTCATTTTCATGTTTATCCGAAAGCGGCTCGGGCATTGCCCTGCGGCAAATCCCGCCTTTTGCCCCTATGCGCAATAAGATAAGCGGGAAGGTATGACACTGACCGTAACCGATCTTGCCATCACCCGCGGGGGTATCCCCGTGCTCGAGGGGCTCAACTTCTCGCTTCAATCCGGGCAAGCACTGATCCTGCGTGGGCCAAACGGGATCGGCAAAACAACTTTGCTGCGTACACTTGCGGGGTTGCAGCCGGCGTTGAGCGGAACCATTGACGGGGCCGAGGATCAAATTGCCTACGCCTCGCATTCTGACGGGTTGAAGCCAACGTTGACGGTTGTGGAAAACCTGACCTTCTGGGCCTCGGTCTTTGGGACAGATGACATCCAACCGGCATTGGATGCCTTTGCCTTGAACGAGCTGTCGGACCGCCATGCGGGAAACCTGTCCGCCGGGCAGAAACGTCGCCTTGGACTGGCCCGGATGCTGATCACCGGGCGGCCGATCTGGATGCTGGACGAACCGACGGTGTCACTGGACAAAAGCGCCGTCCAGATGTTCGCCGATACCGTTCGTGCCCATCTGGGGCAGGGCGGTTCCGCCCTGATCGCAACCCATATCGACCTTGGTCTGGACGGCGCGGTTCTGGATGTGGGTCCCAACAAAGCCAAACCAAAACCCATCGACGACTTTGACGGAGGCTTCCTGTGATCGCCCTGCTGCTGCGCGACCTGAAACTGGCCTTCCGCGCGGGCGGGGGGTTTGGCCTTGGTCTGGCGTTCTTTTTGATTGTGACCGTTCTGGTGCCGTTCTCAGTCGGCCCGCAATCTTCGCTGCTGTCGACCATTGCCCCGGGTGTGCTTTGGCTGGGCGCGCTTTTGGCCTGCCTGTTATCGCTTGATCGTCTGCTTGCGTTGGATTGGGAAGACGGGTCGCTTGACCTGTTGGCCACCGCGCCCTTGCCGCTTGAGGCGGTTGTGTCGATCAAGGCGCTGGCCCACTGGATAACAACGGGTTTGCCACTGGTTCTAGCCGCGCCGTTTCTGGGTGTGCTACTGAACTTGCCGGTGCCAGGCTTTTTCTGGCTGGTGATCTCACTTTTGGTCGGCACCCCGGCCATGAGTGTGATCGGGACCTTTGGCGCAGCTCTGACTGTCGGCCTGAAACGGGGGGGGCTATTGTTGTCATTGCTTGTCCTGCCGTTGTATGTTCCCACGCTGATCTTCGGGGCCGAAGTCGCACGCCGCGGCGCCACGGGGATGGAAACGCAGACACCGCTGTTGATGCTGGCAGGGATCACGGCGGCCACGATTGCTCTGTTGCCTTTTGCCAGTGCGGCCGTGCTGCGGATCAACCTTCGGTGACACGGTCGCAGTTTGACTGATGTCAATTGAGAACAAACACGAGTCGGACTAAGTAGAGCCCATGTCTATCGCAGCCAAAGCCAATACCCTCTGGGAATACGCCAACCCGCGCAAATTCCTCGCGACCAGCGAGCGGGTCCTGCCGTTCTTCTGGATGACTTCTTTTGTGTGTCTGGTCGTCGGGCTGATCTGGGGCTTTTTCTTCACGCCGGATGACTACAAGCAGGGCTCGACCGTCAAGATCATTTACCTGCATGTGCCTGCGGCGCTGATGGCGATCAATTGCTGGCTGATGATGCTGGCCACATCTTTGGTCTGGCTGGTGCGCCGCCACCATGTCAGTGCACTCGCTGCGCGAGCGGCAGCTCCCATCGGTATCGTGATGACCCTGATCGCGTTGGCAACCGGCGCGATCTGGGGGCAACCGATGTGGGGTACGTGGTGGGCCTGGGATCCACGCCTGACGGCTTTCCTGATCCTGTTTCTGTTTTACCTTGGCTACGTAGCCCTGTGGGAAGCGATCGAGGATTCCGATACAGCCGCTGATCTGACCTCGGTCCTGTGTCTGGTGGGGTCGGTTTTTGCCTTGCTCAGCCGCTATGCGGTGAACTTCTGGAACCAAGGCCTGCATCAGGGGGCATCCGTGATGCGCGCCGCAGCCGTCACCGGCGCGGATACCGAAGAAAAAGTCAGCAACATTTATTTCTATCCGCTGCTGGTATGTATCATCGGATTTGTGCTGCTGTTCATTGCGTTGGTTCTGTATCGCACAGGAACGGAAATCCGGGCGCGACGGATTAAGGCGCTGCTGGCGCGAGAAAGGCTAAACGGATGATCCCTGATCTTGGAAAATATGCCGACGCGGTCCTGTGGTCCTATGCGGCCTCGCTGGGGTTGCTGATTGCACTGGTGGCTCTCAGCGTAATGCGTGGGCGCAAAGTCCGGGCGGAAATGGAAAAGCTCGAACACAGGATGTCACGCAATGGCTAAAATCTCACCCCTGATGGTTGCGCCGCCGTTGATCTTCGGCGCTTTTGCCGTTTTGGCCGGCATTGGCATGTTCCGGGATGACCCCGATGCCTTGCCATCTGCACGCGAAGGGCAGCCCGCGCCACCTGTCGCTCTGACCGAGTTTCCGGGCAAAACGTTGTTCGACGATGACACCCTGCGTGATGGTGAGGTCAAGCTGGTCAACTATTGGGCCAGCTGGTGTGCGCCCTGCCGGGCTGAGCACCCCAACCTTGAGGCGCTGTCCGAAGAGGGCATCCCGGTCTATGGCATCAACTACAAGGATCAGTTGGCCAATGCCGAAGGTTTTCTGACCGAACTGGGCGACCCATATGAGGCCATCGGACGGGATGAACAAGGGCGCATGGCGCTGGACTGGGGTCTTTACGGTGTTCCGGAAACTTATGTAATCGACGGAGAGGGCACAATCATCCTGCGCTTTGCCGGTCCGATTACGCAGCGCGTCATCGAAAGCAGGATCCGCCCGGCACTGGAAAAAGCCGGCCAGTGATCTGATCCGTTGCCATCCGGAGCGTGCCTGCTGCACGCGCTCTATTTCTTATTTCTGCTAGTTGCGCTGGCACCCAAGAAAAAGCCCCGGCGCATTGGCCGGGGCTTTGTTGCTTTAATCTTCCTTGGCAAGGTTCCGCAGCACATATTGCAGCACGCCGCCGTTTTCGATGTATTCGATCTCGGGCGCGGTATCGATCCGGCATTTCAGCGTGATTGTTTTCTCGGTTCCGTCGCCGAAAATGATGGTGCAGGGCACCTCTTGCAGCGGCTCGACCGAATCCAAGCCGTGGATTGATACGGTTTCATCGCCTGTCAGGCCCAATGTCTTGCGGGTGTCGCCGCCGGTGAACTCGAACGGGATCACGCCCATGCCAACCAAGTTGGACCTGTGGATACGCTCAAAGCTTTCGGCGATCACGGCTTTGACGCCCAGCAAGGCCGTGCCCTTGGCAGCCCAGTCCCGGGATGAGCCGGCGCCGTATTGCTCGCCACCAAAGACGACCAGCGGAAGGCCTAGTTCCTGGTAGGCCATTGATGCGTCGTAGATCGAAGCCTGTTCGCCGTCAGGACCTTTGGTATAGCCGCCTTCGACGCCGTCCAGCATCTCATTCTTGATGCGGATGTTGGCGAATGTGCCACGCATCATGACCTCGTGGTTGCCGCGGCGGGAACCGTAGGAGTTGAACTCGCGTGGCTGCACCTGACGTTCGATCAGGTACTGACCGGCAGGTGAAGTGCTTGCAAAAGACCCTGCGGGTGAGATGTGGTCGGTCGTGACCATGTCCCCAAGAACCGCCAACACCTTGGCCCCTTCGATATTTGAGATCGTGCCCGGCTCGGTACCCATTCCCTGAAAATAGGGAGGGTTCTGGATATAGGTCGAAGTCGGCGGCCAGTCATAGGTTTCCTGTTGCGGAACCTCGACGCTTTGCCATTTCTCATCGCCTTTGAAGACATCCGCATATTTCGACTGGAACGCTTCGCGGGTGACAGTTTCCTGCACCAGCTCGGCAATTTCGCTTTGGGTTGGCCAGATGTCCTTCATGAAGACGTCATTGCCGTCCTTGTCCTGCCCAATCGGCTCGGATGTCAGGTCGATATCCATGGTGCCAGCCAACGCATAGACTACAACCAGCGGTGGCGAGGCGAGGTAGTTGGCCCGCACGTCCGGCGAAATCCGGCCTTCAAAGTTGCGGTTGCCGGACAGGACGGACGTGGCGACCAGATCACCCTCGGCAATTGCTTCACTGATCTCCCTCTGAATCGGGCCAGAGTTGCCGATACATGTGGTGCAGCCATAACCAACCAGGTTGAACCCGATGGCATCCAGATGTTGCTGCAGGCCAGCCGCCTCAAGGTATTCAGATACAACCTGCGAGCCGGGGGCCAGCGAAGTTTTGACCCAGGGCTGTCGGTTCAGGCCCAGCTCATGCGCCTTTTTTGCAACCAGACCGGCCCCGATCATCACGTAAGGGTTCGAAGTGTTGGTGCAGGATGTGATCGAGGCGATCACGACCTTGCCCGATTCCATGCCGTAGTTTTCGCCCTTGACCACGACCTGCTTGCCCATCGGGCGCTTAAAGGTTTCGGCCATTTCCTTGGTAAATGCCGCCTTGGCGTCGGTCAGCGCAACATAGTCCTGCGGTCGTTTCGGGCCGGAGATAGCGGGAACGATCGTGCCCATGTCCAGCGTCAGAGTGTCGGTGTAGATGGGCGCGTAGTTCTCATCACGCCAAAGGCCGTTTTCCTTGGCATAAGCTTCGACCAGTGCCAGGCGATCCTCATCCCGACCGGTGTTACGCATATAGCGCAGGGCCTCACCATCAATCGGGAAGAAGCCGCAGGTCGCGCCATACTCGGGGGCCATATTGGCAATCGTTGCGCGGTCAGCCAACGGCAAACGGTCCAGACCGCTCCCGTAGAACTCGACAAATTTGCCCACCACGCCTTTCGCGCGCAGCATCTCGACGACTTTTAGAACAAGGTCAGTGCCAGTGGTGCCTTCCACCATCGCGCCGGTCAGCTCAAAGCCTACTACCTCAGGGATGAGCATCGAGATCGGCTGGCCCAGCATCGCGGCCTCGGCCTCGATCCCGCCGACGCCCCAGCCCAGAACGGCCATGCCGTTGACCATGGTTGTGTGGCTGTCGGTGCCAACCAGCGTGTCAGGGTAGGCGACTTCGTCGCCGTTCTGATCGGTGTCGGTCCAGACTGTTTGCGCCAGGTATTCCAGGTTCACCTGATGGCAGATGCCGGTTCCGGGGGGAACAACGCGGAAGTTGTTGAAGGCTGACTGCCCCCATTTCAGGAACTGGTAACGCTCCATGTTGCGTTCATATTCGCGATCCACGTTCATCTGGAACGCGCGCGGGTTGCCGAATTCATCAATCATGACCGAGTGGTCGATGACCAGATCAACCGGGTTCAGCGGGTTGATCTTCTGCGCATCGCCGCCCAGCCCTTTGATGCCATCGCGCATCGCGGCCAGATCAACAACAGCCGGAACGCCGGTAAAGTCCTGCATCAACACGCGGGCAGGGCGATACGCAATCTCGCGCGGGTTCTTGCCGCCATTGCGTGCCCATTCGCCAAAGGCTTTGATATCGTCGACCGCGACGGAAAAACCATCGTCCTCGAACCGCAGCATGTTCTCGAGCACCACTTTGAGCGCGGCGGGAAGCTTGGAAAAATCACCCAGACCGGCCTCTTGCGCGGCGGGGATAGAATAATATGAAATGGATTTGCCATTCACGCTAAGGTTGCGGCGTGTTTTGGCGGTATCTTGTCCGACTTTGATGGGCATCTGTGGCCTCCCTCTGAAATGACTTAGATCCCGGGATTCGCTAATCTTTATCTGCATCACCAACGCCTTTGGTTCAAGGACCAAGGTGGTGAGCTCATTGAGTTATGTATACCATTGCACACAAAATTTAAGGGTAACGATGGTCGCATGTCTCAAGAAACGTTGATTGGAGGTTGAACGGGCTTGCGTTTAAACCGGGCAGTACACCCAGCCAAAGGCCCGAGACCCGTAATGTTCAGATCCATTCGCGCGACAGCGCTAGTTTCCTTGTTTCTCTCTACAGCAGCCCTGGCCGGGGGCGACCCGGTTGTGGTTGAGTTGTTCACATCTCAGGGCTGTTCGTCCTGTCCGCCTGCCGACCGGATCATGCATGATTTGGCCAAACGCGACGATGTGATCGGCCTGGCACTGCATGTGGATTACTGGGACTACATCGGCTGGAAGGACGAATATGCCGACCCGGATCACACTCTGCGCCAGCGCACTTATGCGCGAGAAGGTGGGCGGTCGATGATCTATACGCCTCAGATGGTGGTGAATGGGCAGCAGGATGTGGTCGGGGCGCAATCGCGGGAACTGGATCGCCTGATCAATGCACATCTCAAGGCCACCCCGCAAGCATCCGTGACGGCCGTGCGCTCGGGTGATGATGTATCGGTGGATGTGACGCCGGTCGAACTGCCGGCCGGAGAAACCTATGACATTAGGGTCATTCAGTATTCACCGATGCGCCATGCCTCGATCCGACGCGGAGAGCTGGCTGGCCACGATCTGGACTATGCCAATGTTGTCGAGGCCTGGCATATGGCAGGTCAATGGGACGGCGTCGCGCCTCAGGCGTATTCGGTAACCGTCGACACAGATTATCCGGTAGTTGTGCTGGTGCAAAGGGCAGGGCACGGCCCGATCGTGGCAGCCGCGCGGGTCAAATAATCAGGGCATGTCCTCGGGCTGCACGCCCAAACCGTTCCAGGCTTTCCAGCGCCGGTGGATCCAAAACCACTGACCCATATGCTGTCTTACCATGGCCTCAAGATCGTCATTGGTGAACTGGGTCATGGTCTTCGGATCTGTATGCGGCACCGGATCGTGTAGCACGATTTCAAAGTCCACGCCGTTTGGTTGCCGCACCGCATAGCATGGGATCAGGACGGCGTTGTATTTCATTGCCAGTTCTGCATTCAGGACTGAGGTCACGGCGGGTTTGCCAAAGAATGTCAGCTCTTCACCGCCATGGGCGTGCAGATCGGATACGATCGCGATGATCCCATTTTTTTTGAGCGAACGAACCATCTCCACCATTCCGCGACGGCCCTGTTCAAACATCGGCGAGCCGGTCTTATGGAACGCCTCGACATACATGTCGTTGAAATAAGGGTTCGCCATGCGGCGATAGAGGCACCCAATCGGTTGACCGCTGCGTTCCTGCAGGGCGATGCGTGCCGCAAGATAGTGACCAAAATGCGCGGTGATCATCATGATCGGTCGCCCTTCGGCGACGGCAGTGTCAAATGCGGCAACACCCGAGCCGCTTACCTTTGCCGTGCGCTGACGTTCGGTGAACCCTTCCGGCGAAAAATGCTCCATAATCGCGCGACCGGCATTGTCCGGAACGGCGCTGCAAATTCTGTTGACCTCGGCTTCTGACAGGTCAGGGCGGGTCAATTTCAAGTTGCTGCGCACGCGTTTGGTAAAGCCGATCAACGGTGAAAGCCCACGTGCGATTGCGCCCATGGTGGCCAGACGTGTTTCATAGGGCAACAACCTCAAGGTCCCGATGACGCCCTTCATGAACAATCCAGTGATGTAGTATTTTCTAAGCTCTGTGCGGCTTAGTTCCGACTTTTCGACGGGCATGAATAGGTCTCACCGGCTGTTGCGATTTGCCGGGCAAGACATACAAGGCGGAAACCGCAACCACAAGCGTTGCAAAACAAAGCCATGTTTTGACTTGCCGGATCGGACTTGCCCGTCACTCTTCGCTATCCTCTTCGATCAACGCTATTGCGCCTTCGTCGACCAGTGTTCGAATTGAGCCGATGACAAGTGTCATCGCTTCTTCGGCTTCTGCCAGCTTCACCTTGCCGCGTTCGGTGATTTCCTCGCGCAGGTTATCCGCCATACGTGTCGACATGTTGGATAGCAGGAACTCGACCGCGGCTTTGTCATTCTCGGCCGTGGCGCCAGCCAAGGCGGTGACGAGATCAGCCTGATCCAATCCACGCAGAATCGCAGGCACGTCCCTGGGCAGGATGCGGGCCGGGATATGGGCGAAGGTGAATATTGATTGGCGCACCAAAGCTGCAAAGTCGGTGTCTTCTTCATCCAGGGCCGTCAAAAGCCCGTCGCGCGTCGCTGCGGCTGATTGGTTCAGAATCGCACCGACCCGCGCTCCGGGGCCATCCGAAAAGGCCGTGGCCGGGCGTCGATCAAGTTGCGCCGCCAGCGACCAGCCAATCCGTTCAACCGCCTCGGGTGTGATGTTGGCCGTTTTGGACACGGCATAGGTGATGCGCCGCGCGACCGGGCCGGGCAGGTGACCCAGAAGTTGCGCGGCATTTGCAGTTTCCAGCTTGGACAACATGACCGCTGCAATTTCAGTGCTTTCGGCCAGAGCGATGGTGGCCAAATCTTCTGTCGGGATTTCGCGCAGCCGTTGCCACGGATCGCCGATCTGGCGCACCCCGGCTTCCTTCCGCAACCTAGCCGCTGTTGCCGGCGTAATCTTGTCGCTGACTGCGTCCAGAGCACCGGCCAACCCATGTGGAAAAGACAGGCCGACACTGTCCAGCGCTTCGGCAAATTCATGTGCGACGGATGCCAGCGTGATGCGATCCACTAGGCCCATCTGACCCAGCTGGTGCGTCAGCTTTTCCTGCAAATCGTCGGGAAGTTCTTCCAGGGGGATATCTGCGCCCTCATTCAACAAAAGACGCACCACGACGGCGGCTTTTTGTCGGTTGCTCAACGCCTTGGGCACGACGCGGGGCGCGTCGTTCTGGGCGTCGGCTGCGGGTGTTGATGTCCCCGGTGCCAGTTGAACCAAAGAGTTTGTGTCCTGCATCTGCCCGTGGTGCCAAGTTTCTGTTCCACAGGCAGATTACGGAGAGTCGGGTAAAGAAAGGCTGAAGTTTAGTAGTTGTAAGTCAGCCCGGTGCGGATCGCCTCGCGCAGGGATGCCTCGGCCCAGGTGCCTTCACCGCCGCGCGCCTTGATCTCGCGCCACTGTGCGATGGCAAGATCGGTTTTGCCTTCGGTGACAAAGCCCTGACCCATATAGCTGCGCGCCAGTATGTTGTCGGGATTCGCCTCAATGGCGTTCGAATAGAAGGCATTCGCCAGATCAAGCTCACCCATTTTGCGGTAGGTGAAACCCCAGTAAGTCAACACGCGATCATCATCCTGATCCATGATGCGCAGGATGTCCTGTGCATTTTCGATCTGTCCATCATAGGCCAGTTCGCGCACGGCGTCATACAGCTCTTCTTCAGTAAAGTTGGTCTTGTCCGGCTTCACGCACCGTCCGGCGTCTTTGTCATAGACGCGACCGAAGAAACACTTCTTGGTCGTGTTGGTCGGTTTTGGCGGGCTGCTGTCACCGCCAGCGGCGATCGCGACCGGCGCGAATGCAAAGGCCTGAAGGGCGATGGCTGAAGCGAGTACTAGGCGCATTTTCCTACTCCGTTGTCTGGGCTACTTACAGAAAGCATAGTGCGTTTCTCTCAAAAGCTAACAACCGAAGGCTCGCGTTTATTCACAAATGGGAAAAAATTTTCTCAGCTGTTCGTAATTTTGGCGCAGGTTTGAGTTTCAGCATCCCAAACCGAACCTGGTGCGCAGGACTGGGTTTGCTTGGAATGACCACTACAGGCCAATGCAACGGAGGCTGAGCAACCAATGGCCAAAGCACAAATCAGAATACGGATCATCGTGTTTCTCCTGTCCGGATTTACGCCCACATCATAGCTTGTTTTGACCCGTCTGGCAAAACACCAAGGCCCAGAACGCGTCCTGCGATCCGGGCCCTGCGAACCAACTGATCAGATTGGGTTATTCGCCAAACACACGGGCGAAGATCGTGTCGACGTGTTTGGTGTGATAGCCCAGATCGAATTTCTCTTCGATTTCTTCCGGGCTCAGCGCGGCGGTGACGTCGGAATCCGCCAGCAGTTCCTCTTTGAAATCGGTGCGGTGTTCCCAGACTTTCAGCGCGTTGCGCTGCACCATGGCATAGGCATCTTCGCGACTGACACCTGCTTGGGTCAACGCCAGCAGAACCCGCTGGCTCATCACAAGACCTGGGAACTTGTTCATGTTTTCGATCATGTTCTCGGGGAAGATTAACATCTTGTCGATCACGCCTGTCAGTCGCGCCAGTGCAAAATCCAGTGTGATCGTGGCATCCGGCCCGATCATGCGTTCGACCGAGGAATGCGAGATATCGCGCTCGTGCCAGAGTGCCACGTTTTCCATCGCCGGGATCACTGCCGCGCGCACCATGCGGGCCAACCCGGTCAGGTTCTCGGTCAGCACCGGGTTTTTCTTGTGTGGCATGGCCGAGGAGCCTTTCTGACCCATCGAGAAAAACTCGGCCCCCTCCAGCACCTCGGTGCGCTGCATGTGGCGGATTTCGATGGCGACGTTCTCGATGCTGCTGGCAATAACCCCCAGCGTGGCAAAGAACGCTGCATGACGGTCGCGCGGGATGACCTGAGTGCTAATCGGCTCGGGCACCAGACCCAGCTGGTCGCAGACATGCTCTTCCACACGCGGGTCAACATTGGCGAAGGTGCCAACCGCGCCGCTGATCGCGCCAGTGGCGATTTCAGCGCGGGCGTCGCGCATGCGGGAAAGGTTGCGGTCCATCTCGGCGTAGAAACGCGCGAAGGTCAGGCCCATGGTGGTTGGCTCTGCGTGGATACCGTGGCTGCGGCCGATGCGGACCGTGTCCTTGTGTTCGATTGCGCGGCGTTTCAGGGCAGCCAGCAGACCTTCGAGATCTGCGATCAGCAGGTCGGCGGCGCGGGTCAGTTGCACGTTGAAACAAGTGTCGAGTACGTCCGAGCTGGTCATGCCCTGATGGACAAAACGCGCCTCTTCGCTGCCGACATGTTCGGACAAATGGGTCAGGAAGGCGATGACGTCGTGCTTGGTAACCGCTTCGATTTCGTCGATGCGCGCCACGTCAAATTCCACATCCTTGGCCTTCCAGACGGCCTCAGCATTCTCGCGTGGGATCACACCCAGATCCGCCATGGCGTCGCAGGCATGGGCCTCGATCTCGTACCAGATGCGGAACTTGGATTCGGGCGACCAGATGGCGACCATATCGGGGCGGGAATAGCGTGGAATCATTGGCAGCGGCACCTTATTGTGATTTGGCAGGAGGCGTTGCGGCGGGGTTTAAACCCGCGCAGACAAAGGAACAAGGCGCGAGTGCGAATATGAGACGGTTTGCCCTGATTTTGGCCCTATGGCCCGGTTTTCTGGCGGCTGAGGAGTTCAGAACGCTGACGGGGGATGAAATTCTGTCTGCATTGACTGGACAGAAGCTCGATTACGGGGAAGGTATCTGGCAGACCTTCGACGATACGATGCTGACACAGTATTTTTCGGGCGGACCAAGCGCAGGGCGGTGGGCAGTGCGCGAGGACCGTTATTGCTCGGTCTGGCCGCCTTCGGATTTTTGGGCCTGCTATGATGTCCAGCAAAGTGGCAAAGTGATCCGGTTCGTTGATGATAACGGTGCCACGACCGACGGGACACTCGCCGAATGAGCCTGCCGCGCAGACTGTTGGATTTCGAAGGCCATTGGAGCCTGACCCGGACCATTCTGGACGCGCAGGCGGGGCAGGTGGTGCAGGCCGATGGTCACACGGTCCTGAGCCCAACCGAGGACGGCTTGATATACGACGAAGAAGTCACGCTGCGTTTGCCGGGGCAAGCCGAGATGAAAGGCACGCGCAGGTACCTGTGGCACGCGGCGCGTGAGGCGATTGCCATACATTTTGACGACGGCCGCTATTTTCACCGGCTGGCCTTGGGCCAGGCACATGCGTCCGACCACCACGATTGCCCGCCCGACAGCTACGATGCTGTCTACGATTTTTCAGCCTGGCCAGTCTGGTCAGTGCGCTGGATCGTCTCGGGACCCAGAAAATCTTATGAAATGAGCACCGAATATCGGTTAAGATAGCGTAATCATGTTGCAGTCAAAGCTCTAAGCGGGCATTTCTGCAGTTGAAAATAGGTGGAGACATAAGAATGAATGCGAATGTACTGGCCAATGCGATTGGCCCGCGCGAAGGCACCGCGCTGCGCGTCAAGCAAGTTGTGCTGGTGGCACTAGGTATTCTTGCGCTGGCAATAGCTGCCAAGATCAAGGTTCCAATGTGGCCTGTCCCGATCACTATGGGCACCTTTGCCGTGCTGACAATCGGCACCGCCTATGGCACGCGTCTGGGTCTGGTCACCATGCTGGGTTACCTGCTGATCGGCGCGCTGGGCTTCGACGTGTTCGCGGGCTCTTCGGCCGAAAAATTCGGTCTGACCTACATGATGGGCGGCACCGGCGGCTATCTGGTTGGCTACCTTCTGGCAACCGTTCTGCTGGGCGCACTGGCCGCGCGCGGCTGGGACCGTTCGTTCGGCAAGATGGCGTTGGCTCTGGTTCTGGCAAATGTCGTGATCTATGTGCCCGGCCTGCTGTGGCTGGGTCAGCTTTTTGGGTGGGATCAGCCGATCCTGCAGTGGGGTCTGACACCCTTCTTGGTGGGCGACGCGATCAAGCTGGTGCTGGCTGCACTGCTGATCCCTGGCCTGTGGAAACTGGTGGGCGACGCTCGTTCGTAATTTCCAACCAATCCAAATCTGACGAAGCCGCGCTCGGAGATATCCCGGCGCGGTTTTTTTGTACCCGCAGATCGGAATGCTGGACAAAAGGGGCCACTGCAGGTCAATCTGCATTCAATGAAATCATCAGGTTATTGAGATATGCGTATTCAATTTTCTTCGGCGCTCGCCGTTTGCGCCTCGCTATGGTTGTGCGGTGCGCCTGCGTCAGCCGACACTCCGGTCACTTATACGGACAACGGGCGGGCGCTGTTCGGCTTTTCTGTACCCGACTTCTGGGCGCTGCGCACCGGTGGCCCGCGCGAAATTGAAGATACCGAGCTGGGCGATGCACGTGCCGTGGCACGGGTCATGGGGATGCGGCCAGTCACGGACGACAATGTCTGGATGGGCTTTGTGTCGCCTGCGGGTGTGGCCTCGATCGAGGGCGGTCTTCGGTATCTTGAGGATATCGACAGGTTTCTAGTCAAGGATCCAACAGTGTCCGAGACCACCACGACGCGCATTGGCGGGTTGCCCGCGCGTGTCATTCGCGGGACCGGCAGTCGCGAAGGGCGCGGTGTGAGCTTCACAGTTTCCGTGATCGACTTGCCGAGGGGGCGTGTAGCCATTGCCGTGGCGATCCTACGGGACGGCGCCGATCCAGCTTATGTGGACGATCTGAACGCCGTGTTCGCGTCGTTCCGGTCCCTGCAGTGAGGAGGCGCACATGACCCGCAAATTGATCAAACGCGCAGCCCTTGCCCTTGGATTGGGGGCAGCAAGTCTGACGCTTTCGGCCTGTGACGGCGTAACCGTTGGCGTAGGATACGGGTATGACCCATTCTACGACTCGATGCTGTGGAATGACTATTATCATGACGTAGACGTGGATATTGACATCGACCGGCCGGATCGCCCCCGGCCGCCTGATGGTCGCCCACCTGCGCGCCCCGTTCCACCTATCGCCAAGCCACCGAATAGACCACCGGTGTCGCGACCGCCGAACAGGCCACGGCCTCCGGTTGCACGACCCCCGGCGGCACGGCCGCCTATTCACCGCCCCGCAGGCCGGCGCTGAACCGACAGGTCAGTCCAGTAATTCAGTTGTGATCTGGGCTGACCCTTCCAAGGTTCTGTGGACCGGGCATTTGTCCGCGATTTCCAGCAATCGCGCGCGTTGCTCGGCCGTCAGCGGACCTTCAAGGCGGATCTTGCGGCGGAACTGATCGACTTTTCCTTCGTTAGCCAGCCCCGCGTCCTGCGCATGCACCTTGTTGTGGCACACATCGACTGAAACGGTTTTCAGCGGCCACCGCTTGCGCCGCGCGTACATGCGGATAGTCATTGATGTGCAAGCCCCCAGACCAGATGACACAAACCCGTAGGGCGACATGCCACGGTCGGTGCCACCGTATGAGGCGGGCTCGTCCGCGACGGCATGGTGCCGGGGACCGGATTGAATGTCTTGAAGGAACCCTTCCGGATCAGCTTCGGTCACGCGAACAACACCTTCGGGTGCGCCAGGTGGTGGGGCCGGCGGGCAGAGCTTGACGTAGCGCGTAACCCATGCGGTGATCACGTCCGCCGCGTATTCTGCGTCAGATGCGCGGGTAATCAGGTGATCGGCGTCGTCGAGGGTCACAAAGCTCTTGGGATGTTTGGCGGCTAGGAAGATTGTGCTGGCATTGTCGATACTTACGGTCTCGTCCCGAGGCGCATGCAAGATCAGCAAAGCGGCCTTCAGGTCTGCGATTGCCGGTATCAGGGCCGCTTCGGAAATATCATCCACAAAGGCCTTGCCAATGCGGAAAGGACGTCCGCCCAACATCACGTCCGCTGATCCAGCCTGCGTGATCTCAGGCAGCGCATCTTCGAAGTGATGCGCCACATGGCCGGGATCTGCGGGTGCACCCAGAGTGACCACAGCTTTGACACTAGGAATCCCGGCACGGGCGCGCAACACAGCCGCACCACCCAGCGAATGGCCGATGAGCAATGCCGGAGCCATGTTGCGGCCAGCCAGATAATGCGAGGCCGCGATCAGGTCTTCGACATTGGAGGTGAAGGTTGTGTTGGCAAACTCCCCGCCGGAATGACCCAGCCCGGTGAAGTCAAATCGCAGAACGGCGATGCCCATCGCCGCCAGTCGGGCCGCAATCCTGCGCGCAGCAGGGATGTCTTTGGAACAGGTGAAACAATGCGCAAATAGCGCCGTGGCCAGGACCGGCCCGTCCGGCAAATCCAGGCGCGCGGCCAATTGGTTGCCGTCGTGACCGGCAAAGGTAATGCGTTCGGTGGGCATGACAGTTCCTTGTTCGTCGGGATGACCAATAGTGTGTGCTTCCTACTGGCCGCTCAACCCCATTGTAGGAAGCGTCACGGGAAGGTGAGTGAAGCGAACAGATTGAGCGCAATCCTTTGTCCGCCCTGTGAACCTAAAGCATCAAATTTCGTGAAGTATATTCTAAAATATATTCGTTTTACTAATTTACGTCACCACCCCATCTTACGACCATCGCAAACGTGCAGCCCAGGAGGTTCAAATGGCACATACTGCAATGGATCCACGGGGCGTGGTTCTACGCCCGGATATACTGGCCGTGATTGCTCTGACTGGGGTGATCGGATTTGCGCTTGGTCAAACCCTGCCGCCGGTGGCATCTACTGAGGCGCAGGTTGCTGATCCCGTGTCCGAAGACTGGCACGGAAATGTCAGGCGGTCACATTGGTCGAACTGAAACGTTAGCTCAGGCCCATGAGCTGTGAATCAAAGGGATAGGTGGTCAGGTTCTCATATCCGTCTTCGGTGATCAGAACCTGATCCTCCAGCTTGATCGAGAAATCTCCGCCAACCTCTCCAACGGCAGCCTCGACACACAGGACCATGCCGGGTTCGAGCGCGTAGTCGTAAGAGCCCGCCACTGCCTTGTCCGGATAAGCAACCAGAGGCCACTCATCGCACAAGCCGACGCCGTGCATCAGGCAGCCGTATTTCTGCGCCAGAAACTTGTCGTCCAACTTGTGAGCATTGGCCGTCAGTTCCGGAATCATCACGCCGGGCTTCAGCATCTCCATATTGGTCATGATATGCTCATGCGCGTGCTGCATGGCGTACACCATGTCGGGCCGCGGTTTTTCGTCGCCGATCCACCATGTGCGCGAGATGTCGATGCAGATGCCGTAGGATCCGATCAGGTCGGTATCAAAGGCGATGATCTCATTCTGTTGGGTGATCCGGGGACCGCATTCCTGAAACCAAGGATTGGTGCGCTGACCCGAAGCCAGCAGACGGGTTTCGATCCATTCGCCGCCGCGCCTGATGTTTTCGGCGTGCAGAACCGCCCAAATGTCGTCTTCCGAGGTTTTGCCGTCTCCCACATTGGCGCGCGCGAATTTTTCCATTTCCGCCACAGCGGTTTCGCAGGCGTGATTGGCGCAGCGCATGGCTAGGATTTCGTCCGGGCCTTTTATGGCGCGGGTCTTTTCCGTAGCCTCTTCGCCTTCCATGATTTCGAACCCTTGCGCCTCAAGCGCGCGCAGGCCGTGCAGCATGATCTTGTCCACACCGAGGCGCTTGTTGCCGCCACCATGTTCGTCGATCAGGACGCGCACCTCGTTTGAAAACACGTCCGCTGCCACATCTACCTTGTCGCCCCGGTCAAAGTAGAACAGGTCGGCGCCGGATCGTTGCTCGCGCACCAGTGGGTTGAACGTGGAAAGGAACGGAGAATTCTTATAGTCCCAAATCACCATGTAGCCGTCGGCGCACAGCAACACCGCGCGAAACGGATTGTGCGTGTTCCACAACTGCATGTTGGTGCTGTCGGTGGCATAACGAATGTTCAGCGGGTCGAACATCAGCAGCCCGCCATAGCCACGGTCGACAATGGCTTGCGTCAGTCGTTTCCAACGGTGTTCGCGCATCCGGGCCAGATCGGGCATGGCAAGGCCGGCCTTTTCCCATTCTGAAAACGCAAGCTGCGTAGGGCCAATTTCGATCCGGTCGTTTTCATTCGGGGTACCATCACCAAGAGTCGCACCTTTGGTCGGGTCGATCTTGCGGCTGTCGCGGTAGTGTCGGTTCATGGTGGGTCTCCCTGCCTGTTCTTTGAGCGTGAAGAATCAATCTCCCGACGTCTTGAAGGTTTGCGACGGTGCGTTCGTCGCTTTTTGACCGACAAGTGGAAATTCTGATGATACGTCAAATTCATGACGACCATTCTTCAGACTTCAATTCCGTATGACCCGCTGAACAAGCGCTCTTTGCCAGGCATTCAGCCAGCAAGCATGGACAACTGGTTGCACCGCGATGATGCGTTCGCCGCCCAGATGCAAAGACGCGAGGACCTGTTGGTCGGTCATCGTTCGGATGTTCTGGCGATGGATGCAGGTGCTAAACCCGCTGCGCAGGAGTTGTTGGATCTTGTCCTGAACCAAGTCTATCCCGAGTGCACAGATCACGTCGCTCGCCCGGACGGGACAGATGTTACGATCGATCCGGATCAGCCATTGGACACACTGTGCCGATTGGTGCAGGAAGATTTCTGCATCCTGCAAAAGCAGGGGGATGAACATGTTCTGACCGGTGCCATCCTGTGTTTTCCTGCCAGTTGGCGCTTGTCCGAGAAATTCATGCGGCCTCTGATCGACATCCATCTGCCTGTTGACAGCTACAACGCCGACATCGCCCGGCGGGTTCAGCGGTTGTTTGACGGGATACAACCGGGACGCCCTCTGTGGCGATTCAATGCGCTGTGGTATGAGGACGCCGAGCTGCATCAACCCCGCAGTGCATACGACCGGCGGGCCGCACAGGAGCCAGGGCACGCCCGGTTCCTGCGGAGTGAGCGGCAGACGCTGTTGCGACTGCCTGAGACGCAGGCCGTGGTTTTCTCGATCCATACATATGTTCTGGCGGCAGAGCAGGTGCCAAAAATGGAAAACCCCGCCTGATGGCGGGGCCTCCAAGGAGGGTCATTTCATACCAGGCTACATGCCCAGCGCGCTGGCAGCGCCCGCAAGTGCCCCGCTTGTGCTGAGAGCGGAGATCGCGATCGAATACACCAGCACCTGAGTGTTCAGGCGGAAGTCTTCGCCCCTTATCAGGTTCACAGCGGCCAAAGAGGCCGCAATCGGGACGGACACGCTTGCCACGGCACCCGTCAATCCCCAACTGGTCAGTCGGAGGATATCGCTGGGTTGCTCGTGGACGAGGGGGGGCGTGTCGTCCCGATCGGTAGGCTGCTCGATAGGTTCTGTCCGAAAAGCGATGCTGAGCAACTGCTCATCTGACAGCTGGATTGGCCGGGCTACTGGGGTCAGCGCCTTTTTTTCTGGCTCATCCAGGTCTTCTGCGTCAGTAACATTCAGTCCGGCAAACGGGCCTGTCACTGCCTCGAAAATCTGTTTTCTGTCACGCGGCCTGCTTGGGGCCAGCGTGTCAAATGCGCTCATGAATTGTTCGATGGTCAGAACGGTGTTGGGCGACAGCCATTCGACCCGCTGGGTCGCGCAGACGTCAACCATTCTGTAAAGGATCACGACCAGCATCAACTCGGAAACTTCGCTGTCATCCAATAGGGGGGAAACCGGGGTCACAGTGATCGTCAGCCGGTTATTCGGCAGGGTTACGATGGGCCTCTGGATTGTCTTCAGACCGGCGGCGCGGTTGAGGCGCTCGAACCGGTCTTCGGTTTCGGCGACCTTAGTATCCAGCGTCAGGCGCACCAGATACTGACTAGACACAATGCTGGCTTCGGTGCTGTTCTGCAGAGACTTGCGCTCGACCAGGTGACCATAGTCCGCAAGGGTCTTGGCAACGATGTCGCTGAACCGCTCGATCGCGTCTTCGGTCTTACCGTCGAATTGCAGACCACCGTGATAGCTGTGCTTCGGAGTCACTGCGCTGTCCTTTGTCGCATCCTGTGTTTGGAAACAATCTAGCAAGTGATCTGGGGCAGATTTGGGCAAAAATGGAAAAAAATGAGAAATCGGGCAGATTGATTACGCTATGGAAACCTAGGCATTTTAGGGGCCTTTTGACGTCTGTGGCGACAATGTGGCCGAAATCGGGTGTAACTGCCGGAATCCCAAGCCAGCTTCAACTGTCGATTCGGGCAGCCATTATTGCAATGGATTGTTGGTAAACCGAGGCGGCATTCCACTGTTGAATGACTGCAAAGTTTGGCTGACCCTGTTGATAGCCCCGACCGGGTTTCCAGCCCTTCTTACGCAGAAAATTGGCAGTTGAGGCCAATGCATCGGTCATATTGTAAAAGTCGACCTGACCGTCGCCGGTAGCATCAACCCCGTATTGCATGGCATTGCCCGGTAGGAACTGGGTGTGCCCAAGTTCGCCATGTTTTGCCCCTTTTGTCGCTGTCGTAATGCTGCCTTGATCGACCAGCTTCAGCGCCCCGATCGCGTGAGGAATGAAAAAATCGGACCTGCGGCAGTCATAGGCCAGTGTTGTGATTGCGGAAACAACCTGACTGTCCCCCATGAAGTTTCCGAACCCGGTTTCCATGCCGTGAATGGCGATCAGCACCCCGGCCGGTACGCCGTATTGACGTTCGAGTGCCGCATAGAATTGTGGGTTGCGCGCTTTGCGTTTGCGCCCTTGCGCCACGATGGTGTCTGCCCCTCGGACGCGCATGAACTTGTCTAACGAGTATTTAAAGCTCTTTTGATTGCGGTCCGCCGCAATGGTTCGCGTGGCGTATTGGGATTGGGCCAGTGCCTGCAATCCTTTCTTTTTGACGCCCGCACGTTTCGCCTGTTTGGCAAAGTCCTTCTTCCATGTCTCAAAGCCGCTGCTGGTGTTGCCGCAAGGTGCCGCGGAAGCAAGGGCGGGAAGGGATAGGGCGAACAAGAGAGCGAAGCGAAGCATCAGGGAAACCCGGAAAATTGCATTGTCAGGAAAAGAGTACGCTGCATTTCTCTGTCCGAAAAGACGTTAGTACAGGTCCAGCTCTCCGGTACCTTTCAGACTTTCAAACCACTCATCTGGTGTTTTGTCGATTTTGGCGTGTTTGACCATCATCGCGTTCATATTGGGTAGGTCCGAGGAATCCGGCCATTCCTCCGGTCGCCACAGGTTCGCGCGGATCACACATTTGGGGCAGTGTGCGAACACTGTTTCGACGTGAATGACCAAGGCCAGTTTCGGCGAGCGGTTGTTTATTGCCATGCTATCCAGCAAGTCGCGGTCTTTGCATAAACGGGCAGTGCCACGAAGGCGCAGAGTTTCCATCTTGCCCGGCACGAAGAATATCAGGCTGACACGTGGGTCCAGCAAAATATTGTGGAACGTATCCACGCGCTTGTTGCCGGGTCGATCAGGGATTGCGATCAGTGTGTCGGATAACACATTTACGAACCCTTCTGGATCACCTCGGGGCGAGATGTCCAGATGACCACCTGGATTGGCTGATGCGATCAGGCAGAATGTGGATTTAGCAATAAAGTCGCGGCACATCTGGTCCAGCCCGGACAGCTCTTTGGCGATGATCTGGGGCAGGGGCGCTCCGGTTATGCGCTCCAGTTCATCGCTCGAAGTCACGAAGTCTGTGAATTGAGAAAAGGGGGCGTCTGATGACATGCGATCTCTCCTAACCGGGTGGGTCGAGTGTGAGAGATCGTACCAAACGAAACAAGGGCGCCCGAGTGGACGCCCTTGAATTTTAAACAGCAAATCGGATCAGCAGCTGTAGTACATGCCGTATTCAACCGGGTGCGGGGTGTGCTCGTAGGTTTCGACTTCTTCCATCTTCAGTGCGATGTAGCCGTCGATCTGGTCCTTGGTGAACACGTCGCCCTGCAGCAGGAAGTCGTGATCCGATGCCAGAGCTTCCAGAGCTTCGCGCAAGCTGCCGCAGACGGTCGGGATATCGGCCAGTTCTTCGGCAGGCAGATCGTACAGGTTCTTGTCCATGGCTTCGCCCGGATCGATCTTGTTCTTGATGCCGTCCAGACCGGCCATCAGCAGAGCGGCAAATGCCAGGTAGGGGTTCGCCGCTGGATCGGGGAAACGAGCCTCGACGCGCTTGGCTTTCGGGCTTTCAGTCCACGGAATACGGACGCAACCCGAACGGTTACGGGCCGAATAGGCGCGCAGAACGGGGGCCTCAAAGCCCGGGATCAGACGCTTGTAGCTGTTGGTCGCCGGGTTGGTGAAGGCGTTCAGCGTTTTGGCGTGCTTCAGGATGCCGCCGATGAAGTACAGTGCCTCATCCGACAGATCGGCGTATTTGTCGCCTGCGAACAGTGGCTTGCCGTCTTTCCAGATCGACATGTTCACGTGCATGCCGGTGCCGTTGTCACCTGCGATCGGTTTCGGCATGAACGTGGCCGATTTACCGTAGGCGTGCGCAACATTGTGGATGATGTACTTGTACTTCTGCAACTCGTCGGCCTGTTTGGTCAGGCTGTCAAAGATCAGACCCAACTCGTGCTGGCACGACGCCACTTCGTGGTGGTGCTTGTCGACCTTCATGCCCAGACGCTTCATGGTCGACAGCATTTCCGAACGCAGGTCCTGCGCTTCGTCGATCGGGTTCACCGGGAAGTAGCCGCCCTTGACGCCCGGACGATGGCCCATGTTGCCCATCTCGTATTCGGTGTCAGTGTTCCACGACGCGTCGGTCGCATCAACTTCGTAAGATACCTTGTTGATGCTGTTGGAGAAACGGACGTCGTCGAACAAGAAGAATTCCGCTTCAGGGCCCATATAGGCCACATCACCGATACCTGATGCTTTCAGATAGGCTTCGGCTTTCTGAGCGGTGCCGCGCGGATCACGCTCATAAGCTTCGCCGGTGTCGGGCTCAACAACCGAACAGTGTACGCAGATGGTTTTTTCCGCGTAGAACGGATCGACATATGCGCTGTTGGTGTCGACCATCAATTTCATGTCGGATGCTTCGATCGACTTCCAGCCCGCGATGGACGAACCGTCGAACATGAAGCCTTCTTCCAGGAAGTCCTCGTCAACTTGGTCGGCCATCAGCGTGACGTGCTGAAGCTTGCCGCGGGGATCAGTGAAGCGAACGTCGACGTACTCGGCGTCCTCGTCTTTGATCAGCTGAAGAACTGCGTCCTTGCTCATAACTTAATATTCCTCTGCTTTGAGTTTGTTCTGTTACAGCGCTTCCGGGCCGGTTTCCCCGGTCCGGATGCGAATGGCTTGTTCAACGGGCGAGACAAAGATCTTGCCGTCGCCGATCTTGTCGGTCTTTGCTGCCGCGACGATAGCGTCGATGGCTGCGTCAACCTGATCATCGTCCAGCACGACTTCGACCTTCACCTTGGGCAGGAAATCGACGACGTATTCCGCGCCGCGATACAATTCAGTGTGGCCCTTCTGACGGCCAAAGCCCTTAACCTCGATCACGCTGAGACCCTGGACGCCGACATCCTGCAGCGCCTCTTTAACCTCATCGAGTTTGAACGGCTTGATGATCGCTTCGATCTTCTTCATTCCGGGCTCCTGTTAACTCTTGTCAGTTTGGCACTGACCACGTCTAAATTCGGGCGGCAATGTGATTGCGATACCGGCCCGAGCCGGGCGCTGAGAAAATGGGCGTCGGGTCAATTTTTGATCAACTTGCACAAAAAGTAAGCGAAACTGAATCGCCAGAGGATTTGAGATGACGGAATTGCTGACAGCGGCGCAGATGCGAGCAATTGAAACAGCGGCGATTGAGTCCGGTCAGGTGACCGGTCTGGAACTGATGGAGCGCGCCGGTCGCGGGGTTGTCGAGGCGATTTTTGAGGAATGGCCGGAGTTGGCGAAAACTTCGGGGTGTGCTGTGGTTTTGTGTGGCCCCGGCAACAATGGCGGTGATGGGTTCGTCGTTGCGCGCCTGTTGAAAGAGTGGGGCTGGGAAGTCGAGGTTTTTCTGTATGGGGACGCCGACAAGCTGCCAGCAGATGCGCAAATGAACTATGATCGGTGGCAGGAGTTGGGGGAGGTTGTTCCGCTGACTGAAAAGGACATGCGCAAGGGTGGTTTTGCCGATCTTTACGTTGACGCTCTGTTTGGGACGGGACTGAAACGCGGCTTGGACGGTGAACTGTTCAAGGTCGTTCGGCATCTTTCTGGTATGGATGGGGACGATTACACCGACCGCCTAGTCAGCATAGATGCCCCATCCGGCTTGTGTTTGGACAGCGGGCGGGTGTTGCATCAAGAGCCATTGAACCTATGGCCTCGCGAATTTCTGGACGGTGTGCCCGCAGAGATGCGAAACAAGGTTGCTACTGCGGGCGGCGCGCGCGCTTTGCATGACCGTTTTGCTTGGTTGACAGTGTGTTTCGACAGCCCAAAGCCTGGGCATTTTCTGGCGCAAGGGCCGGATTTGTGTGGCAAGCTTGCTGTGAAAGACATCGGTATTTCCAAGCAGCGTTGCCGCTTTAACGGTGAACCATATGACGATGCGTTCACGTTAGGACCAAAGCCTTTTCGCGGCGGGAACCGACCTGCTTTTCTAACCCTTGCCGAGGCACCTGGCCGCGCGAAGGACGAGCGAACATGGGGTGGTTTGCCGCTCTATCGCTTGCCCAAATTCAAACAGCAACACAAGTATTCCCATGGCCACGCCTTCATCTTGTCAGGTAGTTCGGGCAGGACCGGCGCGACGCGATTGGCAGCGCGCGGTGCTTTGCGGATTGGGGCCGGGTTGGTGACATTGGGGGTTCCGCCGGCGGCGCAGACAGAGGTTGCGGCACAGGTTACGGCCATCATGTTGCAACGGGTTGAGGGTGGCGACGGCTTGTCCGATGCTCTCAGCGATGAGCGGTTGAATGCGCTTTGCCTTGGACCTGGTCTGGGATTGGAGCGTGCGCGGGATCTGGTGCCGGTTGCTTTGGCGGCAAATCGGGCGACGGTTTTGGATGCCGACGCTTTGACCGCGTTTGCAGACGACCCTGCGGCTCTGTTTGACCAATTGCACGATAATTGCGTTCTCACACCGCATGGTGGAGAGTTCGCAAGGCTGTTCCCTGACATATCTGAAAAGCTCAAGGCGGTTCCAACCAAAGGCCCGGCTTATTCCAAGGTCGACGCAACGCGTGAGGCGGCCAAGCGGGCAGGGTGCGTCGTTCTGTTCAAGGGGTCGGACACGGTGATTGCCGCGCCGGATGGGCGCTGCGCGATCAATTCGGCCCATTATGAGCGTTCGGCACCGTGGTTGGCGACGGCTGGCTCTGGCGATGTGCTTGCCGGGTTTATCACCGGGTTGCTGGCGCGTGGGTTCGCTCCGATGCAGGCTGCGGAAACGGCGGCCTGGCTGCATGTGGAATGTGCGCGCCATTTCGGCCCCGGGTTGATTGCCGAGGACTTACCCGAGCAACTACCAGCGGTTTTTCAGAGTTTGGCTAAATGACGCATGGGCGGAAATTAGCCGCTTTTTTCAGCGTTCGGCAAGAAATAGCCGCACGTATACGCATCAGTGCATGTCATTCCTTTTGAAAGACATCAGGCAGAGTGGCAGACTTGTACCCAGATTTTCCTGCCTACGAAGCCTTGGTAGCCAAATCTTTGATATGATTAAAATTTACTTTCTGCCGATTTGAGCCGTAAGGCAGAAATCCTAAACGCGACTAACTCGGTTCCTTGCGGAGTGGTCCGTCACATCGGTTTTTCTTTTGGCGGTTCCCACAAACGAAACGTTCAAGGTGAATAAAATGACAGTGAATTTGAAACTTCCCTCGGTTGCCGCTGTTCTGGCGATGACCACGGCGATCCCTGCCGCTGCTGAACTAAAGTACGAAAATAACAGCGGCGGTTATGTGGTGCTGTACGGTCAGCTCGATCCAGTGATCGTATCGGTCGATGACGGTCAGGAGACCGAGACCCGGTTGCTGGACAATGACCTGTCCAACAGCCGCGTGGGTTTGCGCGTCATGCAACCTTATGGCAGCAATGAGTTCATGTTCCGGTTCGAAACCGGTCTGGGTCTGCCAAGTACCGGGACAGCCAACCAAGATGGTACCAACACCAACGGTTGGAGCCGTGAAGATATCCGTCACGTCGATTTCTCGCTCAAAGGTGGATACGGCAAGTTCTCTGCCGGTCAGGGTAGTATGGCCTCGGACGGGGCCGCCGAGACTGATTTGTCCTACGTCGGGACGGCTTTGTATTCTTTTACGAACGATGAAAACGGCGCGTTTTTCTACCGGGGAGCAGACGGTGTCTTGAGTGGCATCACCGTTGGCGACTCGGCCAGCAACTTTGATGGCGCGCGTCGGGGCAGGGTCCGGTATGACACGCCCGATTTCAACGGCTTCTCAGCGGCGATTGCTTATGGTCAGAACATCCTTTCCAGCAGCGACGACGACGATTATTACGATCTCGCGGTCAAGTACCGGAACACCTTCACGAACGGTGTCGAGTTCGCAGCGAGCATTGCCTATGCAGTAAGGGATTTCGACGGCCAACCCGGCGAACGCAAGGATACCATTGGGTCCGCGTCGGTCCTGTTGCCCAGCGGGTTCAGCTTTACTGCAGCCCTCGGCACGCGGGACGATACCTCTACCGGCGCCAGCGATCCGGATTACTGGTACACTAAACTTGCTTATGAAGGGGATTGGGTGTCCTGGGGTAAAACCGGCGTTGGTATCGACTATTTCGACGGTTCCGATTTCGAAAATCAGGGGTCCAGCACCAAGTCCTGGGGTATTGCCGTTGTTCAGCGGATCGACGCGATTAACACAGACGCCTACCTGAAATACCGCAACCACGATTTCGACGACACGGTCGACTTTGACAAGAACGAAGCCTGGGTGCTGGGTGCGCTCTGGAAGTTCTGACGGCGTTTCCCGTAAACTAACGGCGCCCCGGTCTGACTGGGGCGTTTTTTTTGTTCAAATCGGCGGCAAAACAAGGCTGATCTGGCCATTGCCTCTTGCACGTAAGCGGCTGGGCAAATAGAAGGCGTCAAATTTGCCCGGCGCGCCGTTTTGCGCGCCCCGAATCCTATGGGGACTACCATAATGCAGGTTACCGAGACGCTGAACGAAGGTCTGAAACGCGGCTACAATATCATCGTATCCGCAGCCGAGCTGGACGACAAAGTTAACGAGAAACTGGTCGAAGCGCAGCCGGAAGTCGAAATGAAAGGTTTCCGCAAAGGCAAAGTGCCGATGGCATTGCTGAAAAAGCAGTTCGGTCAGCGCCTGTTGGGCGAAGCGATGCAGGAAAGCATCGATGGTGCGATGAACCAGCATTTTGAAGACAGCGGCGAGCGCCCTGCGCTTCAGCCCGAGGTCAAAATGACCAACGAAGACTGGAAAGAAGGCGACGACGTCGAGGTCGCAATGTCCTATGAGGCACTGCCTGCGATCCCCGAAGTTGACCTGAAATCGGTCGAGCTGGAAAAGCTGGTTGTCAAAGCGGACGATGCAGCCATCGAAGAAGCGCTGAACAGCCTGGCCGAAACCGCGCAGGACTTCAAAGCGCGCCGCAAGGGTTCGAAAGCCAAGGACGGCGATCAGGTTGTGATCGACTTTGTTGGCAAAGTTGACGGCGAAGAGTTCGAAGGCGGTTCGGCTGAAGACTATCCGCTGGTTCTGGGTTCCAACAGCTTCATCCCCGGCTTCGAAGAGCAGCTGGTTGGAGTGAAGGCCGAAGAAGTCAAAGACGTCAACGTTTCCTTCCCCGAGGAATACGGCGCAGAGCATCTGGCCGGCAAAGACGCCGTATTCACTTGCACCATCAAAGAGGTGAAGGAACCCGTTGCTGCGGAAGTAAACGATGAGCTGGCAACCAAGTTTGGCGCAGAAGATCTGGCCGCGCTGAAAGGTCAAATCGCCGAGCGTTTGGAAGCGGAATACTCCGGTGCATCGCGCGCGGTCATGAAGCGTGGCCTGCTGGACGCGCTGGACGAGAAGGTATCCTTCGACCTGCCGCCGTCGCTGGTTGAAGCCGAAGCCAAGCAGATCGCACATCAGTTGTGGCACGAGGAAAACCCGGAAGTGGAAGGTCACGACCACGCTGAGATCGAGCCCACAGACGAGCACAACAAGCTGGCCGAACGCCGCGTGCGTCTGGGCCTGCTGTTGGCTGAACTGGGCCAGAAGGCCGAGGTTGAGGTCACCGACTCTGAGATGACCCAGGCGATCATGAACCAGGCACGTCAGTACCCGGGTCAGGAACGTCAGTTCTTTGAGTTCGTGCAGCAGAACGCTCAGATGCAGCAACAGCTGCGCGCGCCGATCTTCGAAGACAAAGTCATCGACTACGTCTTTGAACTGGCTCAGGTCGCGGACAAAGAAGTCAGCAAAGACGATCTTCAGAAAGCCGTTGAGGCACTGGACGAGGAGTAATCCTCGTTCGCCCATCCCCATGGGCGTAAAAAAATACGGAGCCGTCTGAAAAAAGACGGCTCCGCTTGGGTGGCTTTAACCTATGAGGTGAGGGGGTCAGGCCTCATGAGCAAAAGCACGGGGGGTTCTTAACAGAGCGGTCTTCTGCTCTGGCGTAAAGCGGTCTGAAAGCGCCTCGATCAGCCTCAGGACAGACTCGACTTCGGTTTTCGATGTTGCCGAACTCATCTGTTCGACAAAGTACTTTTCCAACTGAGTCAGCGGCTGGTGGTCGTAGTTTGCGGCACTTGGCTTGGCCTTTGCGCCCTCAAACAACTCCAGCGCCTGTTCTTCGGTCAGGAAGACATCGTGTTCAATGTCGGCGTAATCCCGAATTCCAGCGATCCGTTCATCCGAACAGTCCATAAGGGCGGCCATGGCCACAACCTTGCCCATTGGCTTGGCGGTCCCAAGATAGTCATAAGGCGCATTGCCGGACCGTTGCAGGACGCGGTTCATCACCGGATCGATCACGGCGATAGAGTCCAGAACACCGGCCATCTTGGCATATTCGAACGAGCCAATCATGATCTCGCTGGTGACATAGGATACCGAGTTTTCCCCACGTCCTCGCCCAAGCTTTTTGGTGTCGACGCAAAACCGGGTTGCTTCCCAGACCTGCGCGCTGCGGATCGGCGGTTCGCCGTCTAGGATTGAATGAAAAACATCGGACAGCATGTGTGGCCCGGTCGTTTGCAGTAGTCTCATGCACCCAACAACGTCCCCCTCGTCGTCGATGCTAACTACATGTGCTGGATGAAGGTCGTCAAAATGGTCGCGTTCGCGCCCATCAACGATATTTACATCCCAACCAAGGCGGTCGCCAAAAACGCGCGCGCGCAGTTTGTACATCTCGTCCAAGACATGCTTAAACTTATTCTGGTTGATACCATCAATTACGATGATCATTTCCATCCCCCTACAGTCTGGTTACCGTAAGGATGACGTTAACTAAGATTTGAGCTAAGACTATTGGGGGTTTCCCGTATTTTTTGATCTTTTTTGATTATCCTGGGGCAATTAGGCCCAATCCAATAGCTCTTCCAATGGCTTGCGGTGTTGTCAACGCGCCCATTTTTTCACGCCCGGATCGCATATGAACTTCGACGGTTCGGTGGGAAATCGACAGGATATCACCGATGTCTTGCTGTGATTTTCCGTCCGCAACCCACTGCAGGATCTCTTTCTCTCGCGTCGAAAGGGCTGGTAAATACAGTGCTTTGGCCAGCAGGCCAGACTGCATCACGGTATCATGCGCTGTAACTGCGGCCATCTGCAGGTCCCCCATCACATGTTTCTTCAGCTTTGCCCACTCGGAATCCGAGCAATTTCGGGTCACATTCAGCAAGCCACATTCCCCGTATGGGCCACGTACCGGAACGGTTAAGCCACGGGAAGTAATGCCAAAATCATGCGCGTCCCGAAAAACCGAATGGAACTTTTCGTCGTGATTAAATCTGCCCCAGTCTACCGGAGCGATGCTGAGCGCAGATTGATACAAGGTCGGATCGAAATGGTGGAAGCCTTGGCTGCCATAGTGAATCTTCCATTCGTCCGGGTAGTTGGCATACCCCTGAACGTCACCCTTTACAGGGTTAAAAGTGGCATAAGACGCGTAATCGAAACCCAATTCATCGCAGACAGCATTAATTATGTCGGCTGCCGACTTTTCCTCGTGGTCGATCGCGGCCAAGTCTATAAGTTTCACCTGTCCAACCCTTGCGGCGGCAAATCTTTCCCCAAAGACATGCCAAATCTGTCCATTTCATCGAATACGTTGCGTCAACTGTGGTGCCTGACGCAAGCTAATTATGCATATCGCTTAGGCATAATGCGTGGTTATGGCAACAGAATACCTTAGCGATTACATAAGTCATTATTGCAACCTTTACGCTAATGACAAGCTATATCCTTACCCGACGTCACTCTGACCTTAGGCCAGTTTCAACCAGCATCCCGGCGGCCTTCGCCTCGGGATAGTAACCTTTGGCATAAAGGAAGATAGCCCGCTTCTGGTCGCCGTCTGACAAGAGCCACGCCCCACGCAGGTATTTTCCGGCAAACTCCAGATTGGTGTCTGCATCCAACAAACCCTGAGCGTTGCCTTTGTACCCCATGGATCGCGCTGTCGCGGGCAGGATCTGCAGCAACCCGTAATATGGCCTGTTGACGGCCCATGGGCGGTGCGTGCTTTCCCTTATGGCGAGCTTGTGCAACAGCTCGCGCGGCAGTTCATAATGGTCAGCCCACTTGTTGATTGATGCACGCAATTCAGGGGTTTCATTGGGGTATAGCGGAGGATCAAAAGGGGCATTGCGAGAGCTCTGCTTGCCATCCAGGCCGCCGCAGGCAGCCAGGGCAGGTGCGCCGAGTAATGCAACAAGTAAAGCGCGGCGCGTGTAGTGGGGCATGTGTAGTCTCCGGATGGGGTTTGGCCGCATGATAGTCCCGTCGAATGCAACCGCAAGCAGACACACAGTCCGCGCGCTGATTTATGCCGGGTCTCGTTGCGTCATAACTTGGTACCAGAGTGTTCCGTAATTATCAGGTCGGAAAGGCGCGTCGTTAAATTTCGACCTGGAACCACATAATGATATCGGCAAACCAGATCTTGTTCTCTGTCGCGCGAAACTGAACGGTGTTGTTGATCCCCGGGTTCAGGACGGTTCCGGGAAAGGCCTCCCATAATCCCCGAATGTCGCCGCCCGATATGGACGGGCTATAAACGAAGGTGTCGTTAATTTCGATCTGAAAAGCCCCTCCGGACGGCGTTGCCCAGGCTTTGAAGGCAAGGATAGGCTTCGCGCGGTTGGTTCCGATGATCAGGTTGGAAGGGATCGGGTCGCTGAAGGTCTGGCTTTCACCGGGGTTTAAAGAAAAAGAGCCATCATTCACGACGATGTAGTTGCACAAGGATGCCATAGTGGTTTCTTCTGTCGGATCGCGATCCGCCCAGATGTGCGATCACGCAAATTGCTAATAAAATGAACTTCAAAAAAAATGCGGCTGGGGCGGCAGGGGCCGCGTGACCGTAGGATAGCATAATTTCAATCCAAATTCCTGGTCGTGCCTGACGTCACTCTTTGTCACGGTCTGGGGTTCGAACACAAAAAAAGGCCGCGCCCTTCGGCGCGGCCAATCAATCTTTCAAAGGCAGCCGGATCAGGCTTTGGCTTCGTCTTCCTCAGCCGGGGCCTCTTCGGCAACCAAATCGTCATCGTCGGAAGCTGCGGAACCGATATCGTCGAACAGTTCGGCGATTTCGAATTCTGCGGCGGCCTCTTCTTCGGCAGCCAGTTCCTGGATCGACTTGCCCGAAGCCTGCAGTTCGGCTTCTTCTTGCGAACGGGCAACGTTCATTTGGATCTTGACTTCGACCTCGGGGTGCAGCTTGACCGCCAGCGAGTGCAGGCCAAGCTCTTTGATCGGAGCGATCAGAGCAATCTGCTTTTTGTCGACGGTGAAACCAGCTTCGGTTGCGGCATCTGCGGCGTCACGCGGGGTGACCGAACCGTACAGAGCACCAGCATCCGATGCCGAGCGGATCACGATGAACTGCTGACCGTCCAGCTTTTCAGCCAGAGATTCAGCTTCTTTCTTGGTTTCCAGGTTGCGCGCCTCAAGCTGCGCTTTTTGGGATTCGAACGACGCAATGTTGGCGTTCGAAGCGCTCAGCGCTTTGCCTTGGGGCAGCAGAAAGTTGCGGGCGTAGCCAGGCTTGACGTCAACGACGTCGCCCATCTGACCCAGTTTCGCAACGCGTTCCAGCAGGATAACTTGCATATCAGTCTCTCCTTACTTCACAGCGTAGGGCAGCAGGGCGAGGAAGCGGGCGCGCTTGATAGCACGGGCCAGTTCACGCTGCTTTTTTGCCGAAACGGCGGTGATGCGCGAGGGAACGATCTTGCCACGCTCAGAGATGTAGCGCTGCAGCAGACGTGTGTCTTTGTAATCGATCTTCGGCGCGTTGTCGCCCGAGAACGGGCAGACCTTGCGGCGGCGGAAAAATGGTTTTGCGGCCATGGTATATGTCCTTTCGTCAGGCGTTGATCAGCGGCGCTCGCGGCGGCCTTCGCGCTCGTCGCGCTTCTGCATCTGGACCGAAGGGCCCTCGTTGTGCTCGTCGACCTTGATGGTCAGAACGCGCATAACGTCGTCATGCAGGCGCATCAGGCGCTCCATTTCCTGAACGGCGCCAGCTGGGGCGTCGGTCTTCAGGAAGGAATAGTGACCCTTGCGGTTCTTGTTGATCTTGTAGGCCATCGTCTTGACGCCCCAGTACTCGCTTTCGACGACGTTGCCGCCGTTGTCAGCCAGAACGGTGCCGAAATGTTCGACGAGGCTTTCTGCCTGCGCGTTGGACAGGTCCTGACGCGCGATCATTACATGCTCATACAGTGGCATGTGCACTCCTGTTTCTATCAAGGCGCATTTCAAAGGCGGGGCCGGTTCGTCCTTCGCGACCCTGCCACGAGAGGCTGCGCGATTCATAACTCTTGCGAAGGATGGCCCCATATACACCATTCGCGTCGGGGGGCAAGGGCCGTCACACATGCCTTGGTGAAGTCGCGCTATTTCCTTTGCGCTGCCCAATTCCTGACGCTTTTCGGCTCAAAGTTGTTTTGCATACCGGGAACTAACCGGACAGACCGAACCAAAGACGGCAACGTGAACTAGGGTACAGAGAAATGACCGCGATGAACACGAATACCTTCGAGAAGTCTGCGACCAGCACGACTTATGATCAATCGGTTCCAGTTCTTATCGCATTTGCGCCGAACTGGAGGGCACGCACCGTTCTGGCACGCATCGCGGGGGCGTTGTTGATCGTTGTCGCGTTTTCCATGTGGCTGATGTCTGGCGCGGTGATGGCAACCGAAGTTTGGCCGATCAAACTGGCTGCGTCGCTGACATTCTTACTGATCGGCGTCAGCCTGCTGACCATTCAGGTGCTTGATGCGCGCCCCGATGCCTATTTTGATCCGATCCGCCGCGAAGTACGCGTGCTGCAAAAGAATGAAAACGGGCGTCCTCAGACAGTACTGCGCCGCAGCTATGACACCTTGGGTGGTGCACGGTTCGATGATGATCAGGTCGAACTCTATGATGTGGACGGCAGCCTGCTGATGAAGTTGCCGCTACAATCGGCGGATGTTGGCCGAGCGCTGAAGGGCCAATTGAGCGGAAGTGTAACGATCTTCGCCTGATTTTCATTTCTGTTCATTTAGGAACAGAAATTGTTAGAGAATAAGTCTTGTGTGCCGCCCAAGGGCGGCACATTTTTGTTGTTGAGCATTCCAACTGGTTTGCACTCACAACATTTTTGGAGATAGTCATGAAATCCACCCTTCTTGCTGCTGCACTGGCCGTATCGGCGACCTCGGCGTTTGCAAGCGCCGAGAAATACGTTTTGGACCCCAGCCACAGCCAGGTTGTCTTCAACTATAACCACCTTGGTTTTTCCACCACGACTGGCATGTTCTCGGGCTTTGAAGGCGAGATCATGTTCGATCAGGAAAACCCGGCCGATTCCAGCGTGAGCGTGTCGATGCCAGTGGTCGAAATGATCACCGGCTGGAAGCCGCGCGAAGATCACTTCATGACCGAAGACTTCTTTGGCGTCGCCGAGGGTGACCTGATTTCGTTCACCTCGACCGGTATCGAAGTCACCGGTGAAAACACCGCGAACATCACCGGCGATCTGACCATGAACGGCGTGACCAAGTCGGTTGTTCTGGACGCGAAGCTGAACCAGGTTGGCGAGCATCCGATGGCGGGCAAGCCCTGGGCCGGATTTGATGCCACCACCACACTGGTCCGCAGCGAGTTCGATCTGGGCCAGTTCGCACCGTTTGTTAGCGACGAGGTTGAGATTCGTATTTCAGTAGAGGCGCAAAAGGCCGAGTAAACCCGCCTTATATGCAAAAAGAAACCGCCGGGACCCTTCAGGTCTCGGCGGTTTTTTCTTTATTCGGCTTGGGTGGCTGTCAGTTCAAGGGCGACTTTGACGGCAAAGGCCAGCGAGTCCTCGGTTGGTTGTGTCGTACCGACGTCGTAGTCCATTCGGTTCAGATCCAACTCTCCCTGCATCTTGGCGGTGCCGTCCTGCAAGTCCAGTTCGAACGGCAGGACGACGTCCATGGTTTTATCGCGAATGGTCAAAGTGCCGCGTGCCTCATAGGCCAGATTGGTTTTGAACAGATCTGCAGTGAAATTCGCGGTCGGGAATTGAGCGCTGTCAAAAAAGTCCGCACCAAGGGCCTGTTGTGTCACGGTGCCGATGGTCAATGAGCCTATGGCAATTGTCACATCAACAGCCCCGGCCGGTCCCGGTTCTGTTGGTTCGTCGAATGTGATTGCGGCGGTCCAGTCGGAAAACGCGCCGCTGACGGGGCTGCCCAACTGGGTGATCGTGATTGCCAAAGTGCCTTCCTGCACCTGCCAGTCGGATTGGACGGCCTCCAGTTCGGCAGATGCATTATCACCGGTCGGATGTGCCGAGTAGGCTCCGTCGAACCACCCGATGCTAAGAGCAACAGCCCAGATCACGACTGCTGCTACGACGGGGGCAGGTGAGTGCCATTGCGTTGGTGGTTCCGGCAATTCCACCTGTCCGGGCAGCATGCGGCGCAACGTGCTGTCTTTGTCGATTACATGGTGCTTGAGCGCGCCAACGATATGCAAAACCAGCGCACCCACCAGCACAAGCATCAGGACGAAGTGTAACCCGCCGCTTGCTTCGGCCAATGCGGGGGATTTGGGCACAAACGGCAGGTTCTGCCCGAACGGCCAGAGGATCGGTGCAAACCCTTCGGTGGCCGCATGGTGAATCCAGCCTGTCAGAGGAACCAGAACCAGCGAGCCATACAACAGCCAGTGGACGGTTTCCGCAGCAAATGCCTCGGGCTTGTTTTCAGCATTGAGCAACCCAGGCTTGGGTTGGCTGATCGCCCACAAGATACGGGCAAGCGCCACGAAAAAGACCGTGACACCGATAGTTTTGTGCAGCGAGAACAGCCGGGCCGCCTGTTGCAGGTCTTCCGGTGTCGTTGGAATGGCCGGGTCTTCAATTGCGTGGGCCAGTTCGTTCGCAAACCATCCAATCGGAAGCGCCGTCAGAATGAGCAAGGCCGTCAGCCAGTGGAAGGTTTTTGAAACGCCCCCGTAGCTTTGGGTGGTGTTGGCAATGGGCATTGGTTCACGACTCCGATCTGTTTGCTGCGACCACCCTAAATGCAGCGGAGGCCGACACAATAGCCTCTGACGCACAGAATGCGTGTCAGGATGCAGAGCTTGTGCCGCTCGTTCACTCGGTTTACACCCCATCGCAACCTAACGTCATCCAAGAGGTTGCAATGACACGCGCGTTCGTTTTTCCGGGGCAGGGCGCCCAAACCATCGGTATGGGCAAAGCACTGGCCGAGGCCTATCCGGCTGCAAAGGCAGTTTTCGACGAGGTCGATGAAGCGCTTGGTGAAAAGCTGAGCAACCTGATCTGGGAAGGTGATATTGCCGACCTGACGCTGACGCAGAACGCACAGCCGGCGCTGATGGCAACCTCGATGGCCGCGATGCGCGCGTTGGAGGCCGAAGGTGTTGCGGTCACGGACGCTGCATTTGTAGCTGGGCATTCGCTGGGGGAATACTCAGCGCTTGCGGCAGCTGGTGCGCTGTCGATTGCGGATACGGCGCGTTTGTTGCGGACACGTGGTCAGGCGATGCAAAGCGCCGTTCCGGTTGGTGAAGGCGCAATGGCCGCAATTCTGGGACTGGACCTTGAGGCCGTGCGTGCAGTCGCAGAAGAGGCCGCACAAGGCGCGGTCTGTCAGGCCGCGAACGACAACGACCCTACACAGGTTGTTGTTTCGGGAGCGAAGGCGGCCGTGGAACGTGCTGCCGAGATTGCCAAGGAAAAAGGTGCCAAGCGTGCTGTGATGTTGCCTGTGAGCGCCCCGTTCCATTGTGCGTTGATGCAACCCGCTGCAGATGTGATGGCAGAGGCGCTGGCTGCAGTTGAAATCAAGGCCCCGGCAGTTCCGCTAATTGCGAACGTGCGCGCCGAGGCTGTCAGCGACCCGGACCTGATCCGTCAGTTGCTGGTCGAGCAGATAACCGGTTCTGTGCGCTGGCGTGAAAGCGTGCTGTATATGGCGGCACAAGGCGTGACCGAGACGTGGGAGATCGGTGCAGGCAAAGCGCTTTCGGGGATGATCCGCAAGATCGACCGCGCGATTGCTGGCAAGGCTGTAGGCACGCCGGATGACGTGCAGAATATGGTTAAGAGCGAATCATAAGAACAACGTGCGACGCAAGTTGCGCTGCAAAGGGAAGATCGAATGTTTGATTTGACAGGTAAGAATGCGTTGATCACCGGTGCGTCCGGCGGGATTGGTGGCGAGATTGCGCGCGTGCTGCACGGTGCGGGGGCCACGGTTGCGCTGTCCGGCACACGTGTCGAACCGCTGGAGGCATTGGCCGCCGAACTGGGCGAGCGGGCGCATGTTCTGCCATGCAACCTGAGCGACGGCGAGGCTGTTTCCGCACTGCCAAAGCAAGCGGCTGAGGCGATGGGGTCGGTTGATATCTTGGTCAACAACGCTGGGATTACCCGGGACAACCTGTTCATGCGTATGTCGGATGACGAATGGCAGAGCGTGATCGACGTGAACATGACCTCGACCGCCAAGCTGTGCAAAGGCGTGCTGCGGGGTATGATGAAAGCGCGCTGGGGTCGGATCATCAACATTTCATCCGTCGTCGGTGCCACTGGGAACCCCGGTCAGGCAAACTATGCAGCGTCCAAGGCAGGTATGGTCGGTATGACGAAGTCGTTGGCCTATGAAGTTGCCAGTCGTGGGATCACGGCTAACGCGGTTGCGCCCGGCTTCATCACCACAGCCATGACCGACAAGCTGACCGACGATCAGAAATCGGGCATTTTGGGGCAGGTTCCCGCCGGTCGTATGGGCGATGCGTCGGAAATTGCGGCGGCTGTTCTGTATCTTGCCAGCCCCGAAGCTGGATATGTTACCGGAACCACCTTGCATGTTAACGGCGGTATGGCCATGTTGTGAGCGCGGACAGGGGCAGGTGCGAAAGCGTTTGCCTCGCGCGTTGTCTATGCTATAGGCGGCGCATAAATGCTGGGGTCGACCAAATGGTCGGCCTTCTACTTTCCCGGTCATCCGGGACCCAACCGCCCGCACCGGGCAATTCAAAGCCAGCCTGAGCGGGCAAGGGCAGAACCGGGCACTAGGCCCTGAAAACGGAATGAGGAATAGACATGAGCGACGTCGCAGATCGCGTTAAAAAGATCGTTGTTGAGCACCTGGGTGTTGAAGAAGACAAAGTGACCGAAAACGCGTCCTTCATCGACGATCTGGGCGCAGACAGCCTGGACACTGTTGAGTTGGTTATGGCCTTCGAAGAAGAGTTCGGCATCGAAATCCCCGATGACGCAGCCGAGACCATCCAGACATTTGGCGACGCCGTCAAATTCATCTCGGAAGCTTCCTAAAGCTTCGAAATAACTGAAAAGCGGCGCTTCCGGGCAACGGAGGCGCCGTTTTTTTGTGCCTTGTTCAATTCTGCCTTGCAAGGTGCCGTATTCGTTCGCAACCTTTTGCCCGAGGCACATAATTCAAAGCGGGCAGGGCATGATACGATCCACCCCTATGATCAATACGGCCCGTTTGACGCTGTGCGCCATGCGGCCAGAAGATTTCAACCGGTTCGCCGAGATTTGGCGCAACCCGTGCATCGTGCGACATATCGGCGGCAAGCCGCGGTCGCGCGGAGAGGCGTGGGATTCATTCCTTCGAAATGCCGGGCACTGGCAAATGGCCGGTTTTGGGCAATGGGCCGTGGTCCAGCAGTCGAATCGCCAGATGGTCGGTCAGGCGGGGTTCTTTTACGGTAACCGTTCGATTGGCGAGGATTTCGACAGTTTTCCCGAGGCCGGATGGATTCTGGTCCCCGAGGCGCAGGGACAGGGATTGGGGCTGGAGGCGGCACAAGCCGCACATGATTGGTTTGACCGGATCATGCCCGGTCCGTTGGTCGCGATGGTGAATTCGGCGAACTTGGCCTCGCGCAATCTGGCGGGCAAGCTGGGCTATACCCCGATGCGCGAATGCGCGTTCAACGGCAGCGACGTCACGCTTATGCGCCGCAACGGACCGCCGCCGCGCCACTGACAATTTGAGACTTCGCGAATGCCGCAAACCGGCCGTAGTTTGCCGATCCTGGTAATAACGGACCGATCTTCCGCGTGTATGGTACTCTGGAATTGCAGAGCGATTGAGCGGAGGAGAATGCTCATGAGGATTTACCCCACGATGGAATTGCAGAACGGCCGGTGTGTCACACTGGACAAAGGCCGTCTGGATGACGCGATGATCTGGCATGTGAATCCGGCGGACACGGCACGCAGCTGGTCTGCAGCCGGTGCCATGTGGATGCACCTGACGGATTTCGATGCGATCGAAGGCCGCGATACCAACGCCGAATTGGTCGAGGAAATTATCCGCACGTCCGAGATGTCTGTGCAACTGGCCGGCGGTATGCGGACGCGGGAACAGGTCGAATACTGGATCGACAAAGGCGCGGGACGGGTGGTGATTGGTACGCTTGCCGCCTGGGATCCGAATCTGGTCAAGGAACTGGCCAAGCTTTATCCGGACCAGATCGTTCTGGCTGTGGATGTCTGGCAAGGTCAGGTCATGACTGAAGGCTGGCGCAGTCAGAGTGCGTTTACGCCCGAAGCGTTTATTCAAGCGTTCGAGGGCACGCCCTTTGCGGCGATTCTGGTGACCGATATCGACAGCGACATCGAAGACGTCGATGCGCAGCTGGGTCTGATCTCGGGTCTTGCACAGCTGTCACGCACGCCGGTTATTGCCAGCGGTGTCGTTCGGACATCAGATGACATCTCGCGTCTGGCCTATGTGCACAACATCTCGGGCGCATTGGTTGGGCGGGCTTTGTTCCGCAAAACGATTGACTTGGCAGACGCGCTTAACGTGGCCGAGCAAGCCCACGAGCCGGTCGCTGAATTCCAGTAATCCTGTCTTGCACGTCATTGCCCCGGCCTTTCAATTCCGTGAAAGGGCCGGGGCAATTTGTTTTGGTACAAGCCGCACAGACGGACCGTCCGGCGAAATGGTGCCGGGTGGGAATGTGCCGTTGCTCTTGCCCCCGGACCCCGGGCCGGGGTATGAGCGGTTCTCAAATAGGAAGCAGGCAAGAGGCATTTCATGCGCAGAGTCGTTGTAACCGGTCTGGGATTGGTCACTCCTTTGGCCAGCGGGGTCGAGAAATCTTGGTCACGGCTGCTGGATGGGGAATCCGGCGCGGGCCCGATCACGAAATTTGATGCCGAAGCAAGCGGTGTCACCACGACCTATGCCTGCGAAGTTCCGCGCGGCGATGGAACTGATGGGACATTCAATCCCAACGATTGGTTGCCGCCAAAAGAGCAACGCAAGATCGAAGACTTTATCCTGTATTCGATCGCTGCCGCTGACATGGCTTGTCAGGATGCAAACTGGCTGCCCGAGGATGAAGAGGACCGCCTGCGTACAGGTGTCCTGATCGGGTCGGGTATCGGCGGACTGGGCTCTATTGCTGAAACAGCGAACCTGATCCGAGATAAAGGCCCGCGCCGTGTATCGCCCTTCTTTATTCCCGGTGCGCTGATCAACTTGGCATCCGGCCAGGTATCTATCCGCCACGGGTTCAAGGGGCCCAACCACTCGGTCGTGACGGCTTGCTCGACAGGTGCGCATGCAATCGGTGATGCCAGCCGCATCATTCGTGCAGGTGACGCGGATGTCATGGTTGCTGGTGGCGGTGAAGGCTGTATCTGCGAGATCGGTATCGCTGGTTTTAACGCTTGCAAGGCGCTGTCGACCAAATATGCCGACGATCCGAAGAAAGCCAGCCGCCCATATGACGTAGACCGTGACGGCTTTGTCATGGGCGAGGGTGCAGGCATCGTGGTTCTGGAAGAGTACGAGCACGCCAAGGCGCGCGGTGCAAAGATCTATGCCGAAGTGCTGGGCTATGGCATGTCCGGCGACGCTTATCACATCACCGCACCGTCCGAGGATGGTGATGGCGCTGAGCGTTCCATGAAAGCCGCATTGCGCAGCGCGGGCCTTGAGCCTTCGGATCTGGATTATATCAACGCGCATGGCACATCGACCATGGCTGATACGATCGAACTGGGCGCGGTAGAGCGCCTCTTGGGCGATCACGCCGGCAAGGCCACCATGACCTCAACCAAATCGGCCACCGGTCACCTTTTGGGTGCGGCAGGCGCGATTGAGGCAATTTTCTCGATTCTTGCGATCCGGGATCAGGTGGCCCCGCCAACGATCAACCTGGACAACCCTGCCGTTGAAACTCCGATTGATCTGGCACCCAACGCCAAGCGTGAGCGTGAGATCAACGTGGCGCTGTCGAATTCGTTCGGCTTTGGCGGCACCAATGCCAGCGTGATCTTCGGAAAGGTCAGCTAAATGTTGCGGGCTCTTGCTTCGAACGCGCTGACTCTGCTGATCGTAGGCTTGTTCCTGATGGGCGGGCTGGTTGTGTGGGGGCAGTCGCAATACAAGGCCGAGGGTCCGCTGGAATCCGCCATGTGCCTGCAGGTCAGGAGCGGGTCGAATATGACCCGTGTCAGCCAAGAGCTTGAAGATGACGGAGCCATCAGCAGCGCCATGATCTTTCGTATGGCTGCGGACTACACAGATAAATCGCAGCAACTGAAGGCCGGTAGCTTTCTGGTGCGCGAAGGCGCGTCGATGGAGCAGATCATCGACGAAATCACCAGCAGCGGTGCCAGCACCTGTGGGTCCGAGATTGAATACCGTATCGGTGTCACGCGCATCCAAACCAGGGTACGCGAGTTGGACCCGGCAACGCTGGAATTTGTCGAGATCGCATCGTTTGATGTGACCGACGAAGAAATCCCTGCCGAATACGGTCAAAAGCGTGACGAGGCTGACACCCGGTACCGTGTGTCTGTTGCCGAAGGCGTGACCTCATGGCAGGTGGCGCAAGGCTTGCAGGCGATTGAACCGCTGACAGGTGAGATTGCCGAGATCCCGGCCGAAGGGATGTTGGCGCCTGACAGCTATGACTTGGCACCGGGCGATGACCGGACGACTGTTCTGCAGGCGATGCAAGACAAGCAACAATTGCGCATCAACGCAGTGTGGGAGAACCGCCAAGGCGACCTTCCCATCAGCAGCCCAGAGGAAATGCTGATCCTTGCGTCGATTATTGAAAAGGAAACCGGTGTTCCCAATGAACGCGGGCAAGTTGCAAGCGTCTTTGTGAACCGGCTTGAGCAGGGCATGAAGCTGCAGACAGACCCGACGGTCATCTATGGCGTCACCAAGGGTCAAGGCACGCTGGGGCGCGGGCTGCGTCGCAGTGAGCTGCGCCGTGCAACACCTTGGAATACTTATGTGATAGACGGTTTGCCGCCGACACCCATTGCCAATCCAGGTCTGGCCAGCCTTGAGGCTGCCGTTGCCCCGGAACAGACCAACTTTGTCTTCTTTGTAGCGGATGGCACCGGGGGGCACGCATTCGCGGAAACCTTGCAGGAACACAATCGGAACGTCGCCAAGTGGCGTGAGATTGAGGCTGAGAGAAACAGCTCAAGCAACTAAGAAAAAGGCCGCGTCGAAAAACGCGGCCTTTTTCTTTTTGTTATGCGGCGGGACGTCCGCGTGGACGACGACGTTTCGAGGACGCGGGCTTCGATGTCGAATTTGCCCCCTGCGGTTTACGTCCCCGGAACCCTCCGCGATTACGGGTTTTCTTGGGCTCAGAAAATTCTGGCATGGTGCCGCTGGCGACCGGAATTTCGATCTTCATCAGCTTCTGAATCTGGCGCAGCTGATCCACTTCGTCCGGTGAGCAGAAGGCGATAGCTTCACCTTCGCGACCAGCACGGGCTGTGCGCCCGATGCGGTGGACATAGTTGTCGGGCACCTCGGGCAGGTCATAGTTGATCACATAGGCAACACCGGGAATGTCGATGCCACGCGCGGCCACGTCGGTCGCGACCAATACGTTGATCTCTCCGGCCCGGAACGCCTTGATCGCGCGGTCGCGTTGTCCCTGGCTTTTGTTGCCGTGGATCGAGGCCGCGTTGAAACCATCGGCCACAAGGCCTTTCATCAGTTTCTCGGCTCCGTGTTTGGTACGGGAAAATACCAAGGTCAGAGCTTCCATGTCAGCGGACAGAATTTCGCGCAGTTTCCGCGGTTTGCCGGCCCTGTCGACGAAATGCACAGACTGCGTGATCTTGTCAGCCGCTTTACCTGGAGGCGAGACCTGCACCCGCTGCGGGTTGGTCAGATAGGATTGGCTGAGTTCCTCCATCTGCTTCGGCATAGTGGCCGAAAACAGCATGGTTTGACGCGGCGTGCCCAGCTTGGGTGCGATTTTGCGCAGGGCGTGGATAAAGCCCATGTCCAACATCTGGTCGGCCTCGTCCAGTACAAGATGTCGCACCGAGCCGAGGTCAACGGCACCGCGTTCCATCAGGTCGATCAAACGCCCGGGCGTGGCGACCAGAATGTCGGTGCCGCGCGACAGGAACGAGATCTGTCTGCCGATCGACTGGCCACCGACCACGGTGGCTACGCGCAGCTTGGTCTTGTCGGTCAGGTTGCGCAGGCTATCCGCGATCTGGTTGACCAGCTCGCGGGTGGGGGCAAGGATCAGCGCCTTGGCGGTTTTGGGCGCGGGTTTGCCGGACTGCGCCAGCAAATGGTCGATCAGCGGCAGACCGAATGCCAGCGTCTTACCGGTGCCGGTCTGCGCCAGGCCCAGGATGTCGTGACCGTTCAGCGCCAGCGGGATGGCCTGGTTCTGAATAGGGGTCGGTTGTGAGAAATTGGCACGTTTCAGTGCATCGTTGAGGGCTGGTGCAAGACCCAGCATGTCGAAGTCGAACAAATAACTATCCTTTGTAATCCGCAAGGCGATAGCCGTACGGACAAGACGTGTCTGGCCACGCAGCGCGTGACCGGCAGGGTTTCCGCTAAACCTCGGGACGTGCAGGCGAACCCTGCGCCATCTGGCGTCGCGTCAAGAACCCTGCGTGAATGGGAACTAGGAGATGTAGTGATGCGCTGTGGGGTCTGCTACGACCGTCAATGCTCACGCGTCAGCGCTGTCTTAAGGTGGCACATGCTAGTTTTTCTAACAATTGTCAAGGCATGAACTGTGAAGTGGGAACATGTACCTGCCGCGGCCGTCAGGGATCGGATTGTTCAAATAGAAGAACCTTGTCCGGCTGGGCTTTGAAAATCCCGAAGTGCTTCTTGGCTTTCATAACATCGGTAAATACCCGATCCTTAGGGGAGATGACTTTTTGTGTATGACCAAAAAAGGATTCCAGAAATGTGCGCTAAAATACTTGTAGCTACCACTCTGACCGTGGTTCTAGCCGCGTCTTCAGCAATCGCATGCTCTCGGATCGTCTATGAAACGGCAGACGGATCCTTCCTCACGGGGAGGACGCTTGACTGGTTCGAAGATACTTCAACAGATATTTGGGCCTTCCCGCGGGGCATGTACCGAGACGGTGGTGCCGGAGAGAATTCGGTCGAATGGACGTCCAAATACGGCTCTGTCGTGGCAACGATCTATGACGGAGCAACTGTTGACGGCATGAATGATGGCGGGCTGGTCGGCAATGCTCTCTATCTTGCCGAAGCGGATTACGGGACGGAAAATGCCGGAGACAAACCTCTCATTTCTGTCGGAGGGTGGTTGCAGTATTTTCTAGACAACTTTGCAACAGTTGAAGAAGCCGTTGCAGCTATGGAGCAAGAGCCATTCGTGATTGTAGCGCCGATGTTGCCTAGCGGACATGAGGCAGGGGGGCATATTGCGCTATCCGATGCGTCTGGTGACAGTGCAATATTCGAGTATCTCGATGGCGAGTTGGTTATCCACCATGGCCGCGAATTTACTGTCATGACAAACTCTCCTACTTTTGACGAACAACTCGCTATCACTACTTATTGGGGTGAAGTTAATGGTCTTTCATTTTTGCCCGGCACCCATCGGTCCTCCGACCGGTTTGCGCGGTTGAGCTGGAATCTGAATGCCGTTCCCTCGTTCGAAGACAAAAACGATGCGACGGCAGCGGTGTTCTCTCTTGTGCGATCAATTTCCGTACCATTTGGTGTGACGGACCCGGAGCGCCCAAACATCGCATCGACAACCTGGCGTACGGTCGCTGATCATGAGCTGGGTCGGTACTATTATGAGAGCGTGTTCAGCCCTACATTGTTTTGGGTGGATATCGAAAACCTTGATCTCTCCGATGGGGCTTCTACCCTGAAACTGGAACTTGGCGAAAAGCCCATCCTTGCGGGCGAGGTTTCGGCCAGCTTTGAACCTTCCGAGCCATTTCTTTTTCTCGGCGATACGTAACGTTGTAGTCACGGAGCTCAACCACTGACGACCGTCTGCCACATGGTCCTATCAGTAAAGGCCTCTTAACTATCAGCGCACGTTACCCGTTGCGCCGTTGTTGCGCAAAGCATTGACTTTGCGGGCTTTATCGCGTATAAGTTGTGTCATGCTAGAAGAGGTGGGCGACGGCCCCGGGGCGACCCGGTGGCCGTTTTTCGTTTCTCTCGTGCGGAGATCACTCACGCATGAGGTCACAGGCACACATGACTTTGATTACCCCGGAAGAGCGGATGTCCCAGACGGCTGATTTGTTGCAGTCGCTTGAGAGATCCATTCGCGATCTGCGCCAAGCAGCGGAAGAACTGCGCAGGCAGATCGGTGCCGGGGAGGATGCAGATCTTGCTGGTTCAGCCAAGCAACTCGGGCAGTTAGAGGGGCTGATCCGAAGTTGTCAGAAAGTGGAGACAAGCTTTGTCGAACAACATCACAGACAAGCCGGAATTGCCCAAGGGGGGTATGCGCTCGACCTTGAGCGCGCTCGATTTGAGATTGGGTGCAGGCTGGCTCGCCTCCGCGCCTGCTGCGGTTCGGGACAGATTTCTGAGTGAGATCGGGGAGGGGGGGCTGTGCGCCCTCCCTTTCCTGTTCGAGTTCTGGGCACTGCCGCATCAGTTGCCGCCCGAAGGCGACTGGCGGTCCTGGGTTATCATGGGCGGGCGCGGTGCTGGTAAGACGCGGGCCGGGTCAGAATGGGTGCGACAGGTGGTCGAGGGGGCTTTGCCGCTGGATCGCGGCGAGGCGCGTCGTGTGGCCTTGGTCGGTGAGACTTTCGATCAGGTGCGCGATGTGATGATCTTTGGCGATAGCGGGATTTTGCAGTGTTCGCCGCCGGATCGGCGACCTGTCTGGAAGGCGTCCGAACGGAAACTGATCTGGCCAAACGGAGCTGAGGCGCAGGCGTTTTCGGCGCATGATCCTGAGGGGTTGCGCGGGCCGCAGTTCGATGCGGCCTGGGTGGATGAGTTGGCCAAGTGGAAGAAGGCTGGCGAGACCTGGGATATGCTGCAATTTGCCTTGCGGTTGGGGGAGCGACCTCGGGTCTGTGTGACGACCACACCGCGCAATGTGAAGGTTTTGAAGGAATTGCTGGCGTCTCCGTCCACCGTGCAGACCCATGCGCCGACCGAGGCGAACCGGGCCAATCTGGCGGATTCGTTTCTGGACGAAGTGCGCGCGCGTTATGCGGATACGCGGCTGGGGCGGCAGGAGTTGGACGGCGTGCTGCTGTCGGATGCCGAGGGGGCGTTGTGGACCGGGGCGATGCTGGACGCGGCGCGAGTTGAGAATGTACCAGAGTTGGACCGTATTGTGGTCGCGCTGGACCCAGCGGTGACGGCGGGCTCGGATGCGGATGCCTGCGGGATCGTGGTGGTCGGCGCGCAAGTGCAAGGGCCGCCCGAGGAGTGGCGCGCCTATGTACTGGCCGACCGGACGGTGCAGGGCGTTGGCCCGGCGGGCTGGGCGCAGGCGGCGATTGACGCGATGGATGAATTCAGGGCCGAAAGACTGGTGGCCGAGGTCAATCAGGGCGGGCAACTGGTGGAAGAGGTCGTGCGGCAGGTGGACCCTCTGGTGCCTTATCGCGCGGTGCGGGCCTCACGCGGGAAGGTCGCGCGTGCCGAGCCTGTTGCGGCATTGTACGAACAGGGGCGGGTGGCGCATGTCGCGGGGCTGGACGCGCTGGAGGAGCAGATGTGCCAGATGACCGCGCGCGGGTTCGAGGGGCAGGGCTCCCCCGACCGGGTCGACGCGCTGGTCTGGGCGCTGCATGAGTTGGTGGTGGGGCCTGCGGGGGCGTATCGGCGGCCTCGCGTGCGGACTTTGTAGATGCAATCAATGAATATGTTTTTCCTTTGTATTGCGATACATCACAGCTTGACGTTCTCATATGGATAGCCCAGCTTTTGCGTGACTATTATCTAAGGTTGCGCACTCGATAGGCGATGTAACTCACCTAGATCACTCTAGTTCGGTGTTTCGAATAATGCCGCCAACGACTAATGTATTGGGCCGAACTTTCCTTTTTCGATCTTCACAGTTAGGAACCGCTGTTTCAGTCCAGTATAAAGGCAATCATTATTTTATCACGGCCAACCATTTAGTTGATGACAGGCTAGAAAAACCGATTGCAATAAAGAGTCGATCTGGCTGGGAGTACCTCAGTTCTGCTGTTTTGCTAACTAAGTCAGTCGATCTTGATATCGCTGTATTCAGTAACCCTCTATACCCTGTCGATTTTCTTGATAAGCTGTCGCTTCCGCTAGATATGGATGGCCTTGTTTGCGGGCAGCACGTACACTTCCTAGGTTTCCCTCTGTCGCTTGAGGAATACGTTGACTTCTCGGGTTTGGAGGGGCGCCCTTTCCCATTTCAGAGAGGGGGCTATTGTATCAGCTATTACCGGAAACCGTATGATATTGGACGGGTTCAATACGATAGGTTTCTCTGGTGGACCGGTTGTTCATTATAGAGATGGCTTACATAGAGTTTGCGGTGTCGTTACTGGCTACAAGGAAGAAATCAGACCAGTCGAAATGCCAGATTCCGATTGGCAGTCAGAACTAGATGCCGTTTACAAGCAAAACACTGGAATCACCTACGCAACATGCGCCAGCTCGATTAGAAATCTAATAGACGAAATCGGTTAAGAGCCTGTAAGTGTTTCTCTTTCCATGAATGGTAAGCGCGATTTGCCGTTGCTCAACCTCCGCACGCTCCATTCCCGAGGCTTAAACCTCTTTCCGTCATAACTCCTTTCAACAAGCCGGGCAGAGCGGCGGCAGAAAGGAGCACAGATGGTATTCGATTTCTTGCGTCGTGGATCGGCTGGGGAAGCGCCTGAGGCAAAGGCGAGCGCGGCGGGGCCTGTAGTGGCCTGGCAGACGGGCGGACGCGTGGCGTGGAGCCCCAGGGACGCGGTTTCGCTGACGCGGACGGGGTTTTCGGGGAACCCGGTGGGGTTCCGCTCGGTCAAGCTGATTGCCGAGGCAGCGGCGGCGTTGCCTTTGGTGCTGCAGGATCAGGCGCAGCGTTATGACGTGCATCCAATCATATCCCTAATGCGCCGTCCGAATGCGGCGCAGGGGCGGGCGGAGTTGATGGAGGCTCTGTTCGGACAGTTGCTGTTGTCGGGCAATGCCTATGTCGAGGCGGTGCAGGCCGAAGAAGGGCTGCCGGTTGAGCTGCATGTGGTGCGCTCGGACCGGATGAGCGTGGTGCCCGGGGCGGATGGGTGGCCCAAGGCTTATGACTATGCCGTCGGGGGCAAGAAACATCGGTTTGCAGCGGAAAATATCTGTCATATCAAGTCATTCCATCCGCAAGATGATCACTACGGGTTCTCGCCAATGCAGGCGGCGGCGATGGCGATTGATGTGCATAACAGCGCGTCTCGGTGGTCGAAATCGCTGCTCGACAATGCGGCACGGCCTTCGGGGGCGCTGGTGTGGAAGGGTGGCGATGGCCATGGGGTGATGGCTGAGGATCAATTCCGCCGCTTGTCCGATGAGATTGAGCAGAACTATCGCGGGGCGCGCAATGCAGGCCGTCCGATGGTTCTGGAAGGGGGGCTCGATTGGAAGCCGATGGGTTTCTCACCCTCTGACATGGAGTTTCAAAAGACCAAGGAAGCCGCCGCCCGCGAGATCGCGCTGGCCTTTGGGGTCCCGCCGATGTTGCTGGGAATTCAGGGCGACGCGACCTATTCGAACTATCAGGAGGCCAACCGGGCGTTTTACCGCCTGACCGTTCTGCCCCTGGTGACGCGGGTGGCGGCGGCGGTGTCGGAATGGCTGGCGGGCTTTACTGGCGAAGAACTGGTGTTGAAACCCGACCTAGATCAGGTGCCGGCGCTGTCGGCGGAGCGGGATGCGCAGTGGGCGCGAGTCAACGGTGCCGAGTTCCTGACAGACGCTGAAAAACGCTTGATGCTGGGGCTGCCGGAGCGTGCAGATGGCTGAGGGGTATCCGCCGTTTGACTGTGCGCCGGGCCTGCGTCTGGCTGCGCATGAACGGGTGGCCGAGATTCAGCACGCGCATCTATGCAGGCGGCTGGATCAGATCGAAGAGATGATGGAACGGCTGGAGAAACGGCTGTGGTTGACGGTCGATGGAGTCGTTGCGGTGATCCTGGCGCAAGCGTTTCAGTCAATTCTGGTGGTGTCGCCATGAATTCAGAGACTTATGAGGAGGTATTCATGGACTTAGAGCACAAGTTCGCGCGGTTTAGCGATGGATTGTCGGTGACCGAGGACGCGGTGATCGAGGGCTATGCCAGCCTGTTTGGGCAGGTCGATCAAGGGAGCGATGTGGTGCAGAAAGGCGCATATCGCAGGTCGTTGGCCGGACTGAAGGCGGCAGGTCAGCTGGTCAAGATGCTGTGGCAGCACGACCCGGCGCAGCCCATCGGTGTTTGGGACGACGTGCGCGAGGATGAGCGCGGGCTTTGGGTCAAGGGACGTATGTTGGAAAGCACGCAGAAAGGTCGTGAAGCCGCGGAATTGATCCGGGCCGGGGCCATTGACGGGCTGTCGATCGGCTATCGCACCAGACGAGCCAAAAAAAATGAAGAGGGCCATCGGGTCCTGACCGAACTGGAGCTGTGGGAGGTGTCGCTTGTGACTTTTCCGATGCTGCCCAGTGCGCGGGTGGCGGCAAAGGGGGCGACCCCGGACGCCGAGGACACCCTGCGCAGTATTGCCGAGGTGTTTGATCACGCCCGGCAGGAGCTGGCGCGAACCTAGCGCGCCTCAATCCCACCCAAATAAGGAAGTTCTGATGAGCAAGACCGAGACCCCGGCCTTGACCGGAGAGGGTGTGCCCCTGGTTCAAGAGGTGAAGCAGGCGATGACTGGCTTCGTGAACGAATTCAAGGGCCTGAAGGCTGAAGTTAAAACCAAACTGCAACAGACAGAAGAGCGACTGACCATGCTGGATCGTAAATCAATCACCGCGGCGCGCCCGCATCTTGCGGCTTCAATCGAGGACGGTGCGCCGCATCAGAAGGCTTTCGACGCCTATGTGCGATGCGGTGACGATGGCGGCCTGCGCGGTCTTGATATGGAAGCCAAATCGCTGTCCAGTGCGGTCAACAGCGATGGCGGTTATCTGGTCGACCCGCAGACTGCCGAGATGATCAAGTCGGTGCTGAAATCCACGGCCTCGATCCGTTCGATCGCTTCGGTGGTGAATGTCGAGGCTAACTCGTTCGACGTGTTGATCGACCACACCGACGTGGGCGCGGGCTGGGCGGATGAAAGTTCAGCAGCCACCGAGACAGCGACCCCGTCGATTGATCGCATCTCGATTTCCTTGCACGAGCTGAGCGCGCTGCCCAAGGCGTCGCAACGTTTGCTGGATGACAGCGCGTTTGATGTCGAGGGCTGGCTGGCCGGTCGAATTGCCGACAAGTTTGCCCGTGCCGAAGCGGCAGCGTTCATCTCGGGCGATGGCGCGGACAAACCCAATGGCATTCTGAACCATGCCAAGGTCGACAATGATGTCTGGACCTGGGGCAATCTGGGCTATGTCCCGACCGGCATTGACGGTGGTGTCGATGCGGATGCGATTGTCGATGTGGTTTATGCGCTGGGCGCGCAGTACCGCGTCAACGGCACCTTTGTGATGAATTCAAAAACAGCCGGGGTGATCCGCAAGCTGAAGGACAGTGATGGTCGCTTCCTGTGGTCGGACGGGCTGGCTGCGGGTGAGCCCGCGCGTCTCATGGGTTACCCGGTGCTGATTGCCGAGGACATGCCGGATGCGGGCACCGACAGTTTCTCGATTGCCTTTGGTGATTTCCAAGCCGGGTACACTATTGCGGAGCGCCCTGATCTGCGCGTCTTGCGAGATCCGTTTAGTGCCAAGCCGCATGTTCTGTTCTATGCGACCAAGCGCGTCGGCGGCGACGTGAGTGACTTTGCCGCGATCAAGCTGGTGAAATTCGGCACCGCCTAAGCGGTGACGGATCCGGGGGGCATTGGCCCCTCGGGCGCGGGCGCGGGTCGGGGTGAGATCCCCTGCGTTGTCTAGCTGCTCCCCTCCGTCCGAGCAACGTGGGGCGGCGCGTGCCCGTCATTTTCTTGAGTGAGGCCCCCGGAGGGGTCCGAGATTGCGGAGTGAATGGATGATGTTGATCGAAGAAACCGCCATCGCGGATGCGGCGCTGCCGGTGGATCAGTTTAAGGCGCATCTGCGGCTGGGCACGGGCTTTGCCGAAGACAGCTTACAGGATGATGTGCTGAAAGGATTTCTGCGCGCAGCCGTTGCGGCCATCGAAGCGCGCACTGGCAAGGTTCTGATCGAGCGCGATTTTTCCTGGAGCCTGACCGTATGGCGAGACCAGTTTGGCGAAGTGTTGCCGGTGGCCCCGGTCACCGAGGTCAAGAGTGTAACGCTGGCAGATGCAGAAGGTGCAGAAACCGTCGTCACCCCGGATAGTTACCGGCTGGAAAAAGATACTCAGCGTCCCCGACTTAGGCCAATGGGGTCATTGATGCCGAAGATGCCAAAGGGTGGTTCTGTCAGGACCGTCTTTGCCGCTGGAATGGCAACGGATTGGGGCGGGTTGCCCGCCGATCTGGGGCAGGCGGTGCTGCTGCTGGCCGCGCATTACTACGAATACCGCGATGAGACAGCGCTGGGTGCCGGGTGCATGCCATTTGGCGTTACCAGTCTGATCCAACGCTATCGCACAGTTCGGTTTGGCGCTGGGGTGATGCAATGAATGCGCCGCGGTTGAACAGAACACTAGTGCTGGAGGCGCCGGTGCGCGTGGCCGATGGGTCAGGCGGATACACCGAAACCTGGGTGCCGCTGGGCACGGTATGGGCCGAGGTGACCGCGCGCAGCGGGTCCGAGCGGCAGGTGGCTGGTGTCCCTATTTCACGGGTCGGCTATCGCATCGTGGTCCGGGGTGCGCCCACAGGTTCGACCATGCGGCCATCGCCGGATCAGCGCTTTGCTGAGGGCGCACGTCGCTTTGTCATCCGCGCTGTAGCTGAGCGTGATCCGCGCGGCCAATACCTGATCTGTTTCGCGGATGAGGAGGTGGCAGCATGAGCTATGGCGTTTCAGCCGCCCTGCAGGCGGCGGTGTTCAAGCAGATTTCAGAGGATGCGCAGGTTAACGATTTGTCGGGTGGCGCGATCTATGACGCGGTGCCAGCCGGAGCAGTACCACAGACTTATGTGACGCTGGGACCGGAAGAGGTTCGTGATGTCTCTGACCGATCGGGTGGGGGTGCGGTGCACCGGATCACGGTTTCGGTCGTGTCCGAAGCCGCAGGGTTCGGGGCCGCCAAGATCCTGGCCGGTGCCGTGTGTGACGCGCTGGAGGGTGCCATGCCCAGCCTTGATCGCGGGCGTCTGGTGGGCCTGTGGTTCGAGCGCGCATCAGCCCGGCGCACCGGGACCGGTGGAGCGATCCGCCAGATCGACCTGAAATTCCGCGCCCGCGTGGAAGACGACTAACCAATCAACGGAGAGAGCATATGGGTGCCCAGAACGGCAAGGACCTGTTGGTCAAAGTGGATATGAACGGCAGCGGTCTGTTCGAAACTATCGCGGGGTTGCGCGCCACGCGCGTCAGTTTCAACGCGGAAAGCGTGGATGTCACCAGCCTGGAAAGCCAGGGAGGCTGGCGCGAACTTCTATCGGGTGCCGGGGTCAAATCGGCGTCGATATCCGGTTCAGGCGTGTTCAAGGATGCTGGGACCGATGAACGCGCGCGGCAATTGTTCTTTGATGGTGAAACACCGGATTTTCAGGTTATCATCCCCGATTTCGGTATTGTCGCCGGGCCGTTTCAGGTCACGGGTGTCGAATATGCGGGCTCGCACAACGGTGAGGCGACCTATGAGATGAGTTTGGCCAGCGCGGGCGCGCTGAGCTTTACGGCGCTGTAAGCCGATGGCCAATCCGTGGACGGGCGAGGTGGCATTGACCATCGATGGAGAGCGGCGGGTGCTCAAGCTGACGCTGGGCGCTTTGGCAGAATTGGAACAAGAGCTAGGCGCCGGTTCGCTGGTGGAACTCGTGCAACGGTTCGAAGGCGGAGCCTATTCCAGTGGTGACGTATTGGCGCTGATTGTGGCCGGATTGCGCGGCGGTGGCGGCGACGTCAACCGCGCCGATCTGTTGAGCGCCGAAATCGAGGGTGGCCCGATGGCAGCTGCGCGTGCGGCAGCCGAGTTGTTGGCGCGGGCCTTCATGGTGCCGGATCAGGCATGAGCGGGTTCAACTGGCCCGCCTTGATGCGGGCCGCGCTTGTCGGTCTGCGTCTGACGCCAGATCAGTTCTGGCGACTGACGCCAGCCGAATTGCAACTGATGTTGGGGCAGGGCCTAGGCCTTTCGGCGATGAACCGGGCTGGCCTGGATGCGATGCTGAAGGCCTATCCGGACAAATTACAAGGAGAGCGTGATGACGGATCGTGACGGGTTTGACGACTTGCAGGAACGCGGCGATGCGCTGGGTGACTCGCTGGGCGACGCGGCATCTATGGCGGCTGCTTTTGACGGCCAGATGAAACGGATCAGCGCGGCGTTTGAGGAAACCGGCAAGGATGTCGCGACGCTGGAGCGCGGCATGTCCAGCGGGTTGCGCAAAGCTTTCGATGGCGTGGTGCTGGATGGGATGAACCTGTCCGAAGCGCTCGACGTTTTGAAGAATTCAATGATCCGTACCGCGTATTCGGCGGCGATCAAGCCCGTGACGGATCACTTTGGCGGGATGCTGGCCGGAACCGTTGGCGGTCTGGTGCAGGGGCTTTTGCCATTTGCCGACGGCGGCAGTTTTTCTCAAGGGCGCGTCATGCCATTCGCCAATGGCGGTGTTGTCAGCGGCCCAACCACATTTCCCATGCGTGGCGGAACCGGGTTGATGGGGGAAGCCGGACCCGAAGCGATCATGCCTTTGGCGCGCGGGTCGGACGGTAAGCTTGGGGTGCGCACTTCGGGCGGTGGGCGTGCCGTAAATGTCGTGATGAACATCACCACCCCGGACGTGCAGGGGTTCCGTCGCAGTCAAAGCCAGATTGCGGCGCAGATGAGCCGCGCACTTGGGCGCGGCAATCGCAACAGGTAACTTGAGGGAGCAGGCCATGAATTTCCATGAGGTTAGATTTCCCGCCAGCCTGAGCTTTGGTTCGGTTGGCGGCCCCGAGCGGCGCACAGATATCGTGACGCTGGCCAACGGGTTTGAAGAACGCAACACGCCCTGGGCCCATTCAAGACGACGCTATGATGCCGGGCTTGGGATGCGCTCGCTTGACGATATCGAAGCGCTGATTTCGTTTTTCGAGGCGCGGCAGGGACAGATGTTCGGATTTCGGTGGAAAGATTGGTCTGACTTCAAGTCGGGCGGAGCAACGGCTGAGGTAGACAATGCCGATCAGGTCATTGCACGTGGCGACGGCAAGACGACCGAGTTCCAGTTGGTGAAAACCTACAGCTCTGGCGGGTTCAAATACGCCCGTCCGATCCTCAAACCGGTTCTCGGGACCGTCAAACTTGGTCTTGAGCAGGACGAAATGCGCGAAGCCGTGGATTTCGAGGTGGATCTGGCGCGGGGTCGGGTCACGTTTACGAACGCGCCGCCGCAAGATGTGGAAATAACGGCAGGGTTCGAGTTTGACGTGCCCGTTCGTTTTGACACCGACAAGATCCAGACCAGCGTGGCCAGCTTTCAGGCAGGCGACGTGCCCAACGTTCCGGTGGTCGAGGTGCGGGTCTGATGGGCGGTAACGCACAAGGATTGCAGGCGCATCTGCAAAGCGGGGTGACCACCACCTGTCGATGCTGGGCCATCATGCGCACGGATGGGCAGGTCTATGGGTTTACCGATCATGATATGGAGTTGCGCTTTGACGGGCTGACATTCAAAGCAAGCTCTGGCCTAACCGCGGCAGCGATCGAACAGGCAACCGGGCTTTCGATCGATAACTCTGAAGCGATGGGTGCGCTGTCTGATGCCGCGATTAGGGAAGAGGATATTGAGGCCGGACGGTTTGACGGTGCTCAGGTTCAGGCTTGGCTCGTGAACTGGGCAGACCCCGAACAACGAACTCTACAGTTTCGTGGTTCAATCGGGGAAATGCGTCGCGGCGGCGGGGCCTTTCATGCTGAGCTGCGAGGGCTGACGGATCTGCTGAACCGGCCCTTGGGGCGGATTTACCAAAAACCCTGCACCGCCGTGCTGGGCGATGACGCTTGCCGATTCAACGCGGCAGCGCCCGGTTTTCAGGCAGTGGCTGAGATCGTCAGCCTGTCGGCGGACAGTGTGCTTCAACTGAAAGGTGCGGACGCGCCGGATATGGGATGGTTCGAACGTGGCCGTCTGGATGTGATTTCCGGCACGGCCTCGGGTCTTTGGGCGTCGGTGAAACAGGATGAGCGTATCACGGGCGGGCGCAATGTCACCTTATGGACGGGGATCAGTGGCGGACTGACTGTCGGTGATCGTGTCCGGCTGACCGCCGGGTGCGACAAACGCATGGAAACCTGTCGAAGAAAATTCAACAACCTCATAAATTTTCAAGGTTTTCCGGACTTGCCGGGCGAGGACTGGGTGATGGCTGTTCCCAAGAACGACAAACCGAACAAAGGGGGCAGCAGACGATGACAATAGACCGGCAGGATATAGTTGCAGAAGCGCGCCGATGGCTAGGCACGCCGTATGTGCATCAGGCGTCCGTCAGGGGCGCGGGGGCGGATTGTTTGGGATTGCTACGCGGAATCTGGCGCGCGCTGTACGGAGCTGAGCCGGAAACCGTGCCGAGCTACAGCATGGACTGGTCAGAGCCGCAGGGTGATGAACGCATGTGGGATGCCGCCCGCCGAAATTTGACATCAAAGCGACCCTCGGAACTGGCAGCAGGCGACGTATTGCTGTTCCGCATGCGCGATGGCGGCGTCGCCAAACATGTAGGTGTTGTCAGCGAAACCGGCGCGGTCCCTCGATTCATTCACGCATATTCCGGGCACGGCGTTGTGGAAAACGCCCTGAGCGACCCTTGGCGTCGCCGGGTTGTCGCCTGTTTCGCATTCCCGCTGGAGGTCAAGTAAATGGCTACGATTGTACTTTCCGCAGCCGGGGCTGCTCTTGGCGGCTCGATCGGTGGCACTGTCGCGGGTCTTTCCACGGCAATTATTGGCCGGGCTATCGGCGCCACATTGGGGCGAGTCATTGACCAGCGGTTGATGAGCCAATCCGTGATGGGTGGCGGTAGCGAAGTTGTCGAAACCGGGCGCCTGGATCGTTTCCGCCTGACCGAAACCGGAGAGGGGGCTTCGGTCACTACCGTGTTCGGACGTATGCGTGTCGGTGGGCAGATCATCTGGGCATCGGACTTTCTGGAAACCCGCAGCACCAGCACGACAACGCAATCCACGCGGGGTGGAAAAGGCTCGCGGCGGCCAAGTTCGGCCACAACAACCACAACCACGCATACCTACAGCTATTCGATCTCGCTGGCGATCGCCGTGGGCGCTGGGCAGATCTCTGACATCTCGCGTATCTGGGCCGATGGTGAAGAGCTTGAGCGCGCCGGGCTGAATGTGCGCCTGTACAAGGGCACCGACAATCAATTGCCTGACCCGTTAATCGAGGCGGTCGAGGGCACCGGACAGGTCCCTGCGTACCGGGGCACCGCATATGTGGTGATCGAGGACCTACAGCTTGCAGCATTCGGCAACCGGGTCCCGCAGTTTTCCTTTGAGGTTGTCCGACAGGAACAGCCGGGGCTGCCCGACACACTCGGTGCTGTATCCCAGATCGTGCGCGGCGTGGCGATGATCCCGGGTACGGGCGAATATTCTCTGGCCAGCAGGCAGGTGAATTATTCCAAAGGGCAGGGGCAAAGCTGGGCTGCGAACGTGCATTCGGCTTCGGGCGTTTCCGATCTGGTCACCTCGACCCACGCGCTGAATGCTGAATTGCCCGCCTGCGATGCGGTGTCGCTCGTCGTGTCCTGGTTTGGCGACGATCTGCGGTGCGGTCATTGCAAGGTGCAGCCAAAGGTCCTGCACAAAGAGTTTGATGGCAAGATCATGCCGTGGAGCGTATCAGGCGTATCCCGGGTGGCTGCCCAGATTGTTCAGATCGAAAACGATAGACCTGTCTATGGGGCGACACCGGCGGATGCGTCCGTAATCGAAGCGATCCGGCATCTGAACTCATCCGGTAAGCGGGTGATGTTCTATCCCTTCATCCTGATGGATCAGTTGCGCGGCAACGGTCTGCCCGATCCCTGGTCCGATGCCACCGATCAACCGCACCTGCCGTGGCGAGGGCGGATCACGCTGAGCGAGGCACCAGGCCGCAACGGGTCCCCGGATATGACTGCCGGCGCCGATGCGCAGGTTGCGCAGTTCTTTGGCCAGGCCCGCGCAAGTAACTTTGTCGTCGGCGATGGCACCGTCACCTATACCGGCCCGCAGGAATGGGGTTTGTTCCGTTTTATTTTGCACTATGCGGCGCTCTGCAAGGCAGCTGGTGGAGTGGCGTCGTTCTGCATCGCATCCGAGATGCGCGGCCTGACGCAAATCAGGGGCGCGACCGGGTTTCCTGCGGTGGCGCAGATGCAAATCCTCGCGGCTGAAGTGCGCAAAATCCTCGGGCCGAACACCAAAATCGGCTATGCGGCCGACTGGAGCGAGTATTTCGGTTACAAACCCGTCGATGCTGGCAGCGACCGGTACTTTCATCTGGATCCGCTTTGGGCCGATGACAATATCGACTTCGTTGGTATCGACAACTACATGCCCCTGTCTGACTGGCGGGACGGAGAAGATCACGCCGACGCCAAAGCGGGCGTAGATGCGATCTATGATCTGGACTACCTGCGCGGCAATGTTGAAGGTGGGGAAGGGTACGACTGGTACTACGCCTCGACCGAGGAATCCAAAGCGCAGATCCGGTCTGCGATCGAAGATCAGGCGCATGATGAGGCCTGGATCTGGCGATATAAGGATATACGCAACTGGTGGTCGCAACCGCATCACGAACGGATCGGAGGCGTGCGTCAAGCCAATCGGACCGCATGGGTGCCTCGGTCCAAGCCGATCTGGTTCACGGAACTGGGTTGTGCGGCTATCGACAAAGGCACCAATCAGCCGAACAAGTTTCTGGACCCGAAATCCTCGGAATCCAAGCTGCCGCGCTATTCCAACAGTTTGCGGGATGATTTCATTCAGGTGCAATATCTCAAGGCGATTTTGGGCTATTGGTCCGAGGCAAAAAATAACCCGGTTTCCAATACTTACGGCGGCCGCATGATTGATTTGTCCAACGCTTATGTCTGGGCCTGGGATGCGCGGCCGTATCCAACCTTCCCGAACATGCAAAGCCAGTGGAGTGATGGCGAGAATTACGCGCGAGGGCATTGGTTGAACGGGCGGTCGGGGTCGCGCACGCTGGCATCGGTAGTGACCGAGATTTGTCATGGGGCTGGGGTGACCGACATCGACACGTCGCGCCTTTATGGTGTGGTGCGCGGCTATGCCATCGAACAGGTCTCGGACGCGCGATCAGCGTTGCAGCCGCTGATGCTGCGCTATGGTTTCGATGCAATCGAGCGGGATGGCGTATTGCGGTTTCAGATGCGCAATGGGCAACGCGCCATCGCGCTGGAACAGGAGCATCTGGCGCTCAGCTCGGATATTGAGGCCGGTATCGAACATCGCCGCGAAGCCGAGGCTGAAATGACTGGCCGGGTGCGCTTGCGCTTTGTTCAATCGGATGGGGATCATGACATCGTCGCGGAAGAGGCCGTTCTGCCCGACACGCGGACGCATTCGGTGTCTGTCAACGAGATGCCCCTGTCCATGACCCGTGCCGAAGGTCGCCAGACGGCGGAACGGTGGCTAAGCGAGGCGCGGGTGTCCCGCGAAACCGTGCGCTTTGCGCTGCCGCCTTCGTTGGGGCACATCGGCGCGGGGGATGTCGTCAGCCTGGATGAAGGCGGACAGGGTGCGCGTTTCAGGATCGATCGACTGGAACAAGCTGAGATGCAATTGGCGGATGCCGTTCGGATCGAACCGGGAATATACGCGCCGTCTGATCTGCCTGATGACCTAGTCTCGACCAAGCCCTTTGTCGCCCCGGTTCCGGTTCTGCCAGTGTTCATGGATCTGCCGCTGATTACCGGCTCAGAGGTGCCGCATGCGCCTTACCTGGCTGTGTCTGCCGACCCCTGGCCCGGCAGCGCTGCAATGTATTCGGCTGTGAATGATGAGGATTATACCTTGCAAGAGGTTATCTCGGCACAGGCCGTCATCGGGTTTACTCAATCGCCTTTGCAGCGCGCCAGCGTAGGGGTTTGGGACGACGGTGAGCCGCTGCGCGTCAGGCTGGTCGACGGCTTGCTGGAATCGCGCCCGCGCGACGCTTTGTTGAATGGTGCCAATCTGGCCGCAATAGGGGACGGGACGCCCGGAAACTGGGAACTGTTCCAGTTCGCCAGCGCCGAACTTGTGGGTCAGGGGACCTATGCCCTATTGGGGCGCCTGCGCGGGCAATTGGGGACGGACAGTGTTATGCCTGAAACCTGGCCTGAAGGTTCAACTTTTGTCTTGCTCGATGAAAGAGTGTTCCAAACCGGGCTGTTGCGGTCTGAAAGGCGTGTGGCGAAACACTATCGCATCGGACCCGGAACGCGTGCCTATGACGATCCTTCTTTCCTCCACCAGGTTCACGCCTTCGACGGCAACGGACTTCGGCCATATGCTCCGGTGCATGTCAAATTAGCAAAAATCGGAGCGGGTGATGAAATTTCGTGGATCCGTCGAACCCGGCTGGACGGCGATGGCTGGGATGGATTTGACGTGCTGCTAGGGGAAGAGACTGAATCCTATCTGGTGAAAATCAGGATCAACGGGTCAGTAATACGCGAACAGGTTACGTCAGAGCCGCGCTGGACATACCCATCAACGATGAAAGCCGCCGATGGCGTAACCGGCACTTACGAGGTTGATGTGGCACAGATCTCAGCCAGCTACGGGCCGGGTCCCGCCGCACGTCTTCTGGTTGGGTAAGGCAGTTATGCGTCCTGTTTTGCACGGCGATGTAAGTGCCGCGGCGCGGGTGTTGCTAAACGCGCCGCCTTCCGACCGGGAACGCCTGTGCACTAGAATGATCAACGAAGCTGAACTGGCCGACATCTATGTCGGCCATACAGGCCGGCTACACCCGCTGTTTGGTAATGGCTCATTGATGACAGTGGCCCGAACCCGGCCATTGGCCAACGAGCCAAGCTTTGACGATTTGCAATATTGCCAGTGTTTTGAGATGGTTCTGCGATGCCTGGTTCAATTCCGCGTTACCCGGATGCGCAGCTGACGCACTTGCTGGCCGCTGGATCAAGGTTCAGACGACCAACCGGAATCTCTTCGCCGCAATCCTCGCAATACCCGAATTCTCCATCTTTGATCCGGGTCAGGGCCACTGACAACCGGCGTGTTTCGATATCACGATTCGCTTGCTGAGCCTTGGCCATGGCCTGATTTTGCAGGGCGTCCATCCGGCTGAGCCGCCCGACTGCCTGTTGGTCCAGTTCAACAACTGCCTGTGCCTCGGTTCCAAGCGCAGAATGCGCGGCCAATTCGTCCAATCGCGCGCGGATACGGGCTTCGAAATCCTCCAACTGGGTTTCATTCATTTTCGTTGCCCTGCAGATCACGGGTTTGCGTTTGGTGATTTTACAACTAAATGGCATTCTAGGCGCAGCAAAGGATGAAAAGCCATGTTCGAAACGCGCAGCCACGTGACCCCTGTCGACCCTGTTTGGGATCGCATCACCGCCGAAGCTCAGTCGGCAGTTGAGATTGAGCCTTTGATGGGTGGGCTGGTTCACGCCTGTATCTTGCACCACCGTAGCCTGGAACGGGCGCTGTCCTACCGGATTGCGGCCAAGCTGTGCTCGAACGAAATGTCGATGATGGTGCTGCGCGAGATCGTGGACGAAGCCTACGCCGACGACCCCGCACTGCTCGAAGCTGCGCGCGCGGATTTGATGGCCGTCTACGAACGCGACCCGGCCTGCCACCGCCTGTTGCAACCAATCCTTTACTTCAAAGGGTATCAGGCGATGCAAGCCTATCGCGTGGGGCACTGGTTGTGGCGCAAGGGGCGTTATGATCTGGCGTACTTCTTTCAGATGCGCTCGTCCGAGATTTTCGGGATTGATATCCACCCCGCGGCAAAGATCGGGAAAGGTATCATGATCGACCACGCGCATTCGATCGTGATTGGTGAAACGGCGATCGTTGGCGACAACGTCTCTATGTTGCATTCGGTGACCCTTGGCGGGACCGGTAAGGAAGAAGAACAGCGCCATCCCACGATTGGCGATGGCGTGCTGATTGGGGCGGGTGCTAAGGTTCTGGGCAATATCGTAGTTGGCCATTGCAGCCGTATCGCTGCAGGCTCGGTCGTGCTGCAGGAAGTGCCTGCTTGCAAAACCGTGGCCGGAATACCGGCCAAGATCGTCGGAGAGGCCGGGTGCGATCAACCCTCAATCTCGATGGATCACATGCTGGGCAAAGACCAGTAATTCAAGTCAGTTCAAGCGGTCGTTCTTTTTGATCGACCGCTTGCGTCGCTGTTCTTCACGCCGCTTTTTTCGTTCTTCTTTCCTTTTCGCGCGTTCAGCTTCTCGTTTGGCCGTTTCGGCTGGATCAGAACTAAAGGCGGAATGTTCACCCGGATAGGTATTGGGCTTCGCCGCCGCAACCGTCGGCATACCAAACACAAGGGCTGCAACCAGCAAGAAGTTTACCGAATAGGTGGAAGTCATAGGGCACCTGTGTCCGTGATTTTCATTCAGACAAGGTGGTTGACGGTAGGTGTCGGTGCAACACGCGCGGTGATCACAAGCGCTCACATGACGGTTGTGATCTGGTTGGGTCGCGCCGGTCTGGTATCGGCGCGACCCTAATTTTTCCTTAGGCCAGCATGACCATCGGGTTTTCCAGGTTGTCCACAATAGCTTGCAGCAACTGGGCACCAAGCGCACCGTCAATGACCCGGTGATCGACAGACATTGTCACCGACATAACAGTAGCTACTGTCAGTTCACCGTCATCGCCGACAACCGGTTTTTTCAGCCCTGTTCCCACTGCCAAGATGCCCGCATGCGGCGGGTTCACGATGGCATCGAAATTGTCGATGCCGAACATGCCGAGGTTCGAGACCGCGAAGGTGCCCCCCTGATATTCATGCGGGGCCAGCTTGCGCTCACGCGCGCGACCGGCAAGGTCCTTCATCTCAGCCGAGAGCGCGGACAGCGACTTAGTGTCGGCGTCCTGCAGGACCGGTGTGAACAGACCGCCTTCGATCGCAACCGCGACCGCTACGTCCGAGGGTTTCAATTGCAGAACCCGGTCACCGGCCCAGACAGCGTTGCAGGCGGGAACCTGTTGCAGCGCGTTGGCGACGGCCTTAATGATGAAGTCGTTGACGCTCAACTTTACGCCACGGCCTTCCAGCTGCTTGTTCAGCTGGCTGCGGAACTTGAGCAACGCGTCCAGCTTGATATCGCGGCGCAGGTAGAAATGCGGGATCGTCTGCTTGGCTTCGGACAGGCGGGCAGCAATGGTCTTGCGCATCCCATCCAGCTTGATCTCTTCGTACGCGCGGCCCTCGTACATCCGGGCAACGGCATCCGCAGATGGACCAGCAGGCGCGGCAGCAGCCGGGGCAGGTGCTGGCGCAGCAGCCAGAGCTGGAGCAGCGGCAGTTGCCGTGGCGCCTTCGACATCGGCCTTCACAATCCGCCCATGCGGGCCAGAGCCGGTGATTTGCGCAAGGTCCAAACCTTTTTGGGCTGCAATGCGACGGGCCAGCGGTGACGCAAAGATGCGACCGCCATCCGCCTTGGCCGGAGCAGCCGGGGCAGGGGCGGGCGCCTCGGACGCCGCTGGCGCGGCAGCCTCGTTGCCCGCGGCGGCTGCGGGTGCAGCCGCGGGTGTTGCAGCTGGCGTGGCCGCGATGTCATCGGCGCTCTCGCCCTCTTCCAGCAGGACTGCGATCGCGGTGTTTACTTTGACCCCTTCGGTGCCTTCGGGGATCAGAATCTTGCCGATTGTGCCTTCGTCGACGGCCTCGAATTCCATCGTGGCTTTGTCGGTTTCAATCTCGGCCAGCAGGTCGCCGGACGAGACGGTGTCGCCTTCCTTGACCAGCCATTTGGCAAGGGTGCCTTCCTCCATGGTCGGTGACAGGGCGGGCATCAGAATTTCCGTGGGCATCTGTCTGTCGCTCCTTACCGGTAGGTCACTTGTTTGACGGCGGCGATCACTTCTTCGGTTGTGATCAGGGCCAGTTTTTCCAGATTTGCGGCATAAGGCATCGGAACATCCTTGCCGGTGCAGTTGATGACCGGCGCGTCAAGGTAATCGAACGCTTCCTGCATCACCACGGATGAGATATAGCCGCCAACCGAGCCTTGCGGCCAGCCTTCTTCGACGGTCACCAGACGGTTGGTCTTCATCACAGAGTTGATAATCGCGCCTGTGTCCATTGGCCGGATAGTGCGCAGGTCGATCACCTCGGCACTGATACCGTCCTCGGCCAGCTTGTCGGCGGCCTCAAGCGCATATTGCATGCCGATGCCAAAGCTGACGATGGTTACATCCGTGCCTTCGCGCCAGATACGCGCCTTGCCCAGCGGGACGGTCAGATCGTCCACCTGCGGCATGTCGAAAGAACGACCGTAAAGGATTTCGTTTTCTAAGAACACAACCGGGTTCGGATCGCGGATCGCCGACTTCAACAGACCTTTTGCATCGGCTGCGGAATAGGGCATCACCACTTTCAGGCCCGGTATTTGCATATACCACGCTGCGTAATCCTGGCTGTGCTGCGCACCGACGCGAGCAGCGGCACCGTTGGGGCCACGGAACACGATAGGACAACCCATCTGACCACCGGACATGTAGAGCGTCTTGGCCGCCGAGTTGATGATCTGGTCAATCGCCTGCATGGCGAAGTTGAAGGTCATGAACTCGACAATCGGTTTCAGTCCGGCCATGGCGGATCCGACGGCGATGCCGGCAAACCCGTGTTCGGTAATCGGGGTGTCGATCACGCGCTTGCTGCCGAACTCGTCCAGCATGCCCTGGCTGATTTTGTAGGCGCCCTGATACTCGGCGACTTCTTCGCCCATCAGGTAGACGTCCTCGTCACCACGCATTTCTTCGGCCATCGCATCGCGCAAAGCTTCACGCACGGTCTGCTGTTTCATCGGCGCATCTGCTGGCCAGTCCGGGGAAAGATCCACCTTAGGCGCGGCAGGTGCAGTTGCAGCAGGGGCAGCGGTCTCTGCTGCCGCAGGGGCCGCCTCGGCCACCGCCGCAGGTGCAGCTGCGGGAATGGCGGAGGCGTCTTCGCCTTCTTCAACCAGCACCGCGATAGGAGTGTTCACTTTTACCCCTTCGGTGCCTTCGGCGATCAGGATCTTGCCGACGATGCCTTCATCGACGGCTTCGAACTCCATTGTCGCCTTGTCGGTTTCGATCTCGGCCATGATGTCGCCGCTGGATACGGTGTCGCCTTCCTTGATCAGCCACTTGGCCAATGTGCCCTCTTCCATTGTGGGCGAAAGGGCGGGCATGAGAATTTCGGTTGCCATGTCTTAGTCGTCCTCTCAGGCGTAAATGTCGGTCCAGAGCTCTTCGACGGAAGGCTCGGGGCTTTCTTTCGAGAATTCGGCGGCTTGATTGACGATCTCTTTGATCTCTTTGTCGATCGCCTTCAAATCATCCTCGGTCGCGTGTTTACCGGTCAGCAGCAGCTCGCGCACATGTTCGATCGGGTCGCTTTGCTCACGAACCTTCTGAACCTCTTCGCGGGTGCGGTACTTGGCCGGGTCGGACATCGAGTGGCCGCGGTAGCGGTAGGTCTTGATCTCGAGGATATAGGGGCCTTTACCCGCACGGCAGTGCGCGACAGCTTTTTCCCCTGCGGCTTTGACCGCAAGTACATCCATGCCGTTGACGATCTCACCGGGGATGCCGAACGCTTCGCCGCGGTGGTAGATATCCTTGGTCGAGGTCGAGCGCGCCTGCGCCGTACCCATGGCGTATTGGTTGTTCTCGATCACGAACACTACCGGCAGGTCCCAAAGGGCGGCCATGTTGAATGTCTCATAAACCTGGCCCTGGTTCGCTGCACCGTCACCGAAATAGGTAAAGGTCACGCGACCGTTGCCTTTGTATTTGTCGGCAAATGCCAGACCCGCACCCAGCGGAACCTGCGCGCCAACAATGCCGTGGCCGCCATAGAAATGCTTCTCTTTCGAGAACATGTGCATCGAGCCGCCCTTGCCTTTGGACAGACCGCCAATGCGACCGGTCAGCTCGGCCATCACACCACCCGGATCCATGCCGCAAGCCAGCATGTGACCGTGGTCGCGGTAAGAGGTAATCCGCTTGTCACCTTCTTCAGTCGCAGCCTCAAGGCCGACGACAACGGCCTCTTGGCCAATATAGAGGTGGCAGAAACCGCCAATCAGACCCATGCCATAGAGCTGACCGGCCTTTTCTTCGAATCGGCGGATCAGCAGCATTTCACGGTAATAGTCGGTAAGTTCTTCCGCAGAAACGTTTGGTTTCTTTGTGGTTTTTCGCGCAGCCATGTTGGCGATCTCCCCCTCTCGGCAAGATAGTTTAGCGTTAAACTATTTCATAAAGCATTTCCTGCTTTCTGGCGAGCAGAAATGTGACGCAGCGTAGGGCGAGCCGTCCGGCTTCAAAACTCAGGCCATTTTTGCGTCAGTTCCATTTCCCGGATGTTATCTCCGATTGACTGGCGCTACGCTTTTTTGACAAGTTACGTTGGGCTATAGATACTCGCGCCCGAACTGTGGAGTTCTTTCCGAATGATGATCCTGCGACAAGATAAGCTTATGTTTATCAAAACAAAAAAGACTGCTGGGACTTCTATTGAAATTGCACTTAGTAAGCACCTTGCACAGGGCGATTTTGCGACGCCCTTCACCAAGGAGGAGGAAGAACAGCGAGCGGGCAAGCAGTTCATTGTACGCGGCTCGTTGCGTTTGCTTAGGGAAAGGTCGGAAGGCCACGTAAGGGCGCGCAATCCCCACAACGGAATCGCAGTGGCGCGAACTTATCTCGGGGACCTTTGCGACGGATGTTTCAGCTTCTGCGTCGAACGCAACCCGTGGGATAAGGCGGTTTCTGCTTTTTATTTCTGGATGCACCAGCGCGGGTACAAGATTGTTGATGTTGGGGAATCGTTTCATCGGTTCTGCAATTTGCAGCTGCGATTCTTTTCAGACTTTCATCTGTATTCTGAGAATGGGCAATTGGCGGTCGACCGCGTTCTGCGCTACTAGAGTTTGCAATCAGATTTCAACACCCTGATGGCTGAGAGGGGGATCACAGATGTCTCGCTGGGTGATCGGCGTTGGAACTCTGGTATCCGAAAAGAATATGACATCGGTGTTTTCTACGGCGAGAATTTCGATAATGCGAACGTCGATATCGTGGCGAATGTCTTTGCCGCCGAGATATCCGAATTCGGGTATGAATTTCCGACTAAAGAAAGCGTCAGGCCAAGTTCCGCGTGAGCCATTTCATCCCGGGCCGTCAGGTGCTTTGGTCAAGTAACCATCGCTCAATCGGTTCAGCGGATGACGATCTCATCTGAGCGGATCATGCCCAGCACGGACCGCGCCTGCTGATCCAAAAGATCCAGATCCAGATAATTGTCCGACAGGCGGCGCGTCAGGTTTTCCATTTCCGTGATCTCGGCATCAAGTTTGGCAAGGTCGCGCGACAGGGCGTCCCGTTCCGCTGCAATCTCGACCCGTCGGAACAGGCCATAGTCGCCTTGCACGGCGGCAAAGGTGAAATAAACACCTAACGTGAAAGCCACCATGAAAAATGCAACTGCGCCCAAACCGGGCCGATGGGAACGGGACACTCTGTTTACCGCCGTATGAAGTCTGCCTCAAAAACGTGCCCTTTTCGGACATCTGTCTGCACTATGTCACAGGTGATTCGGCTTGTGAATCCCTCGATTCGCAATTTTTCATGATCAGCAGAAAAAACATGTTCGCCCGATGAATTTGGCTGGGTTGAAAAGTGGTTATCGCCAGGCTTCAAGCGCTTGATTGCGCTGCAGGGTTTGTTCTTCCATGCAGGCCCAATAGAACATGGGGGCCGCGCTACCGTCGCTTTCCAGCTCGGGGTCACAGGTCGCGTCACGACGTTTAAGCCAGGCGCGTTGCTCGGTCAGCAGGGCTTGGCCATCACCACGCGTGTCCGATAAGGGTTTGATCTCTGACCAAAGGCTGTTCAGATCCTGATCTGCCACTTCCCATTTCTCTTTGGCGCAAAAATTGAGATCGAGCTGTGTGTGCCCGTTGCAGTGGGATTGCGCATATGTCGTGACGGGCAGCAGGGTGGTGGCAAGGACGGCAACAGCTTTCATGGTGCATCTCCCGGTTTGACGAAGAGAGTACCATGAATGCCGATTGCCAGACAGATAGGGGTTACTGATCCAGTGCCGCAACACCGGGCAGCGTTTTGCCTTCCATCCATTCCAGGAAGGCACCCCCTGCAGTCGAGATGTATGAAAAGTCCTTGGCAGCACCGGACGCATTCAGCGCAGCGACCGTGTCACCACCGCCTGCGACCGACACAAGCTGTCCGGACCGTGTCAGCTCAGCCGCTTTCAGGGCCGCTGCGTTGGTGGCGGCATCGAATGGTTCAATCTCGAATGCACCCAGCGGGCCGTTCCAGATAAGCGTTTGGCTCTTGTCGAAAATCGCAGTGATTTCCGCAACGGTTTCCGGACCAGCGTCAAGGATCATGCTGTCTTCGGGGCATTGATCCGCTGGTAGAACCTGATTGGAGGCGTGGGCTTCGAACTTTTCAGCGACCACGACATCGCGGGGCAGGACAATCTGACAGCCGGTTGTCTCGGCCTTGGTCAGAATCTCAGCGGCGGTGTCTTTCATCGCCGTTTCTGCCAGCGACTTGCCGACGTTTACGCCTTGCGCGACGAGGAACGTGTTCGCCATGCCACCGCCAATAATCAAGTAATCCACCTTTTCGATCAGGTTGCCCAACAGGTCCAGCTTGGTTGAAACCTTGGCGCCGCCGACCACCGCAGTGACCGGGCGTTTAGGCGCGCCTAACGCGGCTTCCAACGCGCTCAGCTCTTGCTGCATCAGGCGGCCCGCGCAGGCGGGCAGAAGACGGGCAAGCGCCTCGGTCGAGCTATGCGCGCGGTGAGCCGCCGAAAAGGCATCGTTGCAGTACACGTCGCCCATTTTTGCCATGCCGGCAGCCAGTTCCGGACTGTTCTTTGTTTCCGCAGCGTGAAAGCGCGTGTTTTCCAGTAAAAGCACCTCGCCAGCGCCCAGGTTTGCTGCAGCGGTTTCCGCCTCGATCCCCACGCAGTCATCGCCAAACCGAACCTTGGTGCCAAAGGCCGTCTCCAGCGTCGGAACAAGCTGCTTCAGCGACAGGTTCTGCCGGCGCTCTCCGCCCGGGCGTCCGAAATGCGCCAGCAGGATGGGCTTGCCGCCAGCGGCCAAGATGTCCTTAACGGTCGGCACGATGCGCTCAATACGGGTGGCGTCGGTCACGACCCCGTCGACCACTGGCACGTTGATATCCACGCGCGCCAGCACGCGTTTGCCGTTCAGGTCCATGTCGTCCAGTGTTTTCCAGCCCATCGCGCAATCCTCGACAAATGTGAAAGTGACTTAGGCGGTTCTTTTCCTGCATTTTGCCCTCAGGTCAATGCGTCACTTGGCATTCGCGCGCCCTGCGCATAGGTATTTGCGCAAGATAAAACGACAGGAGGGCCTCATGGCCGAGATCAAGGATCCCGAAAACACAATCATCGTCGAACTCAAAGGCGGCAATGTCGTCATTGAGCTGCTGCCTGACGTGGCACCGCAGCACAGCGCCCGCATGAAGGAACTGGCGCGCAATGGCGAATATGACAACGTGGCCTTTCACCGTGTGATCGACGGGTTCATGGCGCAAACCGGCGACGTGCAACATGGCGACATGGAAGACGGGTTCAACCTGCGCATGGCGGGCACCGGCGGATCGTCTCTGCCCAACGTTCCGGCCGAGTTCTCGAAGCTGCCCCATGATCGTGGCACTTTGGGTGCGGCCCGCTCACAGAACCCGGATTCGGCGAACTCGCAGTTCTTCATCAACTTCGGCGACAACCATTTCCTGAACGGCCAGTACACTGTTTATGGCCGTGTCATCGACGGAATGGAGCATGTGGACGCCATCGTACGAGGCGAGCCACCAGCGAGCCCTGATCGCATGATTAGCGTCAAGGTGGCGGCTGATGTATAAGCTGGCCGCCGCTTTTGCCTTGTTGGCCAGCCCTGCGCTGGCCACGGGTCTTGAGGTCGAGATCGAAGGTGAGGGGGCCAATGGCACTGTCACCATCGACCTGTTCGATGATATTGCTCCGAAACATGTTGAGCAGATCGCTGCTCTGGCCAATGAAGGCAAGTACGATGGCGTGGTGTTTCACCGCGTGATTGACGGCTTCATGGCGCAGACCGGCGACGTGGAACATGGCCGTTTGGGTGGCGACATGCGCCGCGCCGGCACAGGCGGTTCCGACCGTGCAGACCTTCCGGCTGAGTTTTCAGATTTTGAATTCGACCGGGGCGTGGTTGGCATGGCGCGGGCGCAAGACCCCAACAGCGCCAACTCACAGTTCTTTATCATGTTCGAACCGGGCCCGTTCCTGAACGGCCAGTATACGGTTGTTGGTCAGGTGACTGACGGCATGGACGTGGTTGACGCGATCAAACGCGGTGAAGGCCAGAACGGTGCCATTATCGGCCAGCCGGACGTGATGAAAAAAGTCACCGTCACCGAATAATCCTTGAACCCGGCGCTGGCATCAGCGCCGGGTTTTTCGTCATTGGTCGATGAAGCCTCTGATCGCTTGCGTGTATGCATCCGGGTCTTGAAACGACGCAAAGTGACTAACGTCTTTCAAAATCAGAAGATCAGCATCAGGGATAGCCTCGGCAATCGCTTGCGAGTGTTCGGTAAGGATGGCCTCGTCATGTTCGCTCTGCACGACCAGAGTGGGCACGGTCACCGATTTCAGCCCCTCAAGCCCGCCGGGCTTTTCTGTGGCCCACATGGCCGCGACACCGCCCAGGAACGCTTCGAACCCGTCCGGGGTGGGGGACATGGCGGCATAGTCCCCGGCCATCATTCCGACGTAAGAACCGAAGACTTCGTTGGTTTCTACTGAAGGATCGATCCCATCCAGCGTGACATTGCCCGCATGGGCGAAATGGCTGGCAAGACGGTCAGGCGCAGTGGTCGAAATCGTGTAGCCAATGTTGGCACCATCCGACCATCCAACCAGATGCACTTGTTCGACATTCAGATGATCCAGCAGCGCCAGATAGTCCTGCGCCAGCAATTCATAGCTGTAGGTGCTGCCGTCATTGGTTGACCGGCCATGCCCTCGGGTATCTGCCACAATCACGCTGTGGTCGCTGGCCAGATCAGCCACTTGTGCTGCCCAGATATCGCCATGCGCAAGACCGCCATGGATCAACAGGACGGGTGTGCCCTCTGCCGATCCATAGGTGGCGTAATACATGTCGATGCCATTCACGCTGGCGGTACTACTGGACGCGGCCTCGGGCATGGCCGGTGTTTCGGGGATTGTCAGCCAGGCATCCTGTGCCAGTCCCGCTGTCGCGGTCAACGTTATCGCAGTGACCATCAGTGTTCGAAGCATGTCTACCTCCCTGGTTTCGCGTCGTCTCGTCAGGGATGATAGCTTAGGAAGAGGAAAGCGGGGGAAATAATCCCCCGCTTGGCCTTTAGTCGTCTGTTGTCATCGCCTTCCAGATCAATGCGCCGATTGCGCCACCGATCAGGGGTGCGACCCAGAATAGCCAGAGCTGCCCAAGGGCAGGCGCGTCCGCGAACAAAGCAACCCCTGTGGACCGGGCCGGGTTGACGGATGTGTTGGTCACCGGGATCGAGATCAGGTGGATCAATGTCAATCCAAGTCCGATGGCGATGGGGCCGAACCCGGCAGGAGCGCCGCTGGAAGTGGCCCCCAGGATGATGATGATGAAGAACGCGGTCATGACGATCTCGATCACCAGAGCGGACATCAGTGAATAGCCCTCGGGTGATGCCTCACCATAACCGTTCGAGGCAAACCCACCCACGCCTTCAAAGCCGGGCGCGCCGCTGACGATCAGATACAAGACCGCAGCTGCAGCAATCGCGCCGATAACCTGAGCGATCCAATAGGGGATAAGGTCCTTCGCCGGAAACCGCCCCCCGATCATCAGCCCAAGACTGACTGCGGGGTTGAAATGACCGCCCGAGATATGCCCAACGGCATAGGCCATCGTCAGAACGGTGAGGCCAAAGGCAAAGGCAACGCCAAGCCACCCGATACCTACATCGGCGACCCCAGCGGCCAGAACGGCGCTACCACAGCCGCCAAGCACGAGCCAGAAGGTACCAAAGAATTCAGCCATAAGTTTTGATGACATTAAAAGTCCTCCAGAAAACAATGGGTTTAAGGTTAATTCAAAAAGTTCATTTTGTGAAATTGTAAGAAAGCAGCCTGTACCTGGATTCCTGTTTGGGTTGTATTGGGAAGGGAAAGGACAAATACTCACTCACAATATTAGCATGTGTAGGTTTATAAAGATGCCCAATCGATTGCGTCTGAGAAATTGCGCTCTGCGCTCCGCATTTCTGTATCTTGGTTTCATCAATTCGGCAGGCGCCGAACAAGTGGAACTTCCAAATGGCGCTGATTTCTATCTCGGTGCAGCGTTTCGCAGCATTATGACCTTTTCTCCTGCCGAGATCACAACCGACGACGTTCGGCAGCAGGTTGCTGGGAATTATTTCGCTCTGATGTCGAACGCGGATGGCGTGCTGTCTCAGGCGGACGCAGTGGACTATTTGCGGGTCGTTTCGAACAAGTATTCGTTTTCCATTACCAAAGAGCCAGCGCGATACGATCTGGACCGGGACGGTGTGGTCACGCAGGCAGAACTTGAAGTTTTCTTCTCAAAAGATGCCTGGGGACCGGCCTATCATCTGTATGGTCAAGGGGCGACTTTTGAAGAGGCCACCGTGCGGTTTTGGCAAAAACTTGGTGAGCAAACGGCCCGTATCCGGGGTGTGATGGGAGCGGCTGAAAACGGTAATATTCCCGTCGTCGATCCGAAAGGCGGCTGGACGGGGGCTGAAGAAACGGCCAGGCCGAAGCCCGTCCCTTACTTCGATGACTTTGACATTGACGGTGACGCAGCCGTTACGTTTGAAGAGTTTACTGAACCGCTTTGGGCAGCAGTCGCGGCGTCGGACCTGGACGCGGACGGTCTTTTTTCAGATGATGAAATCAACCGGGTTCGGGAACGCTTTATTCTTGCTAACGAGGCGTTGGAAGGAAATGGGTTCCGTTCAGTGTCAAGCTGGGCGGAGCGTTAAAGACACGCGCTGATCCCTAAGAACGGTCGCAGTGCGCCTCACACAGGATCAATAGATCAATGCTTGTTCCAACTTCCACGAGTTAAGCCCAGCTTACCGGGTCCAGTCGGAACAGTTTGGAAAGCTGGTCATATACCTCGGGTACAGCCGCCTTCAACGCGCGGGGCTGTTCGAAAAAGACCTCGACAGAGACGGCAAAAAACTCCTCGTGCCCGGTCGCGCCATAGGGATCTATGACCGTGTGCCGTCCACTTTCGACAGCGCGTACATGGGAGTCATATGCGGTCAGGAACACGCGTTCCCATTCGGCAAAGCTTTGTCCGTCGCTTAGGATCGGAACACCGTTGGTTCCCCCAGACAGGTCGTCGATTTGGTGGGCGAACTCATGAAGTACGACGTTCTGCCCGTCATGATCATTCAGCGCGCCAAGTTTGCTGTGGGTCCAGGAGAGAATAACCGGTCCCCGGTCCCAGCTTTCACCGGTGCGCACGATTTCTTTCTCGCTGACGACGTATCCTTCCTGTCGGCGCTGCCGAGACTTAAAAGCGTTCGGGTAGATCAGGATTGTTGTCAGGTTTTGATACCAAAGATCGCTGTTCACAATGAGCAAGCAGGCCTGCGCGGCGATGGCCAGTTCCATCTCCTCGGTTACGTCCAGCCCGTCGCAACCAAAGAAACGAACCTGATCAAGAAATAGATTCACCTTGCCGTCCAGTTTGACACGCAGGTCAAGGGGCAGGCGGCGGATCAGAGGCACTTGCTGTTCGATGAGGATGCGTTGGTGGTCTGTCAGGGGCGTGGACAAAAGCAGTTGGCGCGCCCGGGACTTGGACCAGTAGCGATACAGTACGAAACCGGCGATAAGCGCCAAGGCAGTGAAAAAGAACAACATAAAGGTCACTATAAGGAGGCGCCGGGCGGTTGGAACCGGAAAACTCAATCGTCCCCGTCAAATGAAAAACGCCGCAGGTTTCCCCGCGGCGTTCGAAACTTTGGACAGTGGTCCGCGTTACTGCTTGACCTCGGCTGCCGGGTTCGCGCCCGCTTTGCCGCTGCGGCCCGGGTTCAGGGGGTCGTCCTGACGCTGAACCGATCCTTCGAAATGCGCGCCGCTTTCGATCGCGATGGTCTTGTGGATGATGTCGCCTTCGACACGTGCGGACGAGGTCAGGCGAACTTTCAAGCCACGGACACGGCCCACGATGCGGCCGTTAATCACGACGTCATCGGCAGTGACTTCGCCTTTGATGGTGGCGGTCTCACCGATTGTCAGCAGATGCGCACGGATGTCGCCTTCGACAGTGCCTTCGACCTGGATATCGCCCGAGGTCTTCAGGTTGCCCGTGATGTGCAGGTCCGAAGACAGAACCGATGCCGGTGGCTTGGGCTTGGGCGCGGTGCTGGCCTTGTTTTCTGCCGGTGCAGGGGCCGCCGGTGTCGCCGGTGCAGCGGGTTTTGCCGCCTCGGGTGCAGTGGACGAGGGCTCGTTGATTTTGCTCTTAGAAAACATTTCTCGCAGCCTTGATGTAAGTCATTGGGTTAACAGGTTTTCCGTTCACGCGAACTTCATAGTGCAGGTGCGTGCCGGTCGACCGTCCGGTGCTACCCATATCAGCAATATGATCCCCGCGCGAGACCCTTTGACCAACCTTCACGCGTATCTTCGTGTTATGGGCATAAAGTGTCTCAATTCCGAACGCGTGCTTGATTTTTACCAGCCGTCCAAACCCGGACTGCCAGCCGGCATGGGTGACCACACCGTCGGCGGTGGCAAAAATGTCGGTGCCATGGGCACCGGCGAAATCGGCGCCGTTATGCATGCGGCGACCACCTGTCTTGGGGTCGCGGCGCGTCCCGTAACCGCTCGTGAATCGCACGACGGAATTGACGGGGCTTGCAAACGGCGCTTTCTCTGCTGCAATTCGATACAGGTTCAACTGATCCATCTGTTGCAACAGAGTATTTGCGCGGATCTCGTCGGGGGTCAGTTCCTCACCGCGCGTGCTAAAAGAGATAGGGGTTAGGGGGCCGCCCATGCCGCTATAGCCGCGGCGAACTTCTTCGATGATGCGGTCGGTGGGCATGCCGGCCTGACGGAACATCTTGTCCAGTGGTTCGACCGAGATCACCATCGCCTCTTCCAACTGGCGGAAGATCTCGTCGCTGCGTTCCTGCATCAGCCGGATTTCCAACTCAAGATCGTCACGCTGTTCCAGCGCGTCCTTCGCATTGGCGGCAATCTGATCGCGTTCCTCGGCGGTGCGGGACAGCGCCTCGGTCATAAAGTTCATCTGCTCGGGGTTGGCAACGGCGGCCATGTACATGTCGCCTTCGCCCGCTTCCTGCTCAAGCTTGACCAGCTCTGTCCGAGCTTCTTCGCGCTGTTTCATGGTGGCGCGCAGCGTGGTCTGGATAACCTCAATCCCGGTCTCAAGCTCGCGGCGGCGGTTTTCCGACGCCAGCAGTTCCGACTGCATGGCCGAAATCTGCTCAAGCGCTGCGTTGAACCGGTCCTGAGCTGCCAGAGCCTCTTGCGCGCGCACGTCCCGTTCTGCGGACATGATATTCAGACGTTCCTGATAGGTCGCCTGATCGCGTTTTGCCTGTTCCCGGAAGTTGCCCGACCCGATGCTGTCCATCAGAAGGATCGCGGTCGCAACGGCTGTCCAACCCACGAACAGTGCAACGCCAGCGACGGCGACAACTTGCGTTTCCGAGCTTAGCCGAATGAATCGCGTATCATTGTCTGATTTCAGAAAGACACGGCGTTCGGGAAAATGCCGCTCAAACAATGAATGTAATTTAATTGCCAGACGAGTTCTCACGCGTCTCACCTCTCCATCCCCAAGATCGGGATCGGTCGTGAGTGATAGCCGTCCCTTGGGCGAAGTGCATAAAGCGGCAATTTGTTTTGGGCAAGTTTGTTAACTTACCGACCCTGCGTTACTGGTTTTTGCCGCCGATTCTAGGCGAGAAATTGCCGATACCTTCAACTTGAGCCCGTTATTGGGTCTGTCCCGGCAATGGCAAGTCTTCCGTCAGAGGCCAGTAGAAATCCGGCGGCAGCCCGGCCTCGGCCCGTTTTTCTTCGTTAAACGGGGGCTTCAGGACGCCATGGAAATACTGGCGCACCAATTGGTGAAACACATCCTTGGGATCCGTGTTTTCACGCCCACACAGGAAATGGAACCATTTTGATCCATAAGCCACGTGCCCCACTTCTTCGGCATAGATGACCTCGAGCGCGGCGATTGCCTGTTCGGCCTTTGCCTTGCGGAATATGTTGATCATGCCGGGTGTCACGTCCAACCCGCGCGCCTCAAGCACCATGGGGACAACCGCCAGCCGTCCCATCAGGTCTTCGGCAGTGTCTTCGGCCGCGCGCCACATTCCAGCATGCGCGGGTAGGGCGCCATAGTGGCTGCCCATGCTTTCCAGACAGTCACAGACCATCTCAAAATGCCGCGATTCTTCCTCGGCACATTTGACCCAGTCATCGTAAAACCCGATCGGCATCGGCACGTGGCCAAATCGCGCGATGATATCCCAATGCAGGTCAACGGCGTTCAGCTCGATATGCGCAACTGCGTGAAGCAGGGCAATACGCCCAGCCTCGGTCCCGGGCTTGCGCTTTGGAACCTCACGCGGCGACAGCAGCTCGGGCTTTTCCGGGCGGGCGGGGCTCAGCGGCGGAGTTGCGGTTCCCACCTCAATCTCAGGCGCGTCGCCCTTGCGCGAAGCGAACCAGGCTGCGGCATGGCGCTTGGACAGAGTGGTCTTTTCACGACCATCCGCTGTTGTCAGGACTTCGGTCGCCATCTGAGTCAGTGTTTTGGACACCGCGTTGTCTCCGCTGATTGAGGTGGACGGCTCTTAAACCGGATGACGACCGTGGTCGAGAGGATTACAGGCTGCGCACCGCCGCAAGCACTTCGTCCACATGGCCGGGGACTTTGACCTTGCGCCAGACCCTGGCGATCTTGCCTTCGCCGTCGATCAGGAAGGTCGCGCGCTGAATTCCCATGGATTTCTTGCCGTACATGTTCTTTTCAACCCAGACGCCATAGTCCTCGCAGACCGAAGACCCTTCGTCCGACAACAGCGGGGTCGTCAGGCTGTGCTTGGCGACAAATTTGTCGTGCTTGGCGACGCTGTCCCGCGAGATGCCAAAAACTTGAGCACCCGCATCGGCAAAGGCCTGAAGTTGTTCCGAGAAACCGATGGATTCCTTGGTGCAGCCCGGCGTATCATCGCGGGGATAGAAAAACAGAACGACGGCACCGCCGCGCAGGTCCGAAAGGGTCACTTCGCCGCCGCCGTCGCGGGGTAATGTGAAATCAGGGGCGATGTCTGTCACGTCGGGCATTGGAAACTCCGCTAAAGGATTTTAAGTGCTGCCCGGCATAATAGGGCGACGCGAGCGGGTTGAAAGACTTGGATAAAAAATTGGCTCAGCACGAAGACGCAAGTGGCGACCGGCCCGAGACGCCTGTCCGCCGCCGGTCTCGCCGTCGTATCGCCGCGCGCTGGAGCATTGGAACCCTGCTTTTAATGTGCCTGATGGTCGGAGCGGGCTGGTTCTTTCTGATCGGAAAACAGCTGCACGCGCCGGAATGGGTCACGCAGAAAGTAGAAGCGCGCCTTGAACGCAGCCTTGGCGGTTTGAAATTCACCTTTGGGGACGCCAGCTTTATCGTAAACGATAAGTGGCGCCCGCGAATCCGATTGACGGATGTGACCATCAGCGATGCAGCGGGTCATCAGATCGCTCAGATATCGGATTTGCGGACACGCCTGTCGATGCGCGAATTGCTGCGCGGTAAGATCAGACCGCGGCGGATCACTATGCTGGGCGCGCAGATTGCTTTGACCCGTGGTGAGGACGGTGCGCTGTCGCTGACAGTTGGGGCAGGCAGTGCCCCGGTGCAAAAGGCCCCGACGCTGGCGCAGCTTATCGAGGAATCGGATGATGTGTTCCTGTCCCCGTTTCTGTCAGGATTGCGGGCGGTCGATCTGGAATCGCTGACGTTGGACTATCAGGATCTGCGGCTGGGGCGGGCCTGGGTGTTTGACGGCGGGCATATCTCGATTATCCGGGACGGTGATGAAATGCGGCTGGCGACCGGGTTTTCGGTGCTGACCGGGCGCGACTACGCCAGCACGATCGAGGCGAACTATACCAGTGTGCTTGGTACCCCTCAGGCGAGTTTTGGGGTTTCGATCACCGATCTTCCCTCGGAAGACATTGCCACCCAAAGCGTTGCACTGGCGTGGTTGCAGGTGCTCAATGCTCCGATTTCCGGCGCGTTACGGGGCAGTGTAGATGGGCAGGCCGCGCTGGGTCCGCTTTTTGCGACGTTGAACCTGGGCGAGGGTGTCCTGCAGCCCAGACCCGAGACGCGCCCGATCGGGTTCGAATCCGCGCGCGCTTATTTCACCTATGACCCTGCGCGTCATGTTCTGGAATTCAACGAGGCCTCGGTCGTGTCCGATGTGGGGGCCGTGCAGGCCGAAGGCAAAGCCTATTTGAACGGGGTCGAAAACGGTGTTCTTGAAAGCCTGACGTCACAGCTGACCCTGAACAGTATCGATATCTACCCCGGTGGTCTGTTCCCGGAATCGCTGGAAACGGCGCGGGCGGACGTGGATTTTCAACTCAAACTGGCTCCGTTCGAGCTGCAGCTGGGGCAGTTAACCATCACCGATGCGCTGCACGAATTGCACGCAACGGGCAGGTTGATCGGCCAGCCCGACGGCTGGGATGCCGCGTTTGATGCGCAACTGGACAAGATGGGGTCCGAGAACCTGTTGCGATACTGGCCTGAAAGATTGGCGCCGAACCCGCGGAAATGGGTGTCGGAAAACCTGTTCGAAGGTCAGTTTTCGGATGTGGAGTTTTCACTACGCTTGCATCCGGGCAGTAAGCCGGACCTCTATCTGGGCCTTGGGTTCGATGAGGCCAAGATCAGGTTTGCCAAAACCTTGCCGCTGATCCAGGACGGGCGGGGCCGGCTTAGCCTGCTGAAAGATCGCTTTACCGTCACGGCTGAAAAAGGGGTTGTCATCGCCGATCAGGGTGGCGCGGTGGATGCCTCGGGAACCTCGTTCATCATCCCGGATACAACTGCCAAGGGCGGAACACCGGCGATTGCTCGGATCGAGGCGCGCGGCAGCGTCGAGGCCGCCTTGTCGCTGCTGGACCGACCACCACTAAGCCTAATGTCTAAAGCCAACTTGCCGGTCGATCTGGCGGCTGGTGACGTAAGCTTGTCAGGCACTTTGTCATTGCCGCTGAAAAAGGGGCTGAAGTTTCACGACACCGAATTCCACTACACCGGTGAAATCGACAATGTGCAAAGCGACAAACTTGTGCCTGACTATTCCGTCAGCGCTGATCTTTTGAACCTGTCCGGCAATCAGACCGAGGTGAAGATCGGCGGCTACGGCTTATTCGGCCAAGTGCCGATGCAGGTCGCGTGGCGCCAGCCCATTGGCGGAGACGGGCCTCAACGCAGCGAATTAAAGGGCCAGATCGAACTGTCGCCGTTGCTGATGAACGAGCTGAAGGTGCCGCTGCCGCCGGGCATGCTGACTGGAAAAGGCACAGCGGATATCACCGTTGGAATCGGCGCGGATGAACCCGTCACACTCTCTGCGACCTCGGACCTCGCCGGGGTCGGAATGGCAATTCCTGAACTTGGCTGGCGCAAAGGGACGGGGGCGACCGGAAAGATGACACTGGACGCCACGCTGGGTGAAAAGCCCAAAGTGGATGATCTGACGCTTGATGTCGCGGGGCTGCGCACTAAAGCCTCGATCTTCTTCCGGGACGGGGGTGCCTTTGACCGGATACGGTTCAGTTCGTTTGATCTGGGCAACTGGCTGGCGGTGCCAGCCGAATTGATCAACACCGGCGGACCTGTCCCCAATATCGTCGTTCAGGGCGGTGTCATGAATCTGGGTCGCGCAACCTTTGGCGCGGGCGGTGGCGGAGGAGGAGGGTCAGGCCCCGGTCCAAGGATCGATGTTCTGTTGGACCGCCTGCAGGTGACCGAAGACATTGCACTGACCGGGTTCCGGGGCGCGTTTCAAACCACAGGCGGGGTGAACGGCACCTTTACGGCCAATGTTAACGGCGGCACGGCGGTCAGCGGTCAGATGAGCCCGCGCGACAGCGGTAGCGCCGTGAACATAAAGTCGAAGGACGCAGGGGCCGTCCTGCGGTCAGCTGGTGTTATCACCCAGGCGCGTGGCGGCAGTTTGGACTTGCAATTGGAACCGGTCAGCGCGCCGGGGAATTATGATGTGATCCTCAAGATATTAAACACACGCATTACCGACGCACCCGCAATGGCCGCGCTGTTAGACGCGATCAGTCTTGTTGGACTTTTGGACGAGATGACCGGGCAGGGGATCTTTTTCTCGACTATCGATAGCCGCATGCGGATCACCCCGACCGAAATCAAAGTCCTCAGTGGAAGCGCCGTTGGCCCGTCCATCGGCTTGTCCTTTGACGGCACGATCGACACGGTTGCGGGCATGCTAAACCTGCGTGGCGCGATCTCTCCGATCTATCTGGTGAACGCGATCGGAAGTGTTTTCACAAAAAAAGGCGAGGGGGTCATCGGGTTCAACTACAGTCTGACCGGGCCGCTTACGAAGCCAAAGGTTTCCGTAAATCCGCTGTCTGGCCTTGCGCCACTGTTCCTACGCAATTTGCTGCGCGCACCGGCCCCGACTGTATCAGATGGTCCCAACGCGCTGCCGAGAAAGCCGGATGAGCCCAAAAAGACCTTTGGTTCTCCGCCCCGGGACAATTGACCCGGATGGGCTGTTGCTGATTCCGATGCGGAATTGTATGGCGCGGCTATGAAACTCAGCGATTTTGACTTCCATCTGCCCGAAGACCGGATTGCCACACGTCCCGCCAACCCGCGCTCATCCGCGCGCCTGTTGGTGGCCGAAGGTGACGCGATCTCGGATGCGCATGTTTTTGATCTAACCGACTGGTTGCAGCCGGGTGACCGTTTGGTGCTGAACGACACGCGCGTCATCCCTGCGCGCCTGAACGGGCGGCGCCATCGCGACAGTGCGCAAGGACGGGTGTCTGCTGCAATCGAGGCGACTTTGCTGGACCCGCAGGCTGATGGCACATGGGCGGCCCTGATCAAACCGCTGAAGAAAGTGAAGCTGGGTGAAGACATTCAATTCTCGGATCAACTGAGCGCCACGCTGGAGCGGGTTGAGGACGGGCAAGCCTATCTGCGGTTCAATCTGTCGGGCGATGATTTTGATGCTGCGCTGGAACAGGCCGGGGCAATGCCTCTGCCGCCCTACATCGCCGCCAAGCGGCCTGCGGATGAGCAGGACAAGACGGACTATCAGACAATCTGGGCCCGCAATTCCGGTGCAGTTGCCGCCCCGACGGCGTCGCTGCACTTTGATGAGGCGTTGATGCAGGCGCTGGGCGCGCGAGGTGTCGCAGTCACTCATGTCACGCTGCATGTGGGCGCGGGCACCTTTCTGCCGGTCAAGGTTGAGGACGTGACGACCCACAAGATGCACGCTGAATGGGGCAATGTCAGCGCCGCCGCCGCGCAAGAGATACGCGAGACCAAGGCCGCAGGGTGCAGGGTCATCCCGGTGGGCACAACGGCGTTACGGCTGATCGAAAGCGCCAGCCGGTCAGGCCAGATCGAACCATGGGAAGGTGAGACCGATATCTTCATTTACCCCGGCTTTCAGTTCCACGTGACCGACGCGTTGATGACCAATTTCCACCTGCCGAAATCCACCTTGTTGATGCTGGTGTCGGCCCTGATGGGGCAGGAGCGAATGCGGAAGGTGTACGCGCATGCGATTGAACAGAAATACCGGTTCTTCTCTTACGGGGACGCGTCGCTTTTGATCCCGTAAAGGACGTGTTGTCGGGATCGAATCTTTTCAATGTCGTAGACAAGCATGACCAAAGCCGTTTTTGATTGCAAAACGGTGTCACAGTCTTGAACGGAATTTTTCGGAGGCCCCAATGATTCAGGTCCTTTCCAGCGCATGGGCGCTATTGCTTGGTATGGGCCTGTTGATGGTCGGAAACGGCCTACAGGGTACGATCCTAGGTGTTCGGGGCGAGATCGAGGGGTTTTCGACCCTTCAGATGTCATTCGTCATGTCAGCCTATTTCGTTGGTTTCCTGGGTGGATCACGACTTGCACCCGAAATGATCCGACGGGTTGGTCATGTGCGGGTCTTCGCCGCGCTGGCATCGTTCATTTCTGCCGTGATGATCATGTATCCGTTGATGACCGACCCGGTTATCTGGATTCTGGGCCGTGTCGTGATCGGGTTCTGTTTTTCCGGAGTGTACGTCACTGCGGAAAGCTGGCTCAACAATGCTGCCAGCAACGAAAATCGCGGCCAGGCACTGTCTCTTTACATGATCTTCCAGATGACAGGCATCATCAGCGCTCAAGGTTTGGTTCTTTTGGGCGACCCGGCCGGGTTCGATACCTTTGTAATCGCCTCCATACTGGTTTCGGTCTCTTTTGCGCCCATTCTCTTGTCGATCTCACCGACACCTGCGTTTGACACTACCAAACCGATGACTTTGCGCGAATTGTTCGGATATTCGCCCTTGGGCTGTGTTGGCATGTTTCTTCTGGGCGGCGTTTTCTCTGCACAGTTCGGGATGGCGTCGGTATACGGTGCCCGCGCGGGTCTGACGCTGGTCGAGATTTCGACTTTTATTGCCGCATTCTATATCGGTGCTCTGGTCTTGCAGTATCCATTGGGATGGATGTCCGACCGCATGGATCGCCGTTTCCTGATTATGCTTGTTGCAGGGGTCGGCAGCTGCGCAGCAGTTGTGGGCTTGGTGTTCGGTGTGACGTTTCCAATCCTGCTGGGCGCGGCCTTTGTGATCGGCGGTATGTCAAACCCTCTGTATTCACTGCTGATTGCGCACGCTAATGACTTTCTGGAACACGAAGACATGGCCGCAGCGTCAGGGGGTCTTTTGTTCATCAACGGCATGGGGGCCATTGCGGGCCCGTTGATCACCGGTTGGCTCATGGGGGATGCGGTCTTTGGACCTCCGGGCTTTTTCCTTTTCATCGCAATACTGCTGGTCGTTATGGCTGGCTATGCGCTTTACCGTATGACCCAGCGCGCGGCGATCCCGGTCGACGAAACAGGCACCATGTCGCCGCTCTATCCAACGGCGTCTCCGGTTGTGATGGAATTGGCGCAGGAGGTGGCCATTGAGGCCGCAGAAGCCGAGCAGGAAACGCAAGATGTTGCCTAGAACACGAATTTATGTCGCAAGTGTTGCAATAATTTACTGTTACAATTCTGTAAAACACACTTAAATGAATTTAAGTCCCTTGGGGGGGAAACACGACGGAGTTAAGGGCATGGCAAGTCCTGAAGATGTATTGAGTTTTTGGTTAGATGAGGTTGGTCCCAAGGGTTGGTATCTGCAGGATGACGCATTGGATGCAGAAATCCGCGAAAGGTTCCTGACCACATGGGAGGCTGCGAGTGAAGGCAAGTTCTCTCTCTGGCTGACCTATCCCAGCGGTGCATTGGCGTACATCATCCTGATGGATCAGTTTCCACGCAACATGTTCCGAGGAAGCGCTGAGGCCTTCGCCTCAGACCGCGCGGCGTTGTCAGCAGCGAAATGTGCGGTGGACAAAGGGTGGGATATGAAGATCGACGAACCGGCCCGCCAGTTCTTTTATCTTCCATTGATGCATTCGGAAAACCTGTGTGACCAGGAACGCTGTGTGCGCCTGATGTGTCAAAACATGACCGATGGCGACGACGGCAACCTGTTGCACGCAAGGGCGCATCGCGAAGTGATCCGCAAGTTCGGTCGGTTCCCTTATCGCAACGACGCTCTCTCGCGCCCAATGACCGAGCACGAGGCCGCCTATGTCGACATGGGCGGATACGGCGCGACCGTGCGCGAGCTGCAGACAGCCGGCTAGGACGCCGGCTCGCAGCCTCGGATTGCAATGATCCGGTCGGCAAAAATGTCGGCCGAATTTTCAATTGCAGTGTTGATTAACTGGTCCGGGGCTTCGGTCAACTCGGCTATTCTCGCCTGCGCAGCTTGCAGGTTATTCTCTAAATCATTCAGCTTTTCCAAAGCTTCAGACAGTTTTTGGGCGGTGGCACTTTCGGCTGCTGTTCCGCTAAGCTGAAGGGATGACAGGTCGCTGCGCAATGCCGTCAGTTCACCGCGTATCCCTTGAACGTCTTCCTTCAGGGGCGCTACGATCTGGACCTTCTCGGCAAACTTGACGGTAATGTCGTCGACTGTAGAAGCCAGCTTCCACCCCAGAAACAGGCATAGTGCAATCAGGATAAGCGTTGCATTCAGCACGGCAAGCAACAGATCTTTAAGCGTTTTGGCCATGGTAAGCCTTTCGAATGACTTGGGTTTCACAAAGTCCGGACAGGCCCGGTGCGTATCTTCTAGCCATAGGATCACGCGCGGTATAGGCTGAAAACAGCGCATACCGCGCCAGTTTACCCTGCGTCTGTTTTGTCGCGGGAGCAATATGTTGATGCATTCAGGAGATTAGTTTAATGGTAAACTAATTTCTGAATCGACCTGCGCCGAGAGGGAAACATGGCAGCACAATCTTTTGATCTGATCGTAATTGGCGCCGGTCCCGGTGGCTACGTGGCCGCTATCCGTGCGGCTCAGCTGGGCCTGAAGACCGCCGTGGTCGAACGCGAGCATTTGGGCGGTATCTGTCTGAACTGGGGCTGTATCCCGACCAAGGCGCTGCTGCGAACGTCCGAAGTGTTCCATCTGATGGAGCGCGCGAAGGATTTTGGCCTGAGCGCTGACAAGATTGGCTTTGATCTGGATGCGGTCGTCAAGCGTTCTCGCGGCGTTGCGGCGCAGTTGTCGGGCGGCATCGGTCATTTGTTGAAAAAGAACAAAGTTACCGTGGTCATGGGCGCGGCAACGATCCCTGCAAAAGGCAAGGTCACCGTCAAAACGGACAAAGGTACCGAGGAACTGACCGCCAAGAACATCGTTCTGGCCACCGGTGCACGGGCGCGGGAACTGCCCGGATTGGAAGCGGATGGCGATCTGGTATGGACCTACAAGCACGCACTCCAGCCGCCGCGGATGCCAAAAAAGCTGTTGGTGATCGGGTCTGGCGCAATCGGAATCGAATTCGCCAGCTTCTATAATACGTTGGGCGCAGACACGACCGTGGTCGAGGTTATGGACCGGGTCCTGCCGGTCGAGGACGCAGAAATCAGCGCGCTGGCCAAGAAGGCCTTTACCAAACAAGGCATGACCATCATGGAAAAGGCGATGGTCAAGCAACTGGACCGCGCCAAGGGTAAGGTCACGGCGCATATTGAGGTTAAGGGCAAGGTCGAAAAGCACGATTTTGACACCGTGATCTCTGCAGTAGGGATTGTCGGCAATGTCGAAAACCTTGGGCTAGAGGCCTTGGGCGTTAAGATTGACCGTACCCATGTCGTCACGGATGAATTCTGCCGCACAGGTGTCGACGGACTTTACGCAATTGGTGATATCGCAGGCGCGCCCTGGCTGGCGCACAAAGCCAGCCATGAAGGTGTCATGGTCGCGGAACTAATTGCCGGTAAACACGCTCATCCAGTGAAACCCGAAAGCATCGCCGGCTGCACCTACTGTCAGCCTCAGGTCGCATCGGTGGGGTACACCGAAGCCAAGGCGAAAGAGCTTGGCTATGACATCAAGGTTGGAAAGTTCCCGTTTATCGGCAACGGCAAAGCCATAGCGTTGGGTGAATCCGAGGGCCTGATCAAAACGATTTTCGACGCCAAGACAGGTGAATTGCTAGGGGCACATATGATCGGCGCGGAAGTTACTGAGTTGATTCAAGGCTACGTAGTGGGACGGCAATTGGAGACCACTGAGGAAGACCTGATGAACACTGTCTTCCCACACCCGACTCTGTCGGAAATGATGCACGAAAGCGTGTTGGACGCCTACGGGCGCGTGATCCACATGTAAGGATGGGGGCTCTGCCCTCGCCGCCCGTGCCGGGCGTCTCCCCCGGGATATTTAAAGGTCAGATGAATGAAGGATCCTTCCTTCATCTGGCTAAAAACATCACGGAGCACGAGGCAGAGTCACGCAAATATCTTATTTATTCAATGCGTCCAGTATGCGCGCCCACGAACGAATGCCCTTGTGGAAACTTTTCACGTCATACTTTTCGTTCGGTGAGTGGATGGCGTCGTCGTCATTGGCGTAGCCGACGAGCATCGAGTCCAGTCCGAGAACCGAATCAAAATAGCCAACCACCGGGATCGAACCGCCCATGCCGGTAAAGACAGCTTCGCGGTTCCACTCATCTGATAACGCGCCGCGCGCGGCCTCGAATTCGGGGCGATCTAGGTTCATCACCGATGCCGGAGCCCCTTCGAGATCGTTGTCCCAGACAACTTTCGCGTCGGGCGACAGGCGATCTTCGACATGTTTGCGGACTTTGTCGCGCAGGGCATCGGGGTCCATGTCGCCGACCAGCCGGCAGGTGATCTTGCAGTGCGCTTCGGACGGGATCACGGTTTTCGATCCTGCACCGTTATAGCCGCCCCACAAGCCGTTCACTTCCAGCGTTGGGCGTGCCCATTGCTGTTCCAGTGTGGAATAGCCCTTTTCTCCATGCGGTTGCGAATAACCGACAGAACTCAGGTATTCCGCCTCATCAAAACCGCAATTTTCCCATTGGCGGAGCTGCTCTACGGGCACTTCGTGTACACCTTCGTAAAACCCGTCAACGGCCACGCGACCGGTTTCGTCGTCGTAGAACGAGGCGACGATCTTCGACAACTCACGCAGCGGGTTCAGGCCCGGGCCGCCGTAGTGACCGGAATGCAGATCGATGCGGGGACCAATGATGGTGAATTCATCCTTGAGCATACCGCGCAATTGCGAGGCGATGGAGGGCACGCCACGCGAGACCATCGAGGTGTCGCAGACCAGTGCTAGATCGGCTTTCAACTCTTCCTTGTTGGCTTCCAGGAACGGAACCAGCGAGGGCGAGCCGGATTCTTCTTCGCCTTCGAAGAAAAACGTGATGCGGCAGGGCAGAGTGCCGTGGATGGCTTTCCATGCGCGGCAAGCCTCGACGAAGGTCATCAACTGACCCTTATCATCTGAAGAACCTCGGCCACGGATGACCTGACCATTTTCGGTGTCTTCCAGAGCGGGATCAAAGGGGTCTCGGTTCCAAAGTTCCAGCGGGTCAACGGGTTGGACGTCGTAGTGGCCATAAAAAAGAACATGAGGACCGTCGCCGTCTTCGCCCACATGGCCAACGACCATCGGGTGACCCGGGGTCTCGCGCTTTTCGGCTGCAATGCCAATGCTTTGCAGGTCGGCGACCAGCCAGTCAGCGGCCTGGTCGACCTGCTCTTTGTATGCGGGGTCGGTCGAGATCGACGGGATGCGCAGAAACTCCATCAAACGGTCGATGGCAGTGGTCAGATCGGAATCGATCTTGCTCAGAACAGCGTCTAGCGACATGAGCTTCTCCTGAATGGCGTGAACTGCTGCGGAACCTATCAGCACCGGCGGCGCCGTCCAGTGCGTATCGGCAGGATTTGCAGTATACTGTCGGAAACAGAATGTGTGGCAGGGTTATCGCCTGCGTCGTTTCCTCGCGTCTTATGGCCGTAACTTTACTTGTCGGGGGGCGTGAACAGGGATAATTGATACAGATCAATGCTGCGACTCTGACAATGCCGCTAGGCAAGACAGTCAAGGGGAAGCAAACCGCGGGGACGGCTTGATCCGCCATCCGGGGAAATAACGGGTTCGACAAACAGCACGTCTATGTCGGGCACAGAAGGAGAAACTGGTGGACTATACTGCTCAGCTCGATTCAGCGATTGCCAGGCTGCATGACGAAGGCCGTTATCGGACCTTTATTGATATCGAACGCCAGAAGGGTCATTTCCCGCATGCTGTACGGACGCGTCCGGACGGCTCGCAGCAGAATATCACCGTGTGGTGTGGAAACGACTATTTGGGTATGGGCCAGAACCCGGTTGTTCTGAATGCAATGCATGATGCGGTTGATGCTGCTGGTGCGGGTTCGGGCGGAACGCGTAACATCTCGGGCACCACGGTCTATCACAAGCAGCTTGAGGCTGAGCTGGCCGATCTGCACGGCAAAGAGGCAGCGTTGCTGTTCACCAGCGCGTATATCGCGAATGACGCGACGCTCAGCACTTTGCCGAAACTATTCCCCGGTCTGATCATTTATTCCGATGCACTGAACCATGCTTCAATGATCGAAGGCGTGCGCCGCAATGGGGGCGACAAGCGTATCTTCCGCCACAACGATGTCGCGCATCTGCGCGAACTGCTTGAGGCCGACGATCCGACCGCGCCCAAGCTGATCGCGTTCGAATCTGTCTATTCGATGGACGGTGATTTCGGCCCGATCGAAGAGATTTGCGACCTGGCAGATGAATTTGGCGCGCTGACCTACATCGACGAGGTGCACGCTGTTGGCATGTACGGCCCGCGCGGTGGTGGCGTGACCGAACGCGATCGTTTGGCGCATCGCATCGACATCATCAACGGAACACTTGCCAAGGCCTATGGCGTGATGGGGGGCTATATCGCCGCCAGTGAAAAAATGTGTGACGCTGTGCGCTCTTACGCGCCAGGCTTCATCTTCACGACGTCGCTGCCTCCGGCCGTTGCCGCCGGTGCTGCCGCTTCGGTGGCCTATCTGAAAGGTGCGTCAGAGTTGCGTGAGCAGCATCAGACACAGGCCAAGGTGCTTAAGCTGCGTCTGAAAGGGATGGGCCTACCGTTGATCGATCACGGCAGCCACATCGTACCTGTGATCGTCGGCAACCCGGTACACACCAAAATCCTGAGTGACCGGCTGCTGGATGACCATGGAATTTACGTCCAGCCGATCAACTTCCCGACCGTGCCGCGCGGCACGGAACGCCTGCGTTTTACCCCGTCACCGATCCACGGACCGGGTGAAATGAACCGATTGATCCATGCGATGGACGAACTTTGGTCACATTGTGCGCTAAATCGCGCCGAACTTGCAGGTTAACCTCACGCCAAAGTGTGCAATGCGTTTGTCGCGTGTTAAGCTTACGCTAACAAAAGAGACGCACGAATCGTTACGTAGGCGATTCGCCGTTGGCGTGTAACACGCGCAAGGCAGAATGGGGCAGCAGGGATGATTGGGCGCAGATCACAGCGCGATTCCGAAGAAAACACGGACGTCAGGCCGAAGGGCTTTGACGACTATGAGGTACGGCTTGGCGACAGGATGCGCGGCGAACGCGCGACCATGGGTAAGTCTCTTCTGGATGTTCAGCGCGAACTGCGGATCAAAGCCAACTACATAGCTGCAATCGAAGACGCTGATCCCGATGCGTTTGACACACCCGGCTTCATCGCCGGGTATGTGCGTTCTTATGCGCGTTATCTGGGTATGAACCCGGATGATACCTTTGCCACGTTCTGCGCCGAAAGCGGTTTCGAAGTGGCCCATGGTATGTCAGCCGAGGCTTCGGTTGTTCGTAAACCATCCGGCGGGTTGCCCGCGCGGGGTCCGATGGGGCGCGATCCGTTCATCTCGCCGAATACACCTTACATCCCAGGCAGGGAATCTCTGGTCAGCCAGATTGAGCCCCGTGCTATTGGATCGTCTCTGGTCCTGCTGGCGGTGATTGGTGGCATTGGCTATGGCGGTTGGGCGGTTCTGAACAAAATCCAACAGGTTCAGGTGAGCCCGGTTGAGCAGGCCCCGGTGGTTCTGTCCGATCTCGACCCGTTGGATGCAGCCCGCGCTCCGTTAGAACTTGCCGAAGCAGCAGAATCCACAGCACCGACCCCCGAAGCGCTGGATCGTCTTTATCGCCCACAGGCGCTGGATGTTCCGGTTCTTGTGGCACGTGACGCGCCGATTGCCACATTGGACCCTCGCACAGTCGGAACGTTCCGCCCGCCAGAGGCGCCCCGGATCGAAGTGGCCGAAGTGCACACAGTTGAACGCCTCGCATTGCCGCAGGTTGTTGAACAGGTTGATACCGCACTGAAAATCGTGGCCGTTGCGCCATCGTGGATGCGTATTCGCGCCGCCGATGGAAGCGTTCTGTTTGAAGGCACATTGGGTACGGTCGAGCAGGGCAATACATTCGAAATTCCGCTGACCGAAGAACCACCGCAACTGCGCGCAGGGGCTTCGGGTTCCGTTTATTTCTCGATGAATGGTGAACATTTCGGACCTGTTGGCGCGCCGGGCACGGTGACCAAAGGTGTTCTGCTGTCTAAGGACGCGGTTGCCGAGCGCTATGAGATCGCCGATCTGGAATCCGAACAGAACAGCGCCCTCAAACAATTGGTGGCCGAACTTCAGGCGGAAGTACCTGAAACGCCGGCTGAGTGATCTGGCCATTGCGGTGGCCGGGTAGGCGGACTATTTAAAGACGCAACTCAGGCAGCTTTGGACCCGTCCTCATGTCCCTTAATCACGTCCGCCCGTGGCGCAATATCTACCGCCGCAAATCCCGCCAGATCATGGTTGGAAATGTTCCGGTCGGGGGCGATGCACCCATTGCTGTCCAGACGATGACGAACACCCTGACAACGGATGTTGCAGGGACCGTTGGGCAGGTTCAGGCCGCGGCAGAGGCAGGTGCCGATATCGTGCGCATTTCCGTCCCTGATGAGGCGTCATCGAAAGCATTGAAAGAGATCGTGCGCGAAAGCCCGGTTCCCATCGTGGCCGACATCCACTTTCACTATCGCCGCGGTATCGAAGCTGCCGAGGCGGGTGCCGCATGCCTGCGCATCAACCCGGGCAATATCGGCGATGAAAAGCGTGTGAAAGAGGTTATCAAGGCCGCGCAGGACCATAATTGCTCGATCCGCATCGGTGTGAACGCCGGTAGTCTGGAAAAGCACCTGCTTGAAAAATATGGCGAACCATGTCCCGAGGCGATGGTCGAAAGCGGGTTGGAGCATATTCGCATCCTGCAGGACAACGACTTTCACGAGTTCAAGATTAGCGTGAAGGCCAGCGACGTCTTCCTGTCGGCGGCAGCCTATCAGGGCATTGCTGAGGCCACGGACGCGCCGATCCACCTTGGCATCACCGAGGCTGGCGGGCTGGTTTCTGGCACCATCAAATCGGCCATCGGGCTGGGTAATCTGCTGTGGATGGGTATTGGCGACACGATCCGTGTCAGCTTGTCCGCTGACCCGGTCGAAGAGGTAAAAGTGGGCTTTGAGATCCTGAAATCTCTGGGCCTGCGCCATCGCGGCGTGAACATCATCTCGTGCCCCTCCTGCGCGCGGCAGGGGTTCGACGTGATCAAAACGGTCGAGGCGCTGGAACAGCGGCTGGAACACATAAAAACTCCGATGAGCCTGTCGATCATCGGCTGTGTGGTGAACGGCCCGGGTGAGGCGCTGATGACCGATGTCGGTTTCACCGGCGGCGGGGCTGGATCGGGCATGGTTTATCTGGCGGGCAAGGCCAGCCACAAGATGTCCAACGACCAGATGATTGATCACATCGTCGAAGAGGTAGAAAAGAAGGCGGCGGAACTGGACGCCGTGGCTGAGGCGGCTGAATAGTTGATATCACTGACCCTCGGGTCAATTCAGACGGCGGGCATTTGTTGCGTTGCGCAGTGAATACCGCCACCAAGTTCGCCTAGAATATCGACGTTTAGTGCCACAACTTCGCGCCCCGGGTAATGTCGGGACAGGGCGTCGCGTGCGATGGTGTCGGTTTCTTTGTCACCAAATTGGGCCATGATGACCGCGCCATTGCAAACATAGTAGTTTGCATAGGATGCCACGAACTCTGGATCGTTGACCCGCCTTCTGACTGGTTCCGGAATGACGTCTACATGTAAACCTTCCGCGACCAATCGGTCATGCGTGTCCAATGCCGCAAGGTGGAAGGGGTCCTGAAAATCAGGTTCGTCCGGAAGGTTGACCAGAACACGACCGGGGCCAGTAAAGCGTGCCAGGCTGTCGATATGGTAGTCGGTGATGTCTTCGCCCCAAACACCTTCGGACCAAATCATGCGGTTCGCTCCGTAGGCGGCCAAAAGTTTGGCTTCGATCTCGTTGCGGGACTGGTCAGGGTTGCGGTTGTCGTTCACCCATGAGCTTTCATGCGCAATGAGCAGGCCGTGCCCGTCTTGCTCAACACCTCCACCTTCACCGTTCAGGCCGGAGGGAAGGAGCGGCAGGCCCAGTCGTTCGGCAACGCGACCAGCGACACGAGCATCCTGTTTGTGTGCTTGCTTCTCACCCCAGCCATTGAACTGGATTTTGCGGATAGCCATGTCACCGACGTCTGAGATCAAAAAGATCGGTCCGGAATCCCGGCACCAAAGGTCTTCGGTTGGGACGTCCCACAATTCAACTTCCGTTGAAAGTTTTTTACGCGCTGCCGAATGGTGTTCGGCAGCAGCCAGCATCCTCACCGGTTCAAATAGCGATATCGCATTGGCAATATCGGCGATTGTTTGCTGCACCAGATCACGCAAGTGGGCATCTGGATACACATTGCGGCTTACCGGCCACTGCATAAAAGTGCGTTGGTGTCGCGTTTCTTCCGCGGGAACAAAATAGCCCAAACCAGCTTGGGCAAAAGGTTGCTGTGTGACACTCATTAACCCAATCGCCCCGCCAGACAGCAGAACTTCCCTACGCTTCATTGTGAAAACCCTATTAGACTGTTGGGTGAAGAGCACCTCGGCGAGAGGTGCTCCTTGTTCATCAACCCTGATCTGCGCGCACACCGTCCGCAATCTGCTTCATCTGATCCGCTGGCAGAAAGCCGCGCAGCATTTCGGTGCCCAGAACAAATGAAGGTGTTCCTGAAATCTGCATACGCTGCGCCAGCGCACGGGTCTGACCGATTTCATCCGTAACCTGTTCGCTGTCCATGGCCGCAATGATCGCATCGCTGTCCAGGCCGAGGCCATCCGAGATCCGGCGCAGGGAGACTTCGGAAGGCTCTCCACCGAATTCCATCAGCGCGTCATGGACCTGTTTGTAGGCGTCATCGCCGGCCACATGTTTGGTTGCGACCGCAAAGCGCGAAGACAGGACTGAGGCGTCGCCCAAGATTGGGAATTCCTTGATTACAAGGCGGATGTTGCCATCTTCGGCCAACAGGCTCGCGACTTCGGGCACGGCGCGGCGACAGTAGCCGCAGCGGTAGTCCATGAATTCGACCAGCGTGATATCGCCATCCGGGTTGCCGCCAACCCAGCTATAGCCGTCGTTGAACAGCTCGTCCGCATTCGCGGCGACCAGTTCCTTGTCAGCAGAAGCTTCGGCCACAGCGTTGCGCTGTTCAAGAATGTTGATCGCTTCGATGATCACTTCGGGGTTTTCCAGAAGGTACTCGCGCACCTGCACACCGAACTGCTCGCGTTCGGCATCGCTCATGGTGCTCAGGTCCAGGGCCTGCGCGGGGCCGGTGATCAGGGAAAGCCCCAGAAGGGCGGGTGCAGCATGTCTGAGGATCATTTCCGGTTCCTTTTCTTTTTCTTCGCTCGTTCCGAGGCAATCAACACATCCTGTGCCCGTTGCCAACCAGGTGAACCTTCGGGCAATTGCCCGACGGCGCGTTTTGCGTGAATGCCTGCGTCGACCAGGCGGCCTTGCAGGGCATAGCGTTCTGCGGTCACGGCCGAGGCCATGCCGTTATTTCCGACCTTGGCGTAAGCCATTCCAAGGTCCTGCATCAGTCGTGCATTGCGATAGTCCCGCGCGCGTGCCTTTTCAAGCACCTTCAGGGCGTCGGTCGTCTGCCCATCTGCCAGCAAGGCGCGCCCGTACCCCGCCAGAAGCAATGGATCATTCGGCGACATCTCAACTGCCTGTCCATAAGCTTTAATTGCGTCGGGCAACTTTCTGTTTTCCAGCAGAATTTGCCCTTTTAGCTCATAAAAGAACGGATCATCGGGCCGGATTTCCAGCGCGCCGTCGATCGCTGCCCTTGCGCGGGCCAGATCGCGGTTTTGATGATGGGCGGCGGCTTCGCGCATCAGGCGTATGTCTTGCGCGCTTTCCTCTTTCAACCGGCTCAAGGTCCAGCCCGGCGAGCGTAGGAAGGCCGATAGCTTGCCCTTGACCCGCGCGAACCAGTAGTCGGCGTTGGGATTTGGCGACGCATGATCGCTGAACTCGCCCACAAACGCCTCAGCGGCGCGCAGCCGTTCGCGGCTGGTGGGGTGGGATCGCATATAGGGGTCTTGGTTGGCGGTATTCAGCAACTCTTGACCCGCAAACTTTTGGTGCAGAGCGACCATCCCGTTGGGTGAGATCCCCGCCGCGCGCAGGTAGCTGGCCGAACTGCGGTCGGCTGATGCCTCTTCGGCCCGTGTATGCCCCAGGAAACTGCGCAGGGCAGACGCGGATGTGCCGGCGGCGATTCCCGCTGCGGCTTCGCCACCACCTGCGGCTGCGGCGATCAGGGCCAGCGCAGTGCCCAGTTGGGCTTTGCGCTGCGCGGCGCGCATGTTTTCAACCCGCCTGGCCAGATGGCCATTGGCGATATGAGCTGCCTCATGCGCGATCACGGCTTGCAGCATCTCAGGGCTTTCGACGGTCAGGATTAGCCCGTAATTTACGTATATTGCGTTGTAATCAATGACAAATGCGTTGAACGTGCTGTCATTGACGACCAGAATTTTCACCCGATTGGTGTTTAGCCCGGCGGCCCGCAGAATGGGAAAGGCCAATTCGCGCAACCCGTGCTCGATATCGGGGTCGCGGATCAGGCTTTGAGCGCTGGACTGAAACGCACTGCTCAACCATGTCACTGCAATCAGCAACAGGGCCGGGATTGACGCCAGCTTGGATAAGCGTTCAAAAGCCATGGCTGCAACATGGGAGATGGGCATGAGAAACTCAACCCGATCCGGGGTCGATCCCTTCATCGTGATGGATGTGATGGAGGCCGCGCGCCGCGCTGAAGAGGCCGGGCGGCACATCATTCATATGGAGGTCGGCCAGCCGGGAACGGGCGCGCCCAAAGGGGCCGTTCAGGCCTTGGCCAGAGAAATGGATCAAGGCCCGCTGGGCTATACCGTGGCTTTGGGTCTGCCCGCGCTGCGGCAACGGATCGCAAGCCTGTACGGTGAGTGGTATAACGTCGATCTCAACCCCGACCGCGTCGTGATTACACCAGGGTCGTCCGGCGGGTTTCTGCTGGCTTTCACTGCCTTGTTTGATAGCGGCGACCGCGTAGGTATCGGCGCGCCGGGCTATCCCTCTTACCGGCAAATTCTGAAAGCGTTAGGTCTGGTCCCTGTCGATCTGCCCACCGCACCCGAAAACCGGCTGCAACCCGTGCCATCCGATTTCGCAGGGCTCGACCTGCAGGGCCTGATGGTTGCGTCGCCTGCGAACCCCACGGGCACGATGCTGGATCACAGAGCCATGGGCGCGCTTATTGACGCCGCACAAGGGCAGGGCGCTTCGTTCATCAGTGATGAGATTTACCATGGGCTGGAATATGAGGCCAAAGCCGTCACCGCGCTGGAGCTGACGGATGACTGCTATGTGATCAACTCGTTTTCCAAGTATTTCTCGATGACCGGCTGGCGCGTTGGCTGGATGGTGGTTCCCGAAGATCAGGTGAGGGTGGTTGAGCGGATCGCTCAGAACATGTTCATCTGTGCGCCGCACGCCAGCCAAGTGGCTGCGCTGGCGGCAATGGACTGCAACGATGAATTGCAGGCCAATCTGGATGTTTATCGCCGCAACCGCCAATTGATGCTGGACGGGCTGCCCAAGGCCGGTTTCACCAATATCGCGCCGCCAGATGGGGCGTTTTATGTCTACGCCGACGTCTCGGACCTGACCGACGACAGCCGGGCCTTTGCGGCCGAGGTGTTAGAAAAGGCGGGGGTAGCCGTCACGCCGGGGCTGGATTTCGACCCGCTGCGCGGTCATACAACGCTGCGGTTTTCATACGCGCGATCGACGGCGGACATCGAAGAGGGTCTGCAGCGCCTGCACCGCTTTATGGCGGATCGCGGTGCGATCAGGGAACAGGCCTGAGCCGTTCACAACGGGCCCCGGATGCGATAGAGTGCCAGACAAACGATCTCGGGAAAACTTGAGGCCATGAGCAGGATCATTTACGCCATTGCGCTGTTTTGGGTGCTGTCGACTGCCGCCGTCGCGCATGACTTCAGCGCGCTTGCGCGCGTGTTGCCGGATGACAGTCGCATTGTGGACGAAGGTCGCGCAGGGGTGAGGGTCGATCTGGGCCTCAGCCAGGGCGTCCCTTACCGCGTGTTCACATTGCAAGATCCCTACCGCATGGTACTTGATTTTCAAGAGGTTGACTGGACCGGGCTTGACCGCGAAGCGCTTCTGCAAACCGATCGTATCAGCGGTGTTCAATTCGGAGCATACGTTCCCGGTTGGTCTCGGATGGTTCTGGAACTTGGCGCGCCCTTGGCCGTCGACCGCGCCGAAATGAAAATTGATCAAACGGCTGGAGGCGCGCAACTGTCGCTGCTTCTGCAAGGAACCGATTTCGATTCATTCGCTGCGGGCGCGGGCGCACCCCGTCAACAAGGTTGGGATTTGCCCGAACCCGCGGTGACAGCGACCCGGCCGCGCCAGGGCGGGGCAGGCGCGTTGCGGGTCATGCTTGACCCCGGCCATGGCGGTATTGACCCGGGGGCCGAGGCCGACGGATTGGACGAAAAAACCCTGATGCTGACTTTCGCGCGCGAACTTCGCGAGCATTTATTGCGGACCGGAGGGTTCGAAGTGGTGATGACGCGGGTTGATGACCAATTCGTCTCGCTCGAACGGCGCATCGCGCTGGCGCATAGGGCCGGTGCCGATGTGTTTATCTCATTGCATGCAGATATCCTGTCTGAAGGGCGGGCGCATGGTGCCGCAGTATATACTTTGTCGGACGAAGCATCTGATGTGGCCAGTGACAAGCTGGCCGAACGTCATGACCGCGGTGACCTGATCTCGGGGATCGATCTGAGCGGTGCGGATGACCAGGTGGCCGATATTCTGCTGGATATCGCGCGGCAGGAAACCAAGCCCCGAACTGATGCGCTGGCCCGTGCGTTGGCAGATGGCATGACACAACAGGGCGGCCCGATGAACAGCAGGCCGATCCGCACAGCGTCCTTCTCGGTTCTCAAGGCAGCGGATATTCCTTCGGTTTTGGTCGAGCTTGGGTTTCTATCCAGTCCCCGGGACCTGCAGAATATCAGGAACCCGGAATGGCGCGTTGGAATGGCGCAGGGCATTGTCGATGGTCTTAAGAAATGGCGGCAGGACGACCTGATCAAAAGATCCTTGATTGGTCAGTGACCCTGCGACGTAAACCGGCTATTATTGGCCATCGTGTTTTGACCCTGCGCCGGGCCATCACTATATAGGCGTCACCGCGAGTAAAAGGCAGTAACGTGATCCGTTTCATTCTTTCGATTTTCGGGGCGATCTTCAGCCTCGTGACATTGGGTATCTTCATGGCCGCGCTGGTCGTCGGCGCGATCTTCTGGATGTATGGGCGCGACCTGCCCAGCCATGAATCGTTGGCGCAGTACAAACCGCCCACGATCAGCCGAATCTATTCGGGCGAAGGCCAGTTGATCGACGAGTTCGCGCAGGAACGTCGCCTGTTCACACCGTCCGAAGAGATTCCCGATCTGGTGAAGCAGGCGTTTATCTCGGCTGAGGACAAGAATTTCTACACCCACCAGGGGTACGATCCGCGCGGTATCATTGCTGCTGGTGTTGAGGCGGTGAAGTCCAAGGGTGAAACCGTTCGCGGTGCATCGACCATTACACAGCAGGTGATGAAGAATTTCCTGCTGTCCGGCGACCGCCGCGCCGAGCGGAAAATCAAGGAAATCATCCTCGCCACTCGGCTTGAGGATACGCTGGACAAGGAACAGATCCTCGAACTTTACATGAACGAGATCTTTCTGGGTCAGAACTCCTATGGTGTGACCGCCGCCGCACAGACTTATTTCAACAAGACACTGCAAGAGCTGGAGCCGCACGAGGCCGCGACATTGGCAGCGATGCCGAAGGCGCCGTCGGATTATCATCCGGTTCGGCAAAAAGAGCGTCTGCTTGCACGTCGGGACTATGTTTTGCGCGAGATGAACCAGAATGGGTATATCGATCAGGCGACCTATGAGGTCGAAGTCGAAATGCCCCTCCGCTCGGTCCAGAACGGAGATTTCGAAAGCTTCCGTACGGCGTTGCCGCCGCGTGACTATTTCACCGACGAGATACGCCGCCAGCTGAGCGACGATTTCGGCGAGGGTGAGTTCTTTACCGGCGGCTTTGCTGTCCGCGCCTCGGTCGACGAAGAAATGCAACTTGAGGCCGCCAAAGCCCTGCGCACCGCGCTGCAAAAATACGACCGCTCGCGCGGGAAATGGCGCGGGACTGGTGAAGTTATTGCGGAAGAAAAACTGACCGACGAAACTCAGTGGCGCGAAGCGTTGGCCATCATAGAAATCCCACGTGACGTTGTGCTTCCGACGCAGTGGTATCCGGCAGTTGTGATGAACGTCGGTGAACAGCAATTGACCGTAGGGATCGAGGACGGCCCGGCCGACGGCATCATCCCACGTTCCGATATCAAATGGATGCAAGGTGATTTCGCAGCGAACTTCAAACGTGGCGACGTCATTCTGGTTATGGCCGGGGAAGAAGGCCAGTGGTCTGCACGTCAGGTGCCTGAAGTGCAGGGTGGCTTTGTCGCGATGGACGTAAACTCGGGCCGTGTTCTGGCGATGCAGGGTGGGTTCTCGTATCAGGATTCGGTGTTCAACCGCGCCACGCAGGCGCAGCGCCAACCCGGTTCCAGCTTCAAACCTTTCGTCTACGCGGCTGCGCTGGACAGTGGTTATAGCCCCGCAACCATCGTTGTGGATGCCCCGATTGAGGTGAACACGCCTCAAGGACTGTGGAGACCCAAGAACTCGTCGAACAAATTCTACGGCCCAACGCCGCTGCGCACGGGGATCGAACAGTCACGGAACCTGATGACCATTCGTCTGGCGCAAGAGGTGACCATGCCTGTTGTTGCTGGCTACGCGGAACGGTTTGGTGTCTATGACCGTATGGGCGCGTTCCTGGCGAATTCGCTGGGGTCGGAAGAAACCACGCTGTACAAGATGGTCGCCGCGTACGCGATGTTCGCAAATGGCGGGGAGCGGGTGGAACCCACTCTGGTTGACCGTATTCAGGATCGGTTCGGTAAGACGATCTACCGCCATGATGACCGTCAGTGCTTGGATTGTAACTCGGCCTGGCTTGAGCCGGACGAGTCGCCCACCATCGAGACCAATCGCTCTCAGGTCATGGATGCGATCACCGCGTATCAGCTGACGTCGATGATGAAAGGTGTGGTGGATCGTGGGACCGCGTCCAGTGTTGTCAATCTGCCGGTGCCGACTGCGGGTAAAACGGGTACGACGAACGAATCCAAGGATGCGTGGTTCATTGGCTTCACCTCAAACATCGTTGCTGGTTGCTATATCGGTTATGACCGCCCGCGTCCGATGGGGCGAGGGGCCTATGGGGGTACGTTGTGCGGACCAGTGTTCCAAAGTTTCATGGAGAAAGCGGTCGAGAAATACGGTGGCGGGCCGTTTGATGTGCCCGAAGGTGGTCACTTCATCAAGATCGACCGCTTCAGTGGCGCGCGCCTGCCTGCCGATGCTTCCGGTGACTATGTTGTGGCTGAATATTTCCGCGATGGCGTCGACGGCTTTATCGACCGTGTCTATGACGGTGGCTTTGCGATGGGCTCCGACCTGCCTCTGTTCGAAGAGGCCAACTCGGGCCGTCAGGTTACCACGTCGACTGGCAACACAATCACTGTTGGCCCCAACGCCAGCCAGGGTGATCTGCAGGGCGGCGGTCTTTACTGATCCGCTACCTGCAGGAGTAGGTTCAACAGGTCTTCTTCCGGGTCATTTGTGACGGTGCCATCTGCGCGCCAGAAGATCGACAGAGGACATTTTGCGGCTGCCCATTGGGCAAGTCGTATTTCGTTAACCCGCATGGCGGTCGCGTATAGCGCTAGGCCAGTTTCAATCTGTTCAGGGCGCCGAACCAACTCTGGCATGCCTTTTGGGTGGCGTAGGGCATTGGCCAGCTCAAAAGCGGGATCGCCGATGTACCCCTTGGCGTCAAAGACCCGATGCCCGGCGGGTGTTGCGATCACGTTGTCATGATGCAGATCCCCGTGCAGCGGAACAACCATATCCTGCGTGTCCAGAAGGTGACTGCCAATGTTGATCGCTTGCATCATGTCGTGCCGTAGCCGGGTCGGGCAATCATCTGAGAATTGGCAATCTAAAATTGGCGCGAAGACTTCCTGAAGCGGTTTCAGCCCGGTCGTGTTGATGGTCAGACTTTGGTGCAGTCGATCCGCTGCCGTCGCCAGACCGCGTACCGCATCATCCGGGCGGCCAGACCGCGCGATGTCCCCAAGCGATGGCCCTTCAAGCCATTCCGTCAAAACGGCGTTGGGGGCCTCGGCCAGTATGTGCACAGCGCCCCGGTTACGCCACAGATGCATAAGGTGCGGACCAGCTGTTTCATTGCCACGGTTTGGGCGGCGATAGATCTTGAGGGCGGCAAGCGTGTTGTCCAAAGTTCGGACCTTCCACACATGTGCATGCCCGGTATCCGCAACGAGCTGAGGGTCTTCCAATTCCCATCTGGTCAGAAACTCGTTCAGCGCATTTTGCATTCCGTCTCGCCCGTCTTGTGGTGGCCCGCGCCTCTTGCTATCACGCAGGCCTGATTGAGCAAGTTGGGACAAAACCATGCGCGCCGAAACCCAGAACACCGTGGCGGAAATCGAAAAGTCGCTGGAGCTGCTGGCGCAGCGCATGGACTATGAGACCGCTCCTCATCGTCTTGAGGAATTCAACGCGCGGGTCGAAGATCCCAACCTGTGGGACAACCCCGAGAACGCGCAGAAACTGATGCGCGAGCGTCAGATGTTGGTGGATGCCATTGAGACCTACGAATCCATCAAGACCGATCTAAGCGACAATATCGAGCTGATCGAACTTGGTGAGATGGAAGAGGACGAAGAGGTCGTCACCGACGCCGAAGACGCCATTCAGAAATTGGGGGCGAAGGCCGCCAAGAAAGAGCTTGAGGCGCTGCTGGACGGCGAGGCCGACGGCAATGACACGTTCCTTGAAATCAACTCGGGTGCCGGTGGCACCGAAAGCTGTGACTGGGCCTCGATGCTGGCGCGGATGTATGTCCGCTGGGCTGAGAAGAAGGGGTACACTGTCGAGCTGCAGTCCGAGACTGCGGGCGAAGAGGCTGGCATCAAATCCGCCGCCTACAAGATTTCGGGTCACAACGCCTATGGATGGCTGAAATCCGAAAGCGGCGTGCATCGTCTGGTGCGCATTTCGCCATTTGACTCGGCAGCCAAGCGGCACACTTCGTTCAGCTCGGTCTGGGTCTATCCGGTGGTCGACGACAATATCGAGATTGAGGTGAACCCGTCCGAAATTCGCATCGACACATATCGGTCTTCGGGCGCGGGTGGTCAGCACGTGAACACCACGGACTCGGCGGTTCGAATTACGCACATTCCGACAGGGATCGTCGTGACCAGTTCTGAGAAGTCGCAACACCAGAACCGCGATATTGCCATGAAGGCCCTGAAATCGCGCCTGTATCAGCAGGAATTGGACCGTCGCAACGCGGACATCAACGCGGCACATGAGGCCAAAGGTGATGCGGGCTGGGGCAACCAGATCCGGTCTTATGTTTTGCAGCCCTATCAGATGGTCAAAGATCTGCGCACCAACCATGAGACATCCGACACCAAAGGTGTACTGGATGGCGACCTGGATGGGTTCATGGCTGCCACCCTTGCGATGGATGTGGCGGGCAAGAGCCGCTCCGAGGCACAAGGCGACGGCTGAGACGCCGCAAGGGGGCGCTGCCCCCGTCTCCGCAGGCGGAGACTCTCCCGGGATGTTTTTGGCCAGATGTAGCTGATCCGTGCACTGCGGTGTGCGTGGTAAAAGATATATGTAAAACACGGGTTTAAATGGGGTTGCGGCCTCGCTAGGCTGATCGCGACTTGGTAACACTGAATGCGATGGGTCCCGGATGGATTTAAGTCAGACAACCGCAACTGCCTTGTTGGCGGCGCTTTCGGCCCGGCGTCTCTTAGCCGCTGATCTGATGCGTGAAACCTTGGATCGCATTGCGGCGGTCAACCCGCCTCTGAATGCGATTGTTGCGCTGCGCGATGAAGAGGCAGTGATGGCCGAGGCGCGTGCGCTGGATGCGGGGCCAGTAACAGGCCCGTTGCATGGGCTGCCGATCGCGGTCAAAGATCTGGTGAATGTCGCCGGAGTGGTGTCGTCGCAGGGATCACCGCTGTTTCGCGATCATGTACCCGAACAGGACGATCTGATAGCGGCACGGATGCGGGCAGCCGGCGCAATCCTGATCTGTAAAACAAATACGCCGGAGTTTGGCTTGGGCTCGCACACGTTCAATCCCGTTTATGGTGCCACGCGTAACCCGTATGACCACTCTAAGACATGCGGTGGATCATCGGGCGGGGCAGCCGTTGCGCTGGCCACCGGGATGGTTGCGCTGGCGGATGGCTCTGACATGATGGGCAGCCTGCGCAATCCGGCGGCCTGGAACAATGTCTATGGGTTTCGCCCAAGTTGGGGACGTGTGCCGCCTGAACCGGTGGGCGACGTATTCCTTCACCAACTGTCCACGCTTGGCCCAATGGCACGAGCCCCGGAAGATCTGGGTGTGTTGTTGGACGTAATTTCAGGGCCTGACCCGCGGCATCCTGCAACCCCGCAAAATGCTGCAGTGTCCCCGGTTCAGGCGGCCGATCTGGCCGGTATGCGGCTTGGCTGGCTGGGCGACTGGGGTGGGGCGTTCCCGTTTGAGGATGGTATTTTGGACCTGTGCCAGGATGCGCTGTCCGTTTTCGTACAGCAGGGGGCGCAGGTTGAAGCTGTTGCGCCGCCCTTTGATGCGGAACGCATATTCGAAAGCTGGTCGACCTTACGATCCTGGAGCGTGGCGGCAAGTCTGGCCCCGCAGTCTGAACAGCGGGCGCAGTTGAAGGACACGGCGCAATGGGAGCTTGACCAGGGGCAGGCCCTGACGGCGATGCAGGTGCATCAGGCGAGCGTTGTACGGTCGGATTGGTTCCGGCGCGCGGCTGCACTGTTCGAAGGGTTTGATGCGTTGATCCTGCCGTCTACTCAGGTCTGGCCGTTTGAACTTGAGCTTCCGTATCCCACCGAGATTGCTGGTAAAAGCATGGATACCTATCACCGCTGGATGCAGGTCATGATTCCAGTCAGTCTTATTGGGCTGCCGTGTCTGTCGGTGCCGGTGGGGTTTGGGGCAGGCGGGTTGCCGATGGGCATGCAGGTCTTTGGCCCACGCGGCGCGGATACGAATGTATTGTCAATCGGGGCCGCGTATCACGACGCGACCGGGTGGCCACAAAACCGACCGGCTTGAGGAGAGCGCCGGAAACAGGAGGAAAAACAGAGCATGGAAAAACCCTTTGGGGTTCCGGAAATGGGACCTGTGGATACCGGAATGCTGCGCGAGGCGTTGCGCCGTGCCTGGGCTGATTTTCGTCGAGCACCTGTTTTTGGCCTGATGTTCGGTGGGTTCTATGTGCTGGCTGGCTTGGCCATGGCGTGGGTCACGGTGCAGACGCAGACGTCATTCTGGCTGGTGTTGGCCACCATAGGGTTCCCTTTGCTCGGCCCTTTTGCGGCAGTAGGGTTGTATGAGGTGTCACACCGACTGGAACAGGGTGAACCTTTGGATTTCAACGAGGTTTTCGGCGTTGTCCTGCAGCAGAGCCGTCGTCAATTGCCATCCATCTGCGCGATCATCGTGGTGATTTTCCTGTTCTGGTTTTTCCTGGGTCATATGATCTTTGCGTTGTTCATGGGGCTGTCGACCATGACCAACGTCTCCAGTTCGCTAGAGGTCTTTATGACGCCCAATGGCCTGACTATGCTGGCCGTCGGCAGCATCGTGGGGGCCATTTTCGCGCTTATTCTATACATGATCACCGTCCTTTCGATCCCGATGTTGCTGGATAGGGAACTGGACTTCGTGACTGCGATGATCGCCAGTTTCAGCTATGTCCGGTCGAACCCGAAGATTATGCTGGGGTGGGGTGTGTTCGTGGCCGTCGTGACGTTTGTGGCCATGATCCCGTGGTTTTTGGGGTTGTTGATCGTCTTGCCTTTGCTGGGGCATGCCAGTTGGCACCTGTATCGTCTGATCACTCTGGCAGGGGCCGGGAAAGAAGCCTGAAGAGCCTATGCAGCGCTTTGCTTGAGCCGCTTGGCAGCGCGCGCCGCAGGCAGGGCGGCCTTTGCCTGAGTGCCCAAATAGTTCAGCGAAATCCGGCGCATTGTGGTCGCCTGAGCGTTGGTTTTGGACAGGCAAATTGCAATGCCACGCCATCGCTCGGAGTTTTCTTCAGCGCCGCGCGTTACAAGGTAGATACGGCTGTTTTGGGCCGCGCGGCTGGACATAAGGATAAAAATCTGCCGCCCGGCGCAGGCCGCGATGCCTTGTACTTCACGTCTGGTGGTGTCGGCCGGTATCCCCTCATTTTCGGGCTCATAGCTGCGCACCAGCGTGCATTGCGGCAAACGGCGCGTGTGGATCAGCCGGTGTCTGGTCATGGGAGATCCGTCCAGTCCCGTTTCCGTCGCATAATAAAAGCCCGCCGGCAGCAGGTTTTCGGTCAGCGTTGAGGGGCCGGACCCCAGGAACTCAGACAGGGCCGAAGCAGCCGGATGTTCCGGAGGTGTTTCAATTTCCTCCAGAGGCCGCAACAGGATTCGGGCGTCGACCTCGAAAAACCGGCACATGCGATCCAGAACATCGGGGCGGGGAAAGCTCTCGCCCGCCAGATATCTGTTGAATTGGGTCCTGTTGATGCCCAGCTGGCGGCACAGCTCGGACACGGACGAATATTGCCGCGACAATTGTCGCAGATTGTCGCCGAACATCCGGCGCAATTCATCAGGACTGCGGATACTCATGGTCATTTCTGTCCCAGGTTCCAGAGTGTCATTTCAAAAAGCGCGACGCACCCGACCTTTTTGGCCGTGCATGCATTCACAATCGTACTGGTGACCCCAGCTGGTGCATCCCAACACCACGCTACGCCCCCGAAGTTAACGTCGGGGCAGGCAAACGCAATAGGCTTTACATCAATTTGTATGATCTTTTTGGGTGGCCATGTTCATAGGCAACATACCGTTGCATTGATTGAATATGTCCTGAGACTGCGCCTCGCCCCGGTGTCAAAAGGGGGGGCGAGGCGAAAAAGTCAGTCGCCGCGCAGCAGGGCGGCCACGCCGGTGCGTGCAATCTCGATAAGGCCCAGCGGGCGCATCAGGTCGGCAAAGGCGTCGATTTTGTCCGGGGCACCGGTGAGTTCGAATATGAACGAATTCAACGTGCTGTCGACGACGCTGGCGCGAAAGATATCGGCCAGGCGCAGCGCCTCGACCCGCTTGTCGCCCGCGCCGACAACCTTGATGATCGCCAGTTCCCGCTCGACCGAGGGGCCTTCGACAGTCAGGTCGTGAACCTCGTGCACCGGAACGATACGGCCCAATTGGGCTTTGATCTGTTCGATCACCTGAGGGGTGCCGGTGGTGACGATGGTAATCCGGCTCAGGTGGCCAGTGTGATCCACCTCGGCGACGGTCAGGCTTTCGATGTTGTAACCCCGGCCCGAGAACAACCCGATCACCCGGGCCAGAACACCCGGTTCGTTTTCGACCAAGACAGCAATCGTATGGCGTTCCTGCACGTCCGAAAACGTGGGGCGTAGGTTATAGGCGGAATGGCGCGTTGCACCTTTTTTGATATGTAGGGCAGACATTTATGTCCCTTTCATAATCCTGTGATGGTCGGGTGCGGTGCACCCGACAAAATCTGTCAAATTGTGTCAGACCAGAACCGAGCCTTTGGAGTCGATCACGCCCTGTGTCTCGGCCTCGCCCAACAGCATTTCGTTGTGCGCCTTGCCCGACGGGATCATGGGGAAGCAGTTCTCGTGCTTTTCGACCAGACAGTCAAAGATCACCGGACCGTCATAGTTGATCATCTCCATGATGGCGTCATCCAGATCGGCCGGATCGGAACACAGGATGCCCTTGGCCCCGAAGGCCTCGGCGAGTTTGACGAAATCGGGCAGGGCCTCGGACCAGGAATGCGAGTACCGCTCGCCATGCAGCAGTTCCTGCCACTGACGAACCATGCCAAGGCGTTCGTTGTTCAGAATGAATTGTTTCACCGGCAGGCGATACTGTGCGGCGGTGCCCATTTCCTGCATGTTCATCAGCCACGAGGCCTCGCCCGCGACGTTGATGACCAGCGCGTCAGGGTGCGCCATCTGCACACCGATGGAGGCCGGGAAGCCATAGCCCATCGTGCCCAATCCGCCTGACGTCATCCAGCGGTTCGGATCTTCGAACCCCAGATACTGCGCGGCCCACATCTGGTGCTGACCGACCTCGGTGGTGATGTAACGGTCGTGCTTTTTGGTCAGCTCTTCCAGCCGTTCAAGCGCGTATTGCGGTTTGATCGTCTTTTCGCTGTTGGTGTAGGCCAGACAGTTCACTTTGCGCCATTCGGTGATCTGATCCTGCCACTTGGCAACCGACGCCTCATCTGTCTTGCGGCCACGCGCTTTCCAAACCTTCAGGATATCCTCCAGCACATGTGCAACATCGCCAACAATCGGGATGTCCACGCGGATCACCTTGTTGATCGAGGACGGGTCGATGTCGATATGCGCCTTTTTCGAGTTGGGCGAGAACGCGTCGATCCGCCCGGTGATCCGGTCGTCGAACCGCGCACCGATGTTGATCATCAGGTCGCAGTCATGCATTGCCAGATTGGCCTCATAGAGTCCGTGCATGCCCAGCATGCCCAACCAATTTTTGCCCGAAGCCGGGTAGGCGCCCAGACCCATCAGGGTCGAGGTGATCGGGAAGCCGGTCGCATCGACCAGTTCGCGCAGCAACTGGCTGGCCGCCGTGCCGGAATTAATAACGCCGCCGCCGGTGTAAAAGACGGGTTTCTTGGCGGTCTCAATTGCGGCCACCAGTTCGGTGATCTCTTCCAGATCGCCTTTCAGAACCGGCTGATAATGCGAGGTCGAAGGCTTAGGCGCGCTATACTCGCCCGAGGCGAACTGAACGTCCTTGGGAATGTCGACAAGCACCGGGCCGGGGCGACCCGAGGTGGCGACATGGAATGCCTCGTGCATCGTGTCGGCCAGCGAGTCCGTATCCTTGACCAGCCAGTTATGCTTGGTGCAGGGGCGGGTGATGCCAACGGTATCGGCTTCCTGGAACGCGTCCGAGCCAATCATAAACGTCGGAACCTGTCCGGTCAGAACCACAATCGGGATCGAATCCAGCAGCGCATCCGTCAGGCCGGTCACGGCATTTGTCGCGCCGGGGCCAGAGGTCACAAGGGCAACGCCGGGCTTGCCGGTCGAGCGGGCATAACCTTCGGCGGCGTGAACCGCACCTTGTTCATGCCGCACCAGAATGTGACGAATATCGTTTTGCAGAAAAATCTCATCATAGATCGGTAGCACAGCACCGCCGGGGTATCCGAATACCGTGTCCACGCCCTGATCCTTGAGGGCCTGAACTACCATCTTTGCGCCGGTCATCTCACGTGTCATCTGCTTTGCTCCGTTCGCGACATGTGTCTTGCGTTTGACAAAAAAAAGCCCCCGAGATTTTCGGAGGCGCATGGGTTCGATTATGGTTTACCGTTACCGGCCCATGCGCGTGGTTCCTACGATTACGACTAGCGTTCTCATCGCCAGAGGCTCCTTCTTTGCGTGCAGGGACATTATGAGCCGGGGCAAGGGGCGTCAACAGGCTTTTGCACCAATTTTGTAACTCTGGGGGTGAATTTTGCGACATTTTATTGCGCAGATTGACGCATGCAGGGAATATTCAGGAAAAATGCCCCCTTTGACCTCCGGAATTCTGCCTTGAGGGTAGTCAAAAAGCGGCATCGCGATGTCCGAAACAAGCATGATGAGCAGTTTTGACTGCGGCACCCTGAGATTGACCGAACAAGGAAGGGAGGCGGAGGATGATCCATGATCTGGTTGATCTGGGGCGGTATCCGATCGATTGCCCGGACTCGCGCGCATATGAACGACTGATCGGTGATCTGCGCCGCGAGTTGGATCAGGACGGTTGTGCCGTTTTGCCCGGTTTTATCCACCCCGAAGGTTTGGCGCAGCTATTGAAAGAGGCGGATGCCGTGGCCGAAATGGCGCATCGGTCTTTCAACCGCACCAACGCCTATTTCTCGCAGGACGATCCTCGGTTGGATCTGAACCACCCAATACGCAGATTCTATGACCGGTCGAACGCCTTCGTTCCGGCGGATAACTTTCCCAAATCGGGTCCGCTGCGCCGAATCTATGAATTCGAGGGCTTTTTGCCGTTCATACGCGATGGGCTGGATGAGCCGGAGGGTCGGTTCTTTCGCTATGACGACCCGCTGGCGGATGTGATTGTCAACGTGGTCGAGGAAGGGCAGGGCTTTCCCTGGCATTTTGATACCAACAACTACACCGTGACACTGGCCATCCAGAATGGCGAGGCGGGTGGGGCCTTTGAATACGTGCCGAACCTGCGCGGCATCGAGGACGAAAATTTCTCATCCGTGGCTTCGGTGCTGGACGGAAACCGGGCACTGGTCAGGACGTTGGAGCTGCAGCCCGGGGATCTGCAGATATTCAAGGGCAGATACGCATTGCACCGGGTCGCCCCGGTACAAGGAACGCGCAGCCGATATGTCGGCATCTTTTCCTTTGTCGAAGCCGAAGGCATGTGTGGCGGGGTTGAGCGTACCCAACAGCTGTATGGGCGGGTTCTGCCGCATCATCACCAGCGTGCTGGATTGCGCAAGGATCAGTTGTTGGATTGACCGGTCGCGGGTTACAATCGAGAGCAGGGGCTACCGTCGGAGGGGCACATGCCGGAATTGCTACAGCTCACGCCATTTGTTCTGTGTTCGTCACTGCAAAAGCAGATTGATTTTTATTGCGATCGGTTGGGATTTTCCTGCGGTTTCAGGCAGGACAATTACGCCTTCCTGTCGCGTGGCAAGGTTGCCATCCGATTGCTTGAATGCCCACCACGCGATGATGGGCGTGCCTTGGGGGATGATCAGTCCTTTTACATCGATGTGGCCGGGATTGATGATCTGTATGAAACCCTCAAGGCAGGGTTGGCTGATTTACCAGAGGGGCGCGTGCGTCCGCCGTTTGATCAGCCGTATCAACAACGCGAGTTTCACGTCCTGGATGAGGACGGAACACTGGTGTTTTTTGGCGAAGGTTTGCGAGCAAAGTCTTGAGTTAAAAAGCTCCCGCCCGTCGTCGATGCGCCTTCGGTGCACGTCCTCCGGTTGGGCCAGGCAGCGCATTCCGCGCTGCGGGGTCAGAAGCCAGGGCTTGTGCCTTGTAGTACGCCATGTTCAAGCGCATAGCGGGTCAGGCCAGCGGTGGATGAAATCCCAAGTTTGCGCCGGATGTTCTTGCGGTGCGTTTCAACGGTTCGAACCGAGATATCCAATGCTGCGGCGACTTCCTTGTTGGATTTGCCCTGCGCCAATTCCAGCAGAATTGTCTGTTCGCGCCCGGTCAATGCCTCGCGGGCGCTATCGCCTTTGGGCTGAAGCGATCCGCTGGCTCCGGTGCACAAGTACTGCTCACCACGCATCACGGCGTCGATGGCCTGTTTGATCTCATCCGTCGGCACGTCCTTGAGAACGTATCCGCTGGCGCCATGGCTGAGCGCGGTCGAAATGTATTCAGGGCTGTCATGCATGGACAGGATCAGAATGCGTGTCCGGGGTAGACGTTCCAGAATGATCTCGGTCGCGCTGAGGCCGCCTAAGCCGGGCATGTTCAGATCCATCAGGATCACGTCGGGCGCAAGATCGGTCGCCTGATCCACAGCCTCTTGTCCGCTGCCCAGTGTTCCGACCACCTCGATCTCATCATAGCTTTCAAGGATCGACTGAATCCCTTCAGCGACCATGGGGTGGTCGTCAACGATAAGAACCCGGATTGTCTGATCGCTCATGTACCAGCCTTTCGGTTAGGCGTTGCGTCCTCTTGCGGCGGCAGCATGTGGCTCAGTGGCAGGCTGACCTCAATCACTGTGCCGCTGCGTGGGGCGCGTGATGACAGAATGCGCAGCGATCCGTCAAGCTGTTCGATGCGTTCCTGCATGTTGCGCAGGCCGATACCGGGGTTGGCGGGATCAGGTGTGGTGCGTAACCCACGGCCATTGTCGGTGATCCGCATTGTCGCGCCTTTCTTGTGGCCGCGCAGGTCGATTGTAACACGTGTCGCCCCGGAATGACGCTCGATATTGGTCAGCGCTTCTTGGGCGATGCGATACAGAGCGATCTTGCTGTCCTGGTCCAGCCGGTTGCGGAACACCACGGTCGAGAATTCGGTTTCGATCCCGGTGCGTTCGCAGAAATCGTCGGTCAGCGCCTTGAGGGCAGGGCCAAGGCCCAGATCGTCCAGCACGCCGGGCCGCAGGTCGCGGCTGATGCGGCGGACTTCTGTAATAGCCGCGCCCAGTGTGTCGATGCCCTTTTCCAGAGGTGCCTGTGCCCCGGCATCGTCACCGCGAGACAGGCGACGGCGGGCGTTGTCCAGCGCATAGCGGACACCGACGAGGATCTGGCTGATACCGTCATGCAATTCGCGCGCCACGCGCCCACGCTCTTCCTCTTGCGCATCAAAAACCCGCTGCGTCAGTTCTTTAAGTTTGGCATCTGCCAGGCGGCGCTCGCGGACGTTCAGCAACATGCCCGAGGTGAAGACAACCAACACCGCGGCAAGAACAATTGCGCCAATGTAAGAGAAAGTCCGTTGCACACGGGCCTCGACCTCGGCCCGCGCGTTGGCGACTGTCGCGACGATGTCGTCGATGAAAACTCCTGTGCCGACAGCCCACCGCCAATCCTGCAGGCCGACCACATAGGCGATCATTTGCGCCTCTTCGCCTGTCGAAGGTTTTTGCCACATGAAACTGTGCCAGCCCGCACCTTGACGGGCCAGGCTGATGAATTCGTCCACAACAGGAGTGCCGTCGCTATCGGTCAGCCCCTCCCAGTTCCGGTTGATGAATTCGGTCTGGCGCGGGCTGACGAGATTGTTGCCGTCATAGTCATAGACAAAAAAGAACCCGTCCTTGCCGTAGATCATCGCTGACAGGATTTGCGTCACAAGGTTCTGCGCGACCTTATCCTCTGTAGATGCCCGTCCGTAGATATAGGCAAACCCGTTTCGAGCCTGCGTGACATAGTTCTTAAGTTCTTCTTTCTTGGCTTCAATCAGTCGCCGCTCAAGCGCTTCAATTTCACGTTCGGCGGTTGCCCGGGATTCATGAACCACGAAGAACGCAATCGCGGCCACTGCGACGACCAGAGGGATCGCCGCCACAAGCGACAATTTCTGGCCGTAGGTCAGTGAAATCAGATTTCGGAATCCCCTCATAGGCGAATCGATACGCAAGCAGGCGGCAAATTGCAAAATTTTTGGTGAATTGGCGCATATGAGTGGGCCGGCGCGCAGAATTATTTTGCATTTGTCACGGTTTGCACCCGGGAAAACGCCAAAAACGCGATCCCCTACGTAGTACTAGGTATTCACATTCAGATCTTGGTCATTAGGCTGACGCGCACTTAAAACGACTACGCCCGGCAATTGCCCGGGTTTTGAATATGTAGGGGAGGAACACTCATATGGATCGTCGTTCATTTCTAAAAACATCTGCTCTGGGCGGCTCGGCAGCTGCAGCCACCACGCTGGCGGCACCGGCATATGCGCAGGGCAAGCGCACGCTGACCATGGTAACCTCGTGGGGTCGCGGCCTGGCTGGTGTTTTTGACAGCGCACAGCGTTGCGCCGACAGCATCACCACAATGTCGGACGGTAACCTGACCGTTGACATCAAAGCTGCCGGTGAACTGGTTGGCGCATTCGAAGTCTTTGACGCGGTATCGTCGGGGCAGGCCGACATGTATCACGCGGCGGATTATTACTTTGTTGGCCAGCACCCGGGCTATGCGTTCTTCACCGCTGTTCCGTTCGGCATGACCGCTCAGGAAATGGTGAACTGGTACTATCAGGACGGCGGCATGGAGCTGCATGACGAGCTGGGCCAGATCTTTGGTCTGAAATCGTTCCTGGCAGGTAACACCGGCGCGCAAGCGGGTGGCTGGTACTCGAAAGAGATCAACGGTCCAGAAGACTTCCAGGGTCTGAAATTCCGTATGCCTGGTTTGGGCGGTCAAGCTCTGGGTAAACTGGGCGCGTCCGTGCAGAACATTCCGGGTTCGGAAGTGTATCAGGCGCTGTCGTCCGGCGCGATCGACGGTACCGAGTGGATCGGTCCGTGGGCGGACGAAAAGGCCGGTTTCCAGGAAATCACCAAGGTCTACTACACCGCCGGTTTCCACGAGCCGAATGCAGGCCTGTCGCTGGCAACCAACCGCGACGTCTTCGAAAGCCTGACACCTGCGCAGCAGAAGATCATTGAGATCGCGGCGGCTGAATGCCACCAGTGGAACCTGGCGCAGTTTCTGGCCAATAACGGTGCCGCTCTGCAGCGCCTGCAATCAGGTGGCGTCAAGGTCATGGAATTCCCCGACAGCGTCTGGGATGCGTTCGGTCAGGCCAGCCAAGAAGTGCTGGACGAAAACATGGGCGACGAGCTGTTCAAGAAAATCCACGACAGCCACATGGCGTCGTCGGCATCGTCGGCCGGCTGGCAGGACCTGTCGTCGGGTGTTTACACAACACAGCGTAACCGCGTCCGCGGCTAAACGTTTTCCAAACGATCAATTGGTTTCCCCGCCTTCGCGGGGAAACCTTTCTCTGTTGCGTATGCGCGGACCCATCAAACCGCTATAATCAGCAGTGCAACTGATACGACCTGGGGACAACATGCAGGACGAAAACGGTATCTCGTTCTTCGGCGCCCTGTGGAACGGACTTGTGTGGTTCGTTCAAAACATTGCCGAAGCCTTCTATAATTTCGGATACGCCATCACGCATCCGCAACTCTGGCTGAACTGGTCGGACAAAGAAGCGATCATGCGCTTTGTCTACTACGGTGGATCGGTCGAGTTCTTCTTTGTGGTTTTCACACTCTTTCTGGTTCTGACGGCCATCGGGCTGTACTACCGGAATTTCATGTGGGGCATGGTGCGAGGCCTGGAAGGGTTCGCCAACACCACCGGGCGTTTCTTTGCCTGGGCCGGTTTGTTGATGGTCATTCAGCAGATCGTCATTGTGTTCATGCAACGCGTGTTTACCCGCCCGGATATGTCGTTTGGATTGGGTATTCCGTTTCAGATGGATATCAGCTGGTTCGCGGAAGAGCTGAAACTCTATAACGCGATGGTCGTCTGCCTGTGTTGCACATACACATTCGTGCAAGGCGGTCACGTGCGTGTTGACCTTATCTATGCAGGTATCAGTCACCGCGCCAAACGCGTGGTCGACATGTTGGGTGCGGTTTTCTTCATGATGCCAATGGCGGTGCTGACCTGGATGTATGGCTGGTACTTCATGTGGCGGCACCTGATCGTGCCGAAACCGTCGGCCAGTGACACGCTGGATCGTTTGGTGATGAAATCCCGCGCGCTGCGCTGGAACATTGAAACCATCGGGTTCAGCCCAAATGGGTTCAACGGATACTTCCTGTTCAAGATACTGCTCGTGGCCTTTGCCGCGATGGTATTCCTGCACGCGATCGCATTCCTGTACCGCTCGTATCTGGAATACGTGGAAGGGCCGGACAGCGTTGGAAAATATCTCGACAAGGACAGCCTTGGCGAGGGTGAAGAAGCCTACGAAGGCGCACATTAGGGACGGAGACCCAGACTATGTTATTCGGACTTGATGGCGTCGAGATAGGCCTCATTATCGTATTCTTCTGCCTCTTTGGGGGCATCCTCTCCGGGTTCCCGGTGGCTTTTGCCATCGGTGGGGCCGGTATCATCTCATTCGGGATCATCGCCGCGCTGGACAGTGCCGGTCTGTTAATACACCAGGCAATTGATACCAGTTCCCAAGCATACCGAGACCTTGTGAATTCGGGCGTCAAACCGGACACGGTGTCGGTGTTCCGCTTCCCGGATTTACCAAGGATCGCCGAGCCGGTCTTTGTGCAAGGCTGGGAAACCGCGCTGGACCGCAATGTCTCGTTCATCGTGAACCGCATGAACGAACGCGTTCTGGCGGGGCAGTCTATTGAGACCCTGCTGGCCGTTCTGATGTTCGTTCTGATGGGCATCACGCTGGAACGCTCAAAGATCGCGAACGATCTGCTGACAACAATGGCGCGCGTCTTCGGACCGCTGCCGGGTGGTCTGGCCGTGTCGATCGTGGTCGTGGGTGCATTCCTGGCGGCCTCGACCGGTATTGTTGGTGCGACCGTGGTAACCATGGGCCTGCTGGCGCTGCCGACCATGTTGCGCAACAACTACTCGCCTGAACTGGCGACGGGTGTGATTGCGGCATCGGGCACGTTGGGGCAGATCATTCCGCCGTCCATCGTGATCGTTCTGTTGGGCACCTTGGCGGGTGATCTCTATTCAACCGCGCAGGAAACGCGCGCTCAGGACGCAGGCTGTACCGATGCGCTGACCTATCTGGGGGAACCGGCTGTGGTTTCGGTCGGAACGCTGTTCCAGGCCGCCTTGTTGCCGGGGATCATGTTAGCGTTGCTCTATGCGCTATATGCCTTTGGCTATGCACTGTTGAACCCTGAGAAAGCACCGGCAGTTCCAATGTCCGGCGGAAGTGGTGAGCCGATCACGCGCAGTGAAGGCCTGACTTGGTTGCTTGGAGCACCTGTCGCCCTGATTGTTGGCGCAGTCCTGCTGGGCAGCTCGGGGGTCATTGGCAGCCAGAACATCAACGTCTCGGCGTTTTCAGACATCGGTGCGGGCGCGTCGCTGCGCACCAATGTTTCCGAGCAGTGCAAGGTGTCGATGATCGAGCTGCACGGACAATCCGCCTGGGATCAGGCCGTATCCGAGCAGGAAACGATTGACGCCGCAGGTGGTGTCGCCAACGCCGAACGACTGAGCGAAGAGGCCCTGGTCGAGGCGCGCGAGGCCAAGATCGCCGCTGCGGCGCCGATTGGTACTGGTGTTGCGGTGATTGTGGTTCTGCTGGGTCTGACACTGGTCATGGGCCGCGGCATTGCGCCGTCCAAACCGACGCAGCCGTTGATTTTGGGCGCTATCGGTCTGCTGTTGATGTTACTGGTTGATGTTCTGTTGATTGCACCAACAACGTCTTCGGGATTGACCTTCGTCCTTCTGGCTTTGCCCTTTGCCTTGGCAATGTACGGCTGCAAGGAGGCGGCAGCCCGGTGTGCCACGAATGATTTGATCCGGGTGGTCTTTCCGCCATTGGTTCTGATTATCGCGGTGCTAGGATCAATTCTGGGCGGTGTGACCAACCCGACACCAGCGGCCGCGTTGGGAGCGGGCGGAGCGATCATGCTGGCAGCCTATCGAAAGCTGCAGGACCAAGAGCGCTCGGGCAAGGTGATCATCTGGGCCACTTTTGCCGTGATCATTGCGCTGCTGATGGGCGTGAACTTTGATCTGCGCATCAATCAGAGCAATGTGAACTTTGAGACCTGGGTCGCCTTCATAATTGCTTACGGTGCCTATCTGTATGCCCTTTTCGGTCTGCTGTTTGGGTGCTGGGTTCTGTTCACCAGTGGGGTTCTGACGCCGGTGGTGCGCGAAACGGCCAAGGTGACCTCGATGGTGTTCACCATCCTGATCGGATCGCAACTGCTGAACCTGGTGGTGATCTCGTTCGGGGGTGAGCACTATATTCAGCAGTTCCTGCGCAGCTTTGACAACGAGTTCACGGTCTTCCTGATCGTGATGCTGGTGCTGTTCATTCTGGGCTTCGTGCTGGATTTCCTTGAGATCATCTACATCGTGATCCCCATCGTGGGACCGGTGATTTATGGTGGCTCGTTCGATCCGAAATGGGTGACGATCATGGTGGCGGTGAACCTTCAGACGTCGTTCCTGACGCCGCCGTTTGGGTTTGCGCTATTCTACTTACGAGGGGTCGCGCCCAAAGAAGTCACGACAGGCCACATCTATCGTGGGATCATTCCGTTCGTGATCATTCAGGTGGTCGGGATTGCGATCCTGTGGTTCTTCCCGTCGATCGTGACCATTGTTCCGGATCTGATCCCGAATTGATGCGACGTTCATAACCAAATTGAAAAGGGGGCCTTTGGGCCCCCTTTGCTTTGGTGTTTGGGGGAAGGGGCGCTGCCCCTTCTTGGTATGCGACCAATTCAACCCCGGGATATTTTTTGCCAGATGAAGTGCAGATCAGGTGAACTGGATCAGATCCCAGCGATTGCCGAACGGGTCGCGCCAGACGGCGACGATGCCATAGGGCTCATTGCGTGGGTCTTCCTCGAAATGGACGCCTGCAGTGATCATTGCGTTGTGGTCACGTTGGAAATCATCGGTTTGAAGGAAAAAGCCGACGCGCCCGCCGGTTTGGTTTCCAACGGCAGCGGTCTGGCTTGGGCTATCTGCCTTGGCCAGCAGCAGGGATGCGTCGCCCGAACCCGGCGGGGCAACCCGGACCCAGCGTTTGCCACCGCCGAGATCAATATCCTGCTGCAGGGTGAAACTGAGTGTTTGGGTATAGAAGGCGATCGCGTCATCGTAGTCCGGCACCACGAGGGTGACGGCGAAAAGACTTTGGGGCATGGGATATCAGCCTTTGGTAGGGTGGCGGTCGGGCAGTTGGATGCTGGCAACCTGTTCCGCGATTGGCGCGGTGGACAAAGGGTGGCGGCTGGAATCCGTCAGTTCAGATGGGTTGTTTACGCTGATCCATTCGCCCTGGTAATAGGCCTCAAGCCCTGAGAAGCGCGCTTTGTAACCCATCTTGGGGCTGCCCGGCACCCAGTATCCAAGGTAGACATATGGCAACCCGGCTTCGCGCGCGATGTCGATGTGATCGAGGATCATATACGTGCCCAGCGAGTTTTGCGGTTGCTGGGGGGTGTAGAACGAGTAGACCATGCTGAGGCCGTCATCCAGGACATCCGTCAGGCTAACGCCGATCAGATCTCCGGTACTTGGGTCGGCATATTCCACGACCCGGCTGCGGATCGGGGTTTCTTCGATCATCGCGGCGAACTCGAAAACGTCCATATCGGCCATTCCACCATCCGCGTGGCGGGTATCCAGGTAGCGGCGGAAGAGTTCGTATTGCTCATCCGTGGCCCAGGGAGAATTTGCCCTGCGTTGCAGGTACGCGTTGCGTTTGGCCGCGCGTTTCTGACTTTTGCTTGGGCGGAAGGCCGTCACGTCGATCCGGGCCGACAAACAGGCTGCACAATCGGAGCAGGACGGGCGGTACAACACATTTTGCGATCGGCGAAACCCTTGTTGGGACAATGAGTTATTCAGCTGATCCGCACCTTCCCCCTGAAGGGCAGTGAACAATTTACGCTCCATCCTGCCCTCAAGGTAAGGGCAAGGCTGTGGGGCCGTCACATAGAATTGTGGCGCGATTGGCAGCGTGTGTCGCATGAACGTTCCGTGTTTCCTTGGACCGGATGATAACAACCGATCCTAAAACCGCCAAGTGATTCACGTCGTTGAATTTTTTACGCGCGCTGGTTGATCATGACAGTTCCAAGGAACGCATCGGTAAGTCCCTGGCCGCGTGCGCTGGTCAGCATCATGATGACCGAGATGATCTGAATGACCGGAAACGCCATACTGACAAAATAACCGGCTGTGTGGGCCACCGCTTTGCCCAAATCCATCCGGGACCCGAATGAATCGCGCAGTTCGATCCCCATAAAGCGCATGCCCAGTGTGGCCGAGCCATTGGCGATGGTAATCACTCGGTAGACGAAACTGACGACGGCGTAGATCAAGGCCAGGACGAAAAAGCCCAGACCAAAGGTCAGCAGGATGGCCACCGTACACAACAGCGAGATAAAGGCGATGTCGAAAAGCCAGGCGATAAAACGCTTGGTCGCGACAGACTGGTAAAACTCCGGCTGTCGGTCTGGGTCGGGCAGGTGGGTCATATTTTGATTTCCGGCTGAGAATTTAGGACACCCTGTCCCGAATGGCGGGACAGGGCAAGGTCGGCTTAGGCGCGTTCGCCGTTTTCAGCCTCATCGTTGTTTTCACGGGCGCGTTCGTCCATGAACTGGTCAAACTCGGCCTTGTCTTTGGCGTCGCGCAGGCGGCGCAGGAAGGATTCGAATTCCTGTTGTTCGCGCTCGAGCCGGGCCAGGGTGTCGGACTTGTAGGCGTCAAACGCGCTATTGCCGGATGGCTTCATCGCACTCATGTGGCTGTGCCAGGATTTGCGACTGCTGCAGGATTTGCTAAACATGCGTTTGCTCCAGATCATATAGGCAAGAAGCGCCAGGCCAACGGGCCAGAAAAAGATGAAACCAAGGACCATGGCGGCGATCCAGGCCCCTTTGCCCTTGTCATCCATCCAGGCTTCGGCACGAGAGAGCCACCCCGGATTTTGTGGGACGGCGTGGTCGGACAATGCGGTCATTTGGGTTCTCCGGGTTTGATGTAAATTGCGTTCACATTGTCTAGATGGGGACTGAAGCGGGGGTTGCAAGGGGTCGATGTAAAAATGATTTACATTTTGGATTTTGCGACGGTTGACCTTGCTGCGGAACGGGCGCACTTTCCGCCTATGCAACATGTTGAAAATACGACACCTCCGACGCTGGATGAAATTCTAAACCTGGAAAAGCAGGTTTGGACCGCCCTGATGGAAGGCAATGCGGCTGCAGACCGGGCCTTGCTGAGCCCAGATTTTCTTGGGGTTTATCCGACGGGGTTTGCGAACCGGGATGATCACGTGGGACAGTTTGCCGACGCTCCGACGATGGCGCGCTATGAGCTAAGCGACACCCGGTTGCGGGTTTTGACCTCGGATATCGTTCTGCTGTCGTACCGGGCCGACTATCAGCGACCCAAGGCCGAGGGTTGGAGGGCGATGCTAATCTCGTCGCTTTGGGAGCGGCGGCATGACGTCTGGGTCAACACTTTCAGTCAGGATACGCCCCTGGAGGGGAAATGACCGGGCCTCTTTCCATTCAGCGCCTGCCACGTGCATTCGACCAGTCGCTTGGCGATGATGCGCGCGCGGCGGTCAGCGGCATTACATCCGAACAGGGCGAGTTGATCGCTGGGGCAGCAGGGTCCAGCCCCTATCTGAAAAACTTGATCGATCACGAAAACGATTGGTTGGCCTCAGCGCTGCAACACCCCGATGACGCGCTGGCCGACGTTTTGCAGGCTGCGCGAATGCTACCGCCGGATCAGTTGAAACCGGGGCTGCGGCTGGCCAAGCGACGGATGGCGTTGCTGACCGCTCTGGCTGATCTGGCGGGCGCGTGGCCGTTGGAAAAGGTGACCGCGGCGCTAACCGATTTTGGCGCGTTGGCGGCGGATGTGGCGGCCAAGGCCGAGATCGCCAACCTGATCCGGCGCGGCAAACTTCCGGGCATGGGGCCGGACGATGTCGAAACCGCCGCCGGGATGATTATCCTGGCGATGGGCAAGATGGGCGCTTACGAGTTGAATTACAGCTCGGACATTGACCTGATCGTCCTGTTCGATGAGACGCGGTTTGATCCCGATGACTTCTACGAAGCGCGGCAAGGCATGGTGCGGGCGACACGCAATTTCTGCGCCACGCTCAGCGATAAGACGGCGGATGGGTATGTATTCCGCACTGATCTGCGCCTGCGCCCGGATCCGGCTGTGACGCCGGTCTGTATGGCGGCTGAGGCAGCCGAGCGGTACTATGAAAGCCTGGGCCGCACGTGGGAGCGCGCGGCCTATATAAAAGCACGCCCATGCGCTGGCGATATTGTGGCAGGACAACGGTTTCTGGATACGCTGCGCCCCTTTGTCTGGCGGCGTCACCTGGATTTTGCTGCCATTCAGGACGCCCATGACATGCGGCTGCGCATACGTGAAAATAAGGGAACCGGCGGTGCTCTGACCATTCCGGGTCATGACATGAAACTGGGGCAGGGCGGCATTCGCGAAATCGAGTTCTTTACCCAGACCCGCCAGTTGATCGCTGGGGGTCGAGACCCTGACTTGCGCGTGCGCGGCACGGTGCCCGGATTGGCGGCGCTTGCCGAAAAAGGCTGGGTCCCGCAGGATGTGGCAGATAAGCTGACTGATCATTATCGCGCCCATCGTGAGGTCGAACACCGTATCCAAATGGTCCATGACGCTCAGACCCACAAGGTGCCGCAATCGCCGGACGGGATAGAACGCGTCGCTTGCCTGATGGGAGTAGACGTCGACGAACTGACCCGTGACCTGACCCACAGGCTGACCGAAGTGCACGACCTGACCGAAGGCTTTTTTGCGCCCGGTTCCTCGACGCGAGCGCCAGTTGGCGAGGTGGATTTTGACCAGAACGTTCTGGCCCGCTGGACGACATATCCTGCACTGCGATCGCAACGCGGCGCGCGGATTTTCGAACGTCTCAAGCCCGAGTTGCTATCGCGTTTGGCAAAAACGGCGCAACCGGACGAGGCGCTGCGGGCGCTGGATGGTTTTCTGTCAGGCTTGCCCGCCGGCGTTCAGCTGTTCTCACTGTTTGAGGCCAACCCCCACCTGATCGACCTGCTGATTGATATCGTCGGGACATCCCACGCGCTTGCGGCGCATCTGTCGCGCAATGCATCGGTGTTTGATGCGGTGATCGGCGGTAGTTTCTTTAGCGACTGGCCGGGGCAAGCCACGTTGCAGGCGGATCTGGATCAGGCCCTTTCGGAGGAAGCAGATTACGAAAGTCAGCTGGATCTGGCCCGCCGCTGGTGCAAGGAATGGCACTTCCGCGTTGGCGTTCATCACCTGCGCGGGCTGATCGATGGTGAACAGGCGGGGCAGCAATACGCTCAGCTTGCCAGCGCTGTGATCGCTGCGATCCTACCGCGGGTGTCCGAACAGTTTGCCCGTAAACACGGTCCGGCCCCGGGGCGCGGTGCAACCGTGCTGGGCATGGGGTCACTTGGGGCTGGGCGGATCAACTCGCAATCCGATCTGGATATGATCGTGATCTATGACCCTCTGGATCAAGAGATGTCCGAGGGACCGCGCCCATTGGCGACCCGCACCTATTATGCCCGGTTCACGCAGGCGCTGATCACGGCCCTGTCCGCGCCGATGTCGCAAGGGCGGCTGTATGAGGTCGATATGCGCCTGCGTCCCTCAGGCAATCAGGGGCCGGTGGCGACAAGTTGGGCCAGCTTTACCAACTATCAGCAGAACGAGGCCTGGGTCTGGGAGCATCTCGCCCTGACGCGGGCCCGCGTGATCGCCGGAGACGAAGGTCTGGCCGAAGACATCGAGGCGTTCCGCATAGGCTTGCTGTCGCAACCGCGTGACCAGCAGAAGGCCCTGCGCGAAGTGGCCGAGATGCGCGCCCGCCTGGCCGCTGCCAAATCACCAGCAGGGATCTGGGACGCCAAAAACGGCCCCGGCCGGATGATGGATATCGAGCTGATGGCTGAAACCGGGGCATTGATGTCGGGCGTGGCGCAGCGTGATGTGCATTCCGGTTTGGACGGCGCCGTCGCTGCTGGTTTGTTGGACGTCGCTAAGGCGCAAACGCTGAAGGACTGCTACGACCTATGCTGGTCCGTACAATGCGCGGCGCGATTGTTGTCCGGCAAGGTCATCGAAGCTGACAAGGTCGGCGAAGGCGGATCTGCCTTCCTGTGCCGCGCGACTGGATTTGAACAGGTTGAACCGCTGCAAAGCGCGCTGCAAGACAACTACAGCACGGCCGCCGGGATCATTGGCGGCGTGATCAGGGACGAAGATGATGGCGCAGAGTAAAGATCCAAATGATCACAAGGGGTTGATCCGCGAGGCGTATCGGATCGAAGGCATCACATTGCCTGAATGCCGCAGCATTTTTCTGGACTGGGCGCTGAGCCTGCCCGCTGAACGGGACCAATCCCAAGCGTTAATCGACCTGCATGCCGCCTATTCCCAGCAGGACGCCGATCACCCGATGACGCAGGTATTGGCCGAGGGGTTAAAATCTGCCAAAACCCCCAAGCGGCGGGGCGGTTGGCGATCGCGCCACCGCTAGGGCTTTTCCCTCGGGGTATTCGCGACTATGAGGGCGTCATGACCCAAACTGCCGATCACCCCCGTATCCGCCTGAAACCCAAAGCCAACGCACGTGGCCTGCGCCACGGTTTTCCGTGGGTGTATGCCAATGACATCGTGACGGACCGTCGGACACGAAAGATCCCAGCAGGGGCTTTGGCGGTGCTTGAGGATGACAAACGCGCGCCCATAGCGCTGGTTGCGGTGAATCCTGACTCCAAAATCATGTGCCGCGTTCTGGACCGCGATCTGGACGGGCAACTGGACGCAGCGTGGTTCGAAACCCGCCTGCGCCGTGCGCTCGAGATGCGTGAACGCCTGTTCGACGCACCCTATTATCGCCTGATCCACGCCGAAGCGGACGGCTTTCCCGGCGTCATCATCGACCGGTTTGGAGATGCCTGTGTGATCCAGCCCAATGCCGCGTGGGCCGAGGCGCATCTGGAAACTCTGACCGAGGCTTTGGTCACTGTCACCGGCGTGACAACCGTGCTCAAAAACGCCTCGGGCCGGACCCGAGGGCTGGAAGGCCTGGATGATGTAAACCTCACCTTGCGTGGCACCGCCCCCGATGCGCCGCTGCCGGTGCCGATGAACGGCGCCACGTATATGGCCGACCTGACAGGCGGCCAAAAAACCGGGCTGTTCTACGACCAACGGCCCAACCATGCCTTCGCCAAGCGACTGGTGCAGCCCGGCGCGCGGGTATTGGACGTCTTCAGCCACGTGGGTGGCTTCGGACTGGCCATGCTGGCCGGTGGCGCGGGGCAGGCGCTGTCCGTAGATGGATCTGCAGCCGCGCTGGATCTCGCGACCAAAGGGGCCGAGGCCTCTGGTTTTGCTGACACGTTCCAAACCCGCCAAGGCGACGCCTTCGATGTCCTGACCCAATTGGGTGAAGAGGGCGCGCAGTTCGACGTCGTCATCTGTGATCCGCCAGCCTTTGCACCTTCCAGACAAGCGCTGGACGCGGGCCTGCGTGCCTATGAACGAGTGGCCCGTCTGGCGGCGGCTCTGGCCAAACCCGGCGGCTATCTGGGTCTGTGCTCGTGTTCACACGCGGCTGATCTGGGCCGGTTCCGCGACGCCTCGTCTCGCGGGATTGGCCGTGCAGGAAGACAGGCGCAACTGATTCATACAGGCTTTGCCGGGCCCGACCATCCACAACTGCCGCAACTGGCTGAAAGCGGCTATCTCAAAGCTGTGTTCTACCGGCTGTGAAAGCAGTTCTGGATACCTGCGTCATCTACCCTACGGTGATGCGAGAGATGCTGCTCGGCGCTGCCAAACTAGGCCATTTCACCCCCGTTTGGTCGGCGCGCATCCTTGAGGAATGGGCCCGCGCGGCCCGTAAGCTGGGCCCAACAGGCGAGGCTCAGGCCCGCGCCGAAATCGTAATGGCGCAAGCCAATTGGCCCAAGGCCCAGTTTCCCACCGCAGCCAATGTCGAACAACGACTCTGGCTGCCGGACAGCGCGGATATCCACGTTCTGGCAACGGCTGTTGCATCCTCGGCGGACGTGATCGTCACCGTCAACGCCAAGGACTTTCCCCGAAACATCCTGTCCGAGGAAGGGCTGGACCGCCGCGATCCAGACGGTCTGCTGCACAGCTTCTGGCAATCCGATCCCGACGGTATGAGCGACACAGCCAACCGTGTCCTGGCCGAGGCAAACCGCCTGTCGGGCGACCAATGGACCCTGCGCCCGCTTATGAAAAAAGCCCGCCTCCCACGTCTGGGCAAAGCGCTCGCCACATAACCGGGATCCAGCTTCATCTGGCTAAAAATATGCCAGAGTGCGCGATAGACTGGCCTCTCGCTGCCCTTAGATCAGCCACGGTTCCAACGCTGCTCTAATGCCTCCAGGGCAGCGATCCGTTCGTCTGTTTTTGGATGGCTCATCAACCAGGCGGGCACAACGCCAGCACGCTGCTGCGTCAGGTCTTCCAGCTTGTGAAACAACGACTTCTGCGGCCCGATTCCGATCCCGGCTTTGGTCAGCAAAGCGGCGGCATACTCATCAGCTTCATACTCATCACTGCGCGACAGGCGCGACGCCAACAGGTGTGTCAGCATATTTGCAATCCACGCGCCGATAAACGGGATAAAGCGGTTCAGCAGCATCATCAAAGCGGCCCGCAGCGCATTCTGCCCGGAAAAGTCGATCATCCGGCGGCGCGCATGCCCCAGCGCCACGTGACCCAATTCATGCGCGATGACGCTGGCCATTTCCTCGGCGGAAACCTCGCCACTGCGAAATTTGCGGTAGAATCCACGCGTGATGAAAATCCGTCCGTCCGGTGCCGCCAGACCGTTCACGGGGTCAATCTCGTAGATGTAGACCGGCACCCGGTCGATCTCTAACGCTGCAGCCAGCCGGTCGGTCATGCGCTTTAAGGCCGGGTCGGCCAGCTCAGTCGACTTTGCATCCAAATCCTTATGGGTGCGCCAGACGGAAATCCGGTACATCACAATGGCATAGGCGATCGCCAGCAGGATCGGGGTAAGACGTAGCATGGTACAAATATGGTTTCGGGCAGGGGATTAGGCAACTGGCCCAGTGTCATAAACTCCGCGTTAAATAACAAGATTTTTGTCCATTGCTTCCAACGGCCCACTGCGCAAAAGAAAATCGCCGCCGGTAACCCGCTTGAGGGCAATCAAACTGAGGTGAACAGGTGAAATACCGCGGCTGCCTGACTTGTCGCAGAGCAGGTTGCGCCATAACTTTGAAATTATGTGGTCATTTGCCGATATCCGCCCGGCCTATAGCAGGGCTGAACGTGTCAGTGATGGCGTTGTTCATGTCCTTGGCGTCACTGCGGCTATCGTTGCCGTTCCGTCGCTGATCGCGTTGACCGCCTTATACCGGACCGAGCCTGCTGCTGTTCTTGGGGTCTCGGTCTACGGCTTCACGCTCATACTGATGCTGTCGTTTTCGGCTTTGTACAACATGGTGCAATCTGATCGATGGAGTGAGCTGCTACGCCGCCTCGATCACTCGGGAATTTATGTAAAAATTGCAGGTACTTACACGCCATTCATCTTGCTTTCCGGTGCCCCAATGACCGGACTCATGATCGGTCTTTGGTCATCTGCAACCCTTGGATCAATCCTGAAAATGATCGACCCGCACCGGTTCCGTTGGTTTGGTTTGGCGCTGTATGTGTTGATGGGATGGGCGTCCGTTTGGGCGGGTCAATCGCTGCTGGCCGACTTGTCGAAGCCTGTTGTGGCGCTGATGATCACCGGAGGCATCGTCTATACCGCAGGCATCGCCTTTTATCTTCTGGATTGGTTGCCGTTCCACAACACAATCTGGCATGTCTTCGTTCTGACAGGCAGCGTGTTGTTTTTCCTTGCGGTTTCGTTCCGTATTGCCTGGGCGCCGGTCCTGCAGATATGACGGTCAGCGGGTCAGTTCCCGCATCCCCTGTTCCAAACCGGCCAGCGTCATCGGCACCATGCGGTCCTCGAAAACCTCGCGGATCATGCCGATGGAATGGGTGTATTCCCAGTACTTTTCCGGCACCGGATTGATCCACAGATTTGATGTCCACTGCTCGCGCGCGCGCTGCAGCCAGACCTGACCGGCTTCTTTGTTCCAATGTTCGTTCGCGCCTCCGGGATAGGCAATCTCATAAGGGCTCATCGAGGCGTCGCCGACGAAGATGCACTTGTAGTCTGAACCATAGGTGCGCAGTACTTCGTGGGTCGGAGTCTGCTGATCCCATCGGCGGTGATTGTCACGCCAGACGCCTTCATACAGGCAGTTGTGAAAGTAGTAATATTCCAGATGCTTGAACTCGGTTCTTGCAGCGGAAAACAGCTCTTCGACAACTTTGATATGTGGATCCATCGAGCCGCCCACATCCAGAAACAACAGCACTTTGACTGCGTTGTGACGCTCGGGGCGGGTTTTGACGTCGAGATAGCCATGTTCGGCGGTGGCGCGGATGGTGCCGTCCAGATCCAGTTCCTCGGCCGCACCTTCGCGGGCCCAGCGACGCAGGCGCTTCAGCGCGACCTTAATATTGCGCGTACCTAGTTCAACCGTGTCGTCCAGGTTCTTGAATTCGCGCTTGTCCCACACTTTGACGGCGCGCTGATGGCGGCTTTCCTTCTGGCCGATCCGCACACCTTCGGGGTTATAGCCATAAGCCCCGAACGGCGACGTCCCGGCGGTGCCGATCCACTTGTTGCCACCTTGGTGGCGACCTTCCTGATCCTTGAGACGCTCACGCAACGTCTCCATCAGTTTTTCAAAGCCGCCCATGGCCTCGATCTCGGCTTTTTCTTCGTCTGACAGGTGTTTCTCGGCCATCTTGGCCAGCCATTCGGCAGGGATATCGACAGCTTCGAGCACCTGATCAAAGCTGATCTCTTCCAGACCTTTGAAGCTGGCGGCAAAAGCTTGATCGAACTTGTCGATATTGCGCTCGTCCTTCACCATCGACACGCGGGCGAGGTAATAGAACGCCTCGACATCATAGGTCGCCAGACCCTTTTTCATGCCTTCCAGAAAAGTCAGATACTCGCGCAGTGATACGGGAATGCCAGCTTTGCGGAGGTTTTCGAAAAAGGGCAGAAACATGCGTTAACCCACCAAACGAACCAGGATCAGGGAAAGCACCAGACCTACAATGGCAAATGCGATGCCGTAACCGGCCGCATATTGGGCAATATCCGCGCCGCTGCCATTGCGTTTGCGAGCCTTCATCGCGCCAAGGATCGCCCCCAATAACGCCATTCCCAAAACTACGACCATGCGTTACCCGCCTCTGTTGTTGGTGGACGGACCTTCGGCAACTTCCTGCATCAGCGACCGGACCACGACTTCCGAGCCAAAGCCGTATCGCGCCCATGCCAGACTGTCCAGCCTGACGGTACGTGCCTGTTTCGGGCGTCCGGCCTGATTGAGCGCTTCGGATTTCAACAGTAACAGAGTGGCCAATTGAGATGCGTTTTCGGCCCGCGACATGACAGCAATTGCCTTGTCCAGTTCGGGCAGGATCTCTGGTCCTTTTCCCTGCGACAGCGCGAAGGCCGCGGTTTGCGTGGTCACATAAGCCTGATGAATTTCAGTTCCCGGAGCAGAGCGCAGAAATTGCATGGCAGTTTCGTAGTGTCGGATCGCTTCTTGCGGATTGTCGAATTGCGCCATGCGGCCAAGAATATAATGCGGATATGCCCGCCGATGGTCGGTCCAGCCCTTTTCCTGCCCGATCTGAACCGCTCTTTCCGCGGCTTTCACCCGGTTGCGTGTGCTTGGCCTTGATCCAAGCGACTTTTGGACGGCGTTGATCCACTCGCGCGGTGTGTCCGAAACAGGTTGCGCCGGCAAAGTGTCGCCGCGTGGGTTCAGCCGGCTAAGGATGCCGGGCAGGACGGCCTGGACTTGCTCACGCGTCATTCCGCTGCGCAGTTGGGGCGAGTAAGCCGTGCGCAGGATCAGCATGTCAAAGCCGGTCAGAATGGTGTGGATGTTGTCGTCGTTGAACACCGAATCCGGCAGGTGATACAGATCATTCAGCGGCCCCAGTGCCTGTGCCAGTTCCTCGTGCAGGCAGTCGCGCTTTTCCTGCGGGCTCACGTCATAAGGAATGAAAATGCCCAGCCGTTCGCGGCTGCGCAGCGCGGTCCAACTGCTCTTCCGTTTGCGCCGGTCCTGTCGATATTCCTCAAAGCTGGATGCGTTGGGAACCACGAAACAGGCGGCTTGCGGCAGGATGCGCTGTATCTGCTCCTGGCTAACGGCCTCGATTGTTATGTTGGCCTGGCCATCCGTTATCTGGCGAATGTCGATCCCGGCCTCGCGTTGCAGACGCGTCAACAACCGGGTCAGATCGCGCTGCATTGACGGTGTGGGTGATCCCGTAAGCCGAACGGTGACGGGGCCCTCGAACCGGGTGAAGACGGGCAGGGTGGCGCCGCCTTCGAGCGCGAAGTGCAAAGAAAGGAAATCGGCTGCAATATTAGCGTTCGACCGGGCGGGTGGTCTGGGTCGGGTTGACGTGAACGCTTTGGCGGGCGGCAGGTTTGCCTCGATCGCCTTAACGCGTGTTGGCGGTTCAGGGGTGGTGACCGCGGTGCATCCGGCGACGGCAAAGCCAAACAGGACCGCAGCGACCCTGATCATGGGCGTTGATACCGGATAAAGGGCGTTTGCTTGCCGATCCGATCATAGAGCTTGCGCGCCGTGTGATTGAACTCTTGCGTCAGCCAATAGACAGAAGGCGCGCTTTTCCGGTCGGCCTCGTCATAAACTGCCTGTATCAAGGCGCGGCCAACGCCGGTTCCGCGCGCCTCGGGCCGGGCGAACAGGTCTTGCAGGTAGCAAACGCTTTCTTCTTTCCACGCATGGCGGTGAAACAGGTAATGGGTCAGACCGACAAGCTGACCATTCGCTTCGGCCACAAAGCAGGAAAAATCGTTGGGATCATTGCCCAGCAACCGTGCGAAGGTGCTGTCATATGTTTGATCCGGCACGGTCGCTTCATAAAACGCCAGATAGTCGCGCCACATCTCGGCCCATTCGGCGCGATCTTCGGGCAGCAGCGCCCGGATATTGAGGGTGTCAGACAAGCAATGGCTCCTATGTCGTCAGGCCGAACTGCCCGACGACGCCGGACGGCCTTTTGGCCAATGCTGACACCGGCCCCCCCGCAAGGCAAGCGGGGATCACCAAGTGTTCAAATTTCTCAGCGTTTGCTGCGTGCCATGAAGGCGAGACGTTCAAACAAGTGAACGTCCTGTTCGTTTTTTAGCAGCGCGCCGTGCAACTTGGGCAACGCATTGGCCCCGTCGCGTTTGAGATCTTCGGCCGTCATGTCTTCGGCCAGCAACAGCTTGAGCCAGTCCAACACTTCCGAGGTCGATGGTTTCTTTTTCAGCCCCTGCGTTTCACGGATTTCGTAAAACTGGGTCAGCGCTGTGGTCAGCAATGCATCCTTGATGCCCGGGTGGTGCACGTCGACGATACGGCGCATGGTCGCCTCATCCGGGAAGCGGATATAGTGGAAGAAACAGCGCCGCAGGAACGCGTCGGGCAATTCCTTTTCGTTGTTCGAGGTGATGATCACTATGGGGCGGTTTTTGGCTTTGATGGTGTCCCCGGTTTCATAGACGTGGAACTCCATCTTATCGAGCTCTTGCAACAGATCATTGGGAAATTCGATATCGGCCTTGTCGATCTCATCGATCAGCAGCACGACCTTTTCATCGGTCTCAAAGGCCTGCCACAGTTTGCCCTTGCGAATATAGTTCGACACGTCATGTACGCGCTCGTCACCCAATTGGCTGTCGCGCAGGCGGCTGACCGCGTCATATTCGTACAGGCCTTGCTGTGCGCGGGTGGTGGATTTCACGTTCCACTCAATCATCTTCAGCCCCAGCGCGCCTGCTACCTGTCTGGCCAGTTCGGTCTTGCCGGTTCCGGGTTCACCCTTGACCAGCAGGGGACGTTCCAGCGTAACGGCGGCATTCACTGCAATTGTCAGGTCATCGGTGGCAACATATTCGGCTGTACCTTGGAAACGTGCGGTCATGGGCCCCTCATTCAATATCGCGCGGCATGTGTCTTTGGGGTTATAGCGGGGTGAAAAATTTGACAAGACAGGTCGCAACGTCGCGCAGCGCGAAATTGACGTGCGACTCCAATGCCTTTGGTTGATTCGGGTGCTAACATCGGGCACGACAATTTTGGGAACGCCCAAAAAATGCCTGTCAATTTTCACAGAAAAACAAGGATTTGTTGTTTTAAGTCTCATATTTAGACGACCTGAAACAGCACGCAGCCGGGCTAAGTTTCCATAGTGACATTCCCCCCGCTGTCGGATAAACGCTCCGCAGAAGGGGATTGCCGCATGTCAGGTGAAGCAAAGGTGACCGGCGTTGCAGGCCACACCGAGGGAGCAAAAATGAAGCAGGAAGTATTTCTGCCAGAGGATTATCGTCCAGCCGAAGACGAACCATTCATGAACGACAAGCAGTTAGAGTATTTTCGTCGTAAGCTGCTGGATTGGAAAACTGAACTTTTGGCAGGCAGCCGCGATACGATCGAAGGGCTGCAGGACAACACTCGCAACATTCCGGACGTCGCAGACCGCGCAAGCGAGGAAACTGATCGTGCGCTGGAACTGCGGACACGTGATCGCCAGCGCAAGCTGGTGGCCAAGATTGACTCGGCCCTGCGCCGGATCGACGAAGGCGAATACGGATATTGCGAGAAAACGGGCGACCCGATTTCGCTGAAGCGTCTGGATGCGCGCCCGATTGCGACCATGACGCTTGAGGCGCAGGAACGCCACGAGCGCCGCGAAAAGGTCCACCGCGACGATTGATCGCTGGAAAAATCAGAATTCTCAAACGCCGGGGTCTTTTGCTCCGGCGTTTTTGCTTTAAGCCAGTGATATGAATATCAACGGTCTGAAATTTGGCATCATCGGCGGTGGTATCGGTGGGATCGCCGCCGCTCTGGCGTTGCGGCAACGCGGCGCTCAGGTTGTGGTTTTTGAGCAGGCAACTGAATTGACCGAGGTTGGCGCCGGCTTGCAGATCAGCGCCAACGGAATGGTTGTGCTGCGTGCCCTGAACGTTGTGGGTGAAACACCCGAGGCGGGCCAGCGGTCCTACGGAACGGTGTTGCGCGACTACCGGGCAGGGCGGTCTGTTAGCGAGATACCGGCACCGGTCGCTGGACCTACCTATTACTACCATCGTGCTGACCTGGTGGAATTGTTGCACAAAGCAGCGCTTCGGGACGGTGTCGAGTTTCGACTGGGCGCACGAGTTGCGCAGGTGCGCAAACATCCCTCCGAAGTCGAGATTGTTCTGGAAGATGGTACAAACCTGCTCGTTGATTGTGCGATTGCCGCCGACGGTGGGCGAAGCACGATCCGGGTAGACATGAACGGGCCCGAAGCACCGAAATTCACCCATCAGGTGGCCTGGCGGGCGACGATTCCTTGGGCGCGTCGCGATCACAAACCCTGCGCCGTTCTGACGATGGGACCGGGCCGGCATGTTGTTACGTATCCTCTGCGCGACCACACACTGATGAACGTCGTCGCGATCGAGGAACGATCCGACTGGCGGGAAGAAGGCTGGCGCCGACGCGGCGACCCCGAGGAACTGCGCGCTCGATTTTCCGACTTTGGCGGCGTGGTCGGGGAAATTCTGGGGCAGGTACAGGAACCCCACATCTGGGCGTTGTTTCTGCGACCCGTCGCAGAACGCTGGCAGAACGGGCGCATTGCATTGTTAGGGGATGCGGCTCACCCGACACTCCCATTTATGGCGCAGGGTGCCTGTCTTGCGCTTGAAGATGCGTGGGTCCTGACCCGATCTTTTGATGACCAATCCGGGATAGAGCAGGCGCTGTCCACTTATGAATCCCGCCGTCACCGAAGGGCGCAGCGTGTGGTTTCCGCGGCCGGTGCCAATGCCCGAAATTTCCACCTGCGCGGCCCGATGCGCTTGGCGGCACAGGCCGCTCTGATGGCGGTCGGGCCACGGTTGTCCCGGAAATACGACTGGATTTACAGCTACGACGCGACGGCCTGAGGTATCACAGGTCCAAGTCGACCCAGACCGGGACATGGTCCGAGGGCTTTTCATGCCCGCGTATCTCGGCATCAATCCTGCAATCGCGCAACAGATCGGCGGCCTGCGGCGTAAGCAGGAAATGGTCGATACGGATCCCGTCATTGCGGTTCCAGGCACCGGCTTGGTAGTCCCAGAACGAGTAATGCTCAGGACCTTGGGTGACGGCGCGAAACGCTTCCGTGAACCCCAGATTCAGGATCTTGCGAAACGCGGCGCGGCTTTCCGGCCGGAACAGAGCATCCTCGCGCCACGCATCTGGACGTTTGGCGTCTTCGGCCTGCGGGATGATGTTGTAATCCCCTGCCATCAGCGCGGGCTCTTCGCTCGCCAGCAAATCGCGCGCGCGGTCATATAGCCGCTCCATCCAGGACATCTTGTATTCGTATTTCGGACCCGGCACCGGGTTACCGTTCGGCAGGTACAGACCGCAGATCCGAAGGGCTTTTGTGCCAATGACGGTCGCCTCAATCCAACGGGCCTGTTCGTCCTCGTCGTCACCAGGAAGGCCCCGAGTCACATCTTCAAGTGGCAGCTTGGACAGGATCGCCACGCCGTTGAAGCTCTTTTGCCCGTGGGTTTCGACGTTGTAACCGCGCTCTTCAAACAGTTCGCGGGGAAAATTCTCGTCGATCGACTTGATCTCTTGCAGCAAAACGACGTCCGGCTGCGCGTCATCCAGCCAACGGGGCAGGGCTTCGGCTCGCGCTTTGATGCCGTTGATGTTGAACGTGGCGATTTTCATGCGCGATCCTCCGGCTGGCTGCCGGTTGATCTATCCCTCAACCGCGCGGGCAGGGCAAGGTCACATTGAAAATGAAGTGCCGCAGCCGCAGGAAGAGGTAGCGTTGGGGTTCTCGATCACAAACCGCGCGCCGATCAGTTCCTGCGTAAAATCGATCACCGCGTTTTCCAGAAACGGCAACGAAATCGCGTCGACGATCACTTTCTGGCCTTTGCCTTCCAGCACAAGGTCGTCTTCTTTCGGTTCGTCCAACGCGATTTCGTATTGAAATCCGGAACATCCGCCGCCTTCCACTGCGACGCGCAGGGCTTGTCCCTGATCGGCTGCACCGATCTCGGCGAGACGTTCAAAGGCGCGTTCTGTAACTGTGGGGGGCAGATTCATGCCAAACTCCAAAGGTTTATTTCCTTTACGCCTTACAATATAGAAAGTGCAAGGACAGGCGACAAGGACAAGGCCTTTGAACATAGCGGGTTTTGCCTCGAACCCAGGCCGCGCCAGGGGGCGGCTTGTGCCAGAGGAGGAAAGCAGTTTCCGGTCATGCTTTCAACGCGACAGGGACCGGATCATTCACGCCAGCGCGTTTCGGCGGCTTAAGCACAAGACACAAGTGTTTGTAGAGCACGAGGGCGACAGCTATCGCACGCGCCTGACCCATTCTATCGAAGTTGCACAGGTCGCGCGAACAATCGCCGGAGCTTTGGGCTTGAACGGCGAACTGACCGAGGCCGTGGCGTTGGCGCATGATCTGGGACACACACCGTTCGGACATACGGGCGAAGATGCCCTACATGCGCTCATGGAGCCTTACGGCGGATTTGACCACAACGCACAGGCCATTCGCATCGTCACGAAGCTGGAACGCCACTATGCCGAGTTTGACGGATGCAACCTGACATGGGAGTGCCTAGAGGGGATCGCCAAGCATAACGGGCCGGTCACCGGTGATTTGCCGTGGGCACTGGCCGAGTGCAACGCGAGTTTCGATCTGGAGCTGTACACTCATGCCAGTGCCGAAGCACAAGTTGCCGCCCTCTCGGATGACATAGCCTATAACAACCATGACCTGTTGGACGGGTTGAGGGCGGGTCTGTTCACGGATGATGAAATCGGGCAATTGCCTATCGTCGGTGACTGCTATGCCGAGGTGGATCGGAGATATCCGGGTTTGGATTCTTATCGTCGCCGGCATGAGGCGCTGCGCCGTGTTTTCGGCGTCATGGTTTCCGATGTGATTGTCACGTCGCGTGGGCTGATCACGAGTTCGGGCGCGGAGACCGTCGAGGAAATTCGCAATCTTGGTTATCCGGTGATCCAGTTCTCGGGTGGCTTGTGGGCGCAACTCAGGGAAATCCGCGCCTTTTTGTTCAAGCAGATGTACCGCGCGCCCAGCGTCATGGACGTGCGCGCCGAGGTTAGCAAAGTCGTGGAAGATCTGTTCCCAATCTACATGAACGATCCGAAACAGATGCCCGCGCGCTGGCATGAGGATATAGAGGCGGCCAGCGATGAAACAGCGCTGGCGCGGATTGTCTCTGACTACATTGCAGGAATGACCGACCGATTTGCCCTGCAGGATCACGCAAGGCTGGCTGGTACCTGATCACTCTATCCCGATATAGGCCAGCGCCCAGACCTGCTGGCCCGACTGTTCGGCGGCCAGGTCGGGGTCATCGGTCGGGGGGAAGACGATCATAGTCGGGCCATAGCCGCCAACGCCCATCGGTGAGCCGTCGGCATGGGTCGCGACGATGGGTTGATGGGCGGTGATGCTGTCCCAAGGAATTTCAGACTGATAGCCATCCATGGCCATTGGCTTGGCGGTTTTTCCTTCGGCCCCGGCCATGATCAACAGGTCCGACAGGCGTGGCCCGGAAAAGGCGATGTCGCTCTTATTGTCTTCCGGGCCGTAAGGAATAGTGATTTCAACCTGCTCCAGTCCGTCCAACATGGCCGCATCAAAGCCCGCGGCTCCGTCGTGCTGAACCTCCAAATATCCCAGCAGACCGCCATCGTTTTCACCGCGGGCTGGCAGGTTGGTTTCCGTGACCGCTCCGCCAAGGGTCAAAAGTACATGGCCTTGCGGTTCAGGCATGTCGGCCCAAAGCGGCAGGGCAGAGGTCAGAACAAAGGCGATGGGCAGGGCAAAGCGCATAGGGGTGTCTCCGGCTTGAATTTCCACCGACGTTAGCTGAGTCTACCGCTAATCCAAGCCCAAACTGATCGCTTCCATTGACCTTGCCGCTTTGCGTGGTAAACCGCCGGGCAAGCAAAAGGACATCCGAAATGAACCTGTTTTCCGAGATCCGCGGCCTCGTGCTGGACGCGCTGGCACAGATGCAGTCCGAAGGCGCATTGCCCGAGGGGCTGAGTTTTGACAACGTGGCGGTCGAACCGCCGCGCGATGCGGCGCATGGCGACATGGCAACCAACGCCGCGATGGTGCTGGCGAAACCGGCCAAGATGAAGCCGCGCGACATTGCCGATTTGTTGGCTGGGAAGCTGGCGGCGGATGACCGGATCACCAGTGCCGAAGTGGCCGGACCGGGCTTTTTGAACCTGCGGCTTGCGGCATCGGTGTGGCAGGGTGTGTTGGCAGCGGTGTTGGAACAGGGCACTGACTATGGCCGCTCGTCCATGGGGCATGGCCAGAAAGTGAACGTCGAGTATGTCTCGGCCAACCCCACTGGGCCACTTCATGTGGGCCATACACGTGGTGCCGTGTTCGGTGACGCCCTGGCAAGCTTGCTGGCGTATTCGGGCCATGACGTGACCCGTGAATACTACATCAACGACGGGGGCGCGCAGGTGGATGTACTGGCGCGGTCCGCGTATGAGCGCTATCGCGAGGCCAACGGGCTGAGCCCCGAGATCGCCGAGGGGCTGTACCCTGGTGACTATCTGATCCCGATCGGCGAGGCGCTGAAAGAGAAATACGGCGACAGCCTGATCGACAAGCCGGAAAGCGAGTGGCTGGAAGAGCTGCGCGAGTTTTCGACCGATGCAATGATGGATCTGATCCGCGCCGACCTGAAGGCGTTGGGTGTTGAGATGGATGTGTTCTATTCCGAAAAATCGCTTTATGGCACCGGAAAGATCGAGGCTGCGCTTAAGTCCCTGACCGATAAGGGCTTGATCTACGAAGGCGTGCTGGAACCACCCAAAGGTAAAAAGCCCGAGGATTGGGAGCCGCGCGAGCAAACCCTGTTCAAATCGACCGAGCATGGTGATGACGTCGATCGGCCGGTCAAGAAATCGGACGGCAGCTGGACCTATTTCGCCCCGGATATCGCCTATCACTATGACAAGGTGACCCGTGGTTTTGATGCGTTGATCGACGTGTTTGGTGCGGACCATGGCGGCTATGTCAAACGGATGAAAGCAGCTGTTTCGGCCCTGTCCGATGGCAAGGTTCCGTTGGATATCAAGCTGACGCAGCTGGTAAAGCTGTGGAAGAACGGCGAGCCGTTCAAGATGTCCAAGCGGGCAGGGAACTTTGTCACTCTGCGCGATGTGGTCGATCAGGTTGGCCCGGACGTGACCCGGTTCGTGATGCTGACCCGCAAGAACGACGCGCCGCTGGACTTCGATTTCGACAAGGTGCTGGAACAAAGCCGCGAGAACCCTGTGTTCTACGTGCAATACGCCCACGCCCGTGTCATGAGCGTGCTGCGCCGTGCCGCCGAGGCGGAAATCGCTACGGATGACGCGACTCTCAAGGGTGCTGATCTTGGCAAGATCGACCATGCCTCAGAGCTGACGGTGGCAAAAAAGCTGGCTGAATGGCCGCGTCTGATCGAAATTGCCGCACGCACCAATGAACCGCATCGGGTTGCCTTTTACCTGTATGAGCTGGCGGGTGACTTCCATGCGCTATGGAATAAGGGCAACGATGAAACGCAACTGCGATTCATTCAGGATGGCGATGTTGCCACAAGCCAATCAAAAATCGCATTGGCCCGGGCCGTTTCTGTTGTGATTTCAGCGGGCTTGGGTATTCTTGGCGTCACTCCGGCGCAGGAGATGCGGTAACTAACACCGCCCGACGCGCCGGTACGAGGTAGGCAAGAAATGACCCGCGCGCCACTTTTTAAGGCGCAATCGGGCGGTGAGGCGGACATGGCAAGTTACGATTACTCGGGGCAGATGCGCCCCGAGGAGATGCATTACACGAATCAGCCGCATCCTGAGGATGGGTATGAGTATCCCGACGACTCCTATGGCTATGAACAGGCTCCGCGAGGGGCAGGGCTGGGCCGTATCGTCAACGTCATGGGTGCAGTAGCGTCGCTGGCATTGGTCGCCGGGATCGGCGTCTGGGGCTTCAAACTGGTGATGCGCGACGTTAGTGGCGTGCCTGTTGTTCGCGCCATCGAGGGGCCAATGCGCATTCAGCCGGAAAACCCTGGCGGCACCCCGGCCGATCACCAGGGTCTGGCCGTCAATGCCGTGGCAGCCGTTGGAACGGCAGCGCCGCCAGCAGATCGCTTGATCCTTGCGCCGCGCCCGGTTTCGCTGACAGACGAAGATACGCCTGTTGAACCGCTGAAGCCGACGCAGGCCGTGCATGTCGTCGAAGAAGAAATCTCGGATCAAGAGGCCGCGCAGCTGCGCCAGAATACAGTCGATGCCCTGGTTGCAGAATTGGCCGGTGGGGCGGCGAAAGCGGATGAACCGGCAGAGCAGGGCGTGCAACTCGCCTCGTTGGCACTGCCCGAGGAAGAGCCCGCCATTGACCCTGCTGATCTGGCCGCACAATTGCCGGACCCGGAACTGGCGGCACTGCCCGGTGTCCGCCGGTCCCTGCGTCCGTCCACGCGCCCAGCCCGAGCGACGCCAAGCGGGATTTCATCCAACAGCAATACCGAAGCTGCGATCAACGCCGCTGTCAAAGCTGCGGTTGGGCTGGATGTGGATCCGAATACCCTGTCCAAAGGGACACGCATGGCTCAGCTGGGTGCGTATGAAAGCTCGGACGTGGCCCGTGCGGAATGGGATCGTATGAATGGCCGCTTTGGTGAGTACATGGCTGGAAAACAACGTGTTATCCAGAAGACCTCAAGCGGTGGCCGGACATTCTATCGTCTGCGTGTTCTTGGGTTTGATGACCTGAGCGACTCGCGTCAGTTCTGTGCCGCTCTGGTCGCACAAGGTGCAGACTGTATCCCGGTTGCCGTTCGGTGACGTTCGGAGCTGCGATCACCGATGCCGAAGGGCTGCGCCTGACGTCAGAGGAAAAGAGACTATTCCAGCAGATGAACCCATTCGGGTTCATTTTGTTTGCGCGCAACATAGATACAGCTGAACAAGTTCGTGCCCTATGCGATGACTATCGTGATGCCGTTGGGCGCAATTGCCCTATCACCATCGACCAGGAAGGTGGCCGTGTGCAGCGTCTGCGTGCGCCATTGGCACGCGAATGGATGCCGCCCCTGGATCATGCGGGCCGCGCAGGGGATCAGGCGGAACGCGCTATGTACCTGCGGTATCGACTGATCGCAAAAGAGCTGTTCGAGCTTGGCATTGACAGCAACTGCGCCCCGATGGTCGATTTGGCGCGCGACGATACCCATGCGTTTTTGAAGAACCGCTGTTATGGCTCTGATCCCAATCGGGTTTCAACTCTTGGGCGCGCTGTTGCAAAAGGCCATCTGGATGGGGGTGTTTTGCCGGTGCTCAAGCACATGCCGGGGCATGGATTGGCAACGCTGGACAGCCACCATGATCTGCCGCATGTGGACCTGACACAGGACCAGCTTGTGCAAGCGGATTTCGAACCGTTTCGGGCGCTGAACGATCTGCCGATGGGGATGACGGCGCATCTGGTCTATGACCGGATTGATCCGCAACCGGCCACGATTTCGTCTGCGATGATCGGCCTGATCCGCGATAAAATCGGTTTTGACGGTCTGATCATGACTGACGATATCTCGATGAAAGCGCTAAGTGGCGCGCCCGAAGACATTGCGCGTCAGTCACTGGCCGCAGGGTGCGACGTGGTTCTGCACTGTAACGGAACGTTTGACGCGCGTGCCAAGGTGCTGGAAGCAGCCGGAGAAATGACCGCGCAAGCGCAAAAGCGCGCGGAAAGGGCGTTGTCGATGCGACAGAAGCCTGTGGAACTTGACATCCAAGCGGCCGAAGCGGAACTATCTGCCCTAATGGGCGGGCAGGTATATGAACGATAATCTCTTTAGCGAAGACCCGGCCTCGGTCGCGGATCGTCTTGCGGCAGAGGCGTTGATTGTTGATGTCGACGGGTTCGAAGGTCCGTTGGATGTATTGTTGACCCTGTCGCGAACCCAAAAGGTCGACCTTCGGAAAATCTCGGTTCTCGCGCTTGCGCAGCAGTACCTGTCCTTTGTGGAAAAGGCGCGCGCGCTGCGGATTGAACTGGCGGCGGATTATCTGGTCATGGCCGCCTGGCTGGCCTTCCTTAAATCCCGGCTTTTGTTGCCACCGGATCCGGATGACGAAGGCCCCTCGGGCGAGGAACTGGCCGCTCACCTGGCGTTCCAGTTGGAACGCCTGCAGGCCATGCGCGACTCTGCCGCGCGTCTCATGGCCCGTGATCAACTGGGGCGCGATTTCTTCAAACGCGGGCAGGGTGAGGATATCACCCGTATCCGCACCGTGACTTACTCTGCCACGCTGTTGGATCTGATGCAGGGATACGCCCGTATCCGAACTCGTGACGAGTTCCGCCCCTTTGTTATGGACCGCGATTCAGTTTTCACAATGGAACAGGCGCTAGAGCGGATGCGCCCACTGATCGGGTTTGCCGGGGCTTGGACGGATATGGAATCCTATCTGCCCGAGGGCTGGGACGCTGACCCGGTGCGTCGCCGCTCGGCCACTGCAGCGACCTTTGCTGCCTCGCTTGAGCTGGTGAAAGAAGGACATATGGAGATGAAGCAAACCGAGACGTTTGCTCCGATCCATTTGCGCAAAAGGACTGACACACGTGACTGACGAACCGCAAGACGAAGGCACCGGCACTCTGTTCGAAGCGCCACCCCTGGCGGAGCAGGAGCGCATGGTCGAGGCTGTGCTGTTCGCCAGTTCCGAGCCAGTGACGATCGCCGATCTTGAGGCGCGGATGCCCCATGGCAGCGACGCGGCGCAAGCGGTTAAAATTTTGCAGAAACGGTATGAAGGCCGGGGTGTCCGCGTTGTCCGCGTGGGTGAGGCTTGGGCTATTCGCACCGCCCCCGATCTGGGTTTTCTGATGCAAAAGGAAACGGTTGAAACTCGCAAGTTGAGCCGCGCAGCCATCGAAACGCTGGCCATCGTCGCCTATCATCAGCCCTGCACCCGTGCCGAGATCGAAGAGATCCGGGGCGTCTCGGTTTCGCGCGGTACAATCGATCAACTGTTGGAAATGGAGTGGATCCGTCTGGGCCGTCGCCGGATGACACCCGGCCGTCCGGTCACCTTTGTTGTGACGCCACAGTTTCTGGATCATTTCGGGTTGGAAAACGCCCGCGATCTTCCGGGGCTCAAGGAATTGCGGGCTGCTGGGTTGCTGGAAAACCGGCCCCCCCCGGGCACGATGCCATTGGGCGAGGGGCATGATGACGGCGAAGATGAGGACCAGACCGAGCTGTTCGAGGAAGAGTGATAACTTGGCCCTTTTGTTGCCGTTGGAATCACCTATGTTGTGGCCAATCTGAGGAGTTGAGCAATGAATATGAATCGCATCATCGACATGATCATCCGCCAGATCATGCGGCGGGTCGTCAACAAAGGAATCGACAAGGGTTTTGATGTGGCGGGCCGGATGGGAAAGCCGAAACAAAGATCGGCTGTGCCTCATGACTCGGGCGCAAATGACGACAGCAACCGTCAAGCCTAGCAGATAAGCCCGGCGCAGGGCGTAATCTGAACGTGCGCCGGTTCAAGAAGTGTTAACCAACAGCCTTGAAGTGTTTGGACAGTTTCAGCCCCTGTCCCTGATAATTCGACGCGATGCCCGCACCATAAAGCTGCGTGGGCATTTCGGCCATCTTCTCATAGACCAGCCTCCCGACGACCTGCCCATGTTCCAGAACAAAGGGAGCCTCGTGGCAGCGTACTTCCAGCACGCCGCGTGATCCCGCACCGCCCGCCGCGGCGTGACCAAAGCCGGGATCGAAGAATCCGGCATAGTGCACCCGGAACTCGCCGACCATTGCAAGGTAGGGGGCCATTTCAGCCGCATACATCGGGGGAATATGGACCGCCTCGCGGCTGACCAGGATATAGAATGCGCCGGGGTCCAGGATGATACGGCCATCGGTGGTGCGCACCTCTTCCCAGTATTCTTGCGGGTCATATTCCCCAATCCGGTCCAGATCGATCACACCGGTATGCGGTTTGGCCCGATAGCCAACCAGATCAGTGTCGGGCAATTGCAGGTCGACCGAGAATCCCAGCCCATCCTGAATGACCGCCGGTCCGTCGACCAGTGGCGAGTCGTTGTGCAATGCGGTCAGTTCCGCGTCGCTGAGCACTGCCTGACCCTGACGAAAGCGAATCTGGTTCAGCCGCATGCCCGGTCTCACCAGAACCGAGAATGAGCGTGGACAGATCTCGGCAAAAAGCGGCCCGTTATAGCCTGCCGGTACCCGGTCAAACTCGGTGCCACCATCGGTGATCGTGCGGGTCAGAAGATCCAGCCGCCCGGTCGAGCTTTTGGCATTTGCCACCGCGCTGGTATCGGTGGGCAGGGCCAGCGATTCCATCAGCGGCACCAGATAGACGCAGCCTTTTTCCAGAACGGCTCCGTCGGTGATGTCGATGCGGTGCATCTCGAACTCGGCGAGACGATCCGCGACCGAACGTCCTTCGCCGGATAGAAATGAAGCGCGGACCCGGTAAGCAACTGTACCTAAACGTAAATCAAGGCTGGCGGGTTGAATTTGCGCCGGGATAACCTCGGGGCTGGCGGTGATCTCACCGCGGCCGATCATCGCCTCGATCTGTTGGTTTGGGCATACACCTGTCATTCCGATCCCCTCTGTTGCCAGAGCGGGATCTGGCCAGTCTGCCATAAACGTCGGTGTGATTTGGTCGGGCTAGCAGGACTCGAACCTGCGACCTTCCGTCCCCCAGACGGACGCGCTACCAGGCTGCGCCATAGCCCGACGTTGAGGTGTTCATAAAGACTTTCCCGGCGGGGGCAAGAGGAAATCATCGCCTTTTTTCTTATCCTGCCGACCGGTTCTCAATTCGGTTGATGACAGCGCGCAAGTCCTTGGCGATTGGTGCAATCCGACGCAAAAGATCGTCGTCAAACTCGGTCCGTTCCCACGCTTGTGTGGCGATGCCGCCCATCAGGGGGGCTTCATCCAGATACTCGGGCGCAGGCTGTGATGGCTCTGCTTGTGGTTGCTGCGGGGCAGGCGGGGGCGTTTCGGCCTGAGGGGCTTGTTCAGCCGGAGCGGTTGCCTCGGCTACCGGGGCCGGTTCGCCCAGATCGAGATCAATCTGATCGCTGGGCGTGGCAGGCTTGGCGGAAAAGGGCACGACAACGGTATCATCTGCCGGGGCGCTTTCAGGCGCGGCGGGCTCATCCAGGCTGGGCGACAGCGAGGAAACATAGGCCACGCCTTGTTCACGCAGGATGCGTTGGACGCCTTTTATGGTGATCCCGTCCTCGTGCAGCAGCTTTTTGATACCACCCAAAAGGCGCATATCATTTGGCCGGTAATACCTGCGGCCACCCGCGCGTTTGACGGGTTTGACTTGGCTAAAACGGCTTTCCCAGAAGCGCAGGACATGAGCCTGAACGCCTAACCAGTCCGCAACTTCACTTATTGTGCGAAAGGCGTCGGGGGACTTGCTCATGACCGTTCCGTCCCGAATTTACTTGCGATTCCCTGCGGCGACGCGATCCTTCATCAGGTGCGACGGGCGGAATGTCAGGACACGTCGAGGCTGAATTGGCACCTCTTCGCCGGTTTTGGGATTACGGCCGATGCGGGCGGTTTTGTCCCGAACACTGAACGTACCAAACGATGAAATCTTGACCTGTTCACCTTGGACCAGTGCGTCCGACATGTGGTTCAAGACGCTTTCGACAAGCTGCGCACTTTCATTACGTGAAAGGCCAACCTCGCGGAAAACAGCCTCGCTCAGATCCATTCGCGTCAGTGTTTTTTCGCCCATACCATTTCCCCTGTTGATATCAGAGAATATGGTGATGGCAAATTCGCTGTCAATATCAATGAATTGCACGAGGCTGTGTAAGCCGTTTTGCGCCGGTTACCAGCGCAGAACCACTGCGCCCCATGCCAGGCCGCCGCCGATAGCCTCGGTCACGATCAGATCCCCGGTCTTGATCTGGCCCCGTTGTTTGCCCACTGACAGGGCCAGAGGAATCGATGCGGCGGACGTGTTGCCGTGATCCTGAACTGTCACGACAACGTTATCCATCGGCAGGCCCATTTTCTTGGCAGTGCCCTGAATGATGCGAATGTTGGCCTGATGTGGCACGATCCAATCGACGTCCGCGTTGGTCAGACCGGCACGCCCCAGGGCCGTTTCTGCGGTTTTGGCCAGCTTTTCGACCGCGTGGCGGAACACCTGATTGCCCTGCATCCGCAGATGCCCGGTCGATTGGGTCGACACACCGCCGTCGACATAGAGCAAATCCTTGTAGCGCCCATCAGAATTCAGGTCAGTCGACAGAATGCCGCGATCCTGCGCGGTTCCTTCGCTGTCCTGCAGCTCAAGAATCAACGCGCCGGCACCGTCGCCAAACAGCACGCAAGTGGACCGATCAGTCCAATCCATGATGCGCGAAAACGTCTCGGCGCCGATGACCAGCACACGTTTGGCCTGACCGGACACGATCAAAGCGTTGGCGTTGCTGAGGGCAAAAACAAAGCCCGCACAGACGGCTTGCACGTCAAACGCAAATCCGTGGGTCATGCCCAGGCGCGCCTGGACCATCGTCGCGGCAGAGGGGAAAGTCAGGTCAGCAGTCGATGTCGCCAGGATGATGGCGTCGATATCCTCGGCCTTCAGGCCAGCATCGGCCAGGGCGGCCAAAGCAGCGTTGGTCGCCAGATCGGACGTGGTTTCACCATCAGCGGCAAAGTGGCGGCGTTCGATTCCCGAGCGAGCTTTGATCCACTCGTCCGACGTATCTAGCGTCTTTTCAAATTCGGAATTCGGAACGATGCGCTCTGGCAAATAGTGTCCGACACCTACAACAACTGAACGGCCTGCCATTTGGGGGTACTGCCTTTATTGTTATTCGCCCGCCTTTGGCGGTACGTGCGCGGCATCTTGTGCAAGCTGGGCTGTCGATGCAACCCGTGCCGCCAATTTTTCGGCGAAACCGGATTCGGCCAGGGTAAAGGCCAGTTTGATCGCTGCCGAAACTCCGGTGGCATCTGCGCCACCATGTGATTTGACCACGGTTCCGTTGAGGCCAAGAAAGACACCGCCATTCACTTGGCGTGGGTCGATGCGTTTCTTCAACCGTTGCAGCGAGGTGATGGCCAGAACCGATGCGAGCCGGGACAGGGGGGAATATTTAAAGGCCTCGCGCAGCAGGTCACCGATCAGGCTGGCCGTGCCTTCGCCGGTTTTGATTGCGACGTTTCCGGTAAAGCCATCGGTAACAATGACATCCGCCTTGTCACCGGGAATGTCGCTGCCCTCCACGAAGCCTGCGAAGTCAAAATTCGCCTGCTCTGCGAATTCCGAGATCATCGCGTGGGCTTCTTTCAGTTCGGCCCGGCCTTTGTGTTCTTCGGTGCCAACATTCAGCAAACCGATCCGGGGCCGATCCAGTGCCATGCCGTTGCGGGCATAAGACGCCCCCATCAGCGCATATTGCAGCAGATCCTTGGCGTCGGCCCGCACATCGGCGCCGACATCCAGCATCACGTTAAAGCCCTGAGGGTTGCGCGAGGGCCACAGAATCGCGATGGCCGGGCGGTTCACGCCCGGCAATTTGCGCAAACGCATCATCGACAGCGCCATTAGCGCGCCGGTATTGCCACAGGAAACAGCGCCGTGGGCTTCGCCTTTGCGCACTGTTTCCAGCGTCGACCACATCGATGTCTGCTTGCCGCTGCGGACGACCTGACTAGGCTTGTCCTCCATCGTGACCACGTCGGGGCAATCACGAAAAACGACGCGTCCCTGCAGGACACGCCGTTTGGCGACAAGTTTGCGCAACTTTTGCTCGGGCCCGTGCAGAACGAAGGCGATATCGGGGTTCTTGTTTGCCGATTTGGCAATGCCCGCAACAACAGTCGCGGGCCCCGAATCTCCGCCCATAGCGTCAACCGAGATGGTAATCCGTCCGGCTTGCGTGGGCTGTTCCGTCATGCCTTGGCCTACGAGTTATGAGGCTTAGGCCGCGTCTTCGTCCAGGTCGATTTCGTCGGCCTGAGCGACGACTTCACGGTCATCATAATGGCCGCAGGACGCGCAGACGTGGTGCGGGCGCTTCAGTTCGCCACAGTTTGCGCATTCGTTCGGGTTTGCAGCAACCAGAGCGTCATGTGCGCGGCGATTGTTGCGGCGCGACTTGGAAACTTTGTTCTGTTGGACAGCCATGGTCTCAACCTTTGTCTATTAAGGGTCAGCAGATTCGCTGCTGGCCGGGTTTCATTCTTCGTTTTTCTAGTGGTTTGACGCGCGTTTAGGGGACGGGCCCCGCAATGTCCAACCCAAATTCCGTTGAGCGCGCGAAAATACTGCGATTCTCGGCATGTTCAAGCGATTTTTCTGGAGGCCTGCTATGACAGGAAAACAGACCTATGTCACTCGTCTTTTTTCAAAGCATCGCGCAAATTCGCCAGTCCGGCAAACGGCTTTGCGTCTTCGTCCGTCATCGCCTGTTTGCCCGGCTCAGTATAGCCGGCCTGTTCCAATTCTGCGCCGTCCTTCCGTGGGTATTGGGGCAGGGCAAGTGACAGCGCCTCAACCATCACCGACGCAGTGTCGATTTCCGCGCCCAGTGCTTCGGTCTCATCGCCTTCGGGGATTTCGAATTCAGGCTCGTCGGGGTTTTGCCAGTCTTTCAGATAGACCCGTGACACAGGGATATCGATGCGCGTGGTTACGGGTTCAAGCGTCACGACACAGGGTTGAATCACCGTCGCCCCCAGTTTTCCGGCAAGAATCCAATCGCGTTTGCCTTGTGCCCTTACGTCACCCACAAAGCTAAGCTTGCGCAGGCCCAACAATCCCAGTTCGGTTTTGATCGCGTCCAGGCCCTTGCTATCGGGGCGCAAATCAAACGGCGTGGGCGCGTTTTGGGGCAGGTCGGCCACCCGCAGAGATGTATTAGTCGTCATTCGTGACCCTTTCGTGTGTTGAACCGGGGCTGCGGTTTATGTAATCGGATAGGGTCCGCAAGGTCCCAAGGCAAGAGGATGTAAATGTTGAAGGTTGTGAACAGGTTGAAACCGGCGTCCAAAAGGCTTGTCTTTGCGGCCTGTTTGGTTGCGGCTGGCGCTTGCACGCCAATCTTCAAGAATCACGGATACGTCCCGCCGGCTGACCAACTGGCTGAGATCAAAGTGGGCGTCGATACCCGCGACAGCGTTGTTGAAACCATCGGAGCGCCCAGCTCTGCCGGGCTGGTGAAGGATTCGGGTTTTTACTATGTCCGCTCTCGCGTGCGCCATTACGGTCCTAAGCGCCCCGAAGTGGTGTCGCGCGAACTGGTTGCGATCAGCTTTGACCAGCGTGGCGTTGTGCGGAATATCGAACGTTTTGGTCTTGAGGATGGATATGTGGTGGTACTGGACCGCCGCGTGACCGAATCCAGCGTTCAGAACCGTGGCTTCCTGCGCCAGCTGTTGGGCAATATCGGCAACTTCAACCCTGCGAACATTCCGGGCGCGAATTAAGTCTGCGCCGCCTCTTGCGACGGTCACAGGACAGTCACATGTTCTGTGGTAGAACCGCTGCAACATGAAGCAGGTCAGCAACCGCGGAGGATGCGACCATGGCATTATTGCTGGGCAAGGGCAGATACCGGGCTCGTTTGGCGCAGTCCCCACAGGATGTGGAGGCGGCGCAGGAACTGCGAACCCTGGCATTTGGGACGGATCAGATTGACCGGGACGAATTTGATCCGGTCTGCGCGCATATCCTTGTTGAAGATTCGCGCTCCGATGGAAGGCTGGTGTGTTGTTTCAGGTTGCTGACAATAGAGCACGGGGCCGAGGTTGACCGCAGTTATTCTGCCCAGTTCTATGACCTGTCTGCCCTCAAAGGGTTCGACGGCCGCATGGTCGAAATGGGCCGTTTCTGCATTCACCCGGAATGGACAGACCCGGATATCCTGCGGGTCGCCTGGGGTGCGATGACCAATTACGTGGACCAGAACAACGTCAAGATGTTGTTCGGCTGCTCATCCTTTGCAGGAACCGAAACGGTCGAGTATCTGGACGCCTTTGCCATGTTGAAGCAACGGCATCTGGCGCCAAAGCGTTGGTTGCCGCGGGTCAAGGCCCCCGATGTATTCAAGTTTGCCTCTCGCCTGCGGCGTAGGCCCGATGTGAAAAAGGCTATGTTGCGGATGCCTCCATTGTTGCGCACCTATCTGATGATGGGCGGCTGGGTCAGTGATCATGCGGTTGTGGATCGGCATATGAATACGCTGCATGTATTCACCGGGCTTGAGATCGGGGCGATCCCCCCGGCCCGAAAACGGTTGCTGCGCGCAGTGGTCCGGTAGTTTGAGTATTTTCGAAAAGGTGAAACAGGGGCGTTGACGCTTTGTGTCCACCGGTTTAGCTGGCGGCATGGCGAGAATTCCTTTGTTGCAGATGTCCGGCATTTCCCTGACTTTCGGGGGCGATCCGGTGTTTTCGGGGCTGGACCTAGTGGTTCAGCCGGGCGACCGAGTTGCGTTGGTTGGGCGAAACGGGTCGGGAAAGTCGACCCTGATGAAAGTCATGGCCGGTCTAGTCGAGCCTGATCAGGGTGACATCGTGGTGCCGCCCGGAAAATCTGTTGGCTACATGGAGCAGGACCCCGGCATGGAAGGGTTCGCGACACTGGGCGATTACGCGTCCAGCGAGTTGGAGCCGGGTGAGCTGTACAAGGTCGAACGCGCGGGCGAGGGGCTGAAGTTCGATCCCTCCCGCCCGATTGAAACCGCTTCGGGTGGCGAGCGTCGCAGGGCCGCATTGGCCAAGCTGATGGCCGAAGCGCCGGACCTGATGCTGCTGGACGAGCCGACAAACCATCTGGATATCGAAGCGATTGCCTGGCTGGAACGCGAACTGGGATCGACCCGCGCAGCCTTCGTTCTGATTTCACATGACCGTGCGTTTTTGCGCGCTTTGACCCGCGCGACGTTGTGGATCGACCGCGGCATGGTACGGCGGCAGGAGCAAGGGTTTGAGGCTTTTGAAACCTGGCGCGACAAGATTTGGGAAGAAGAAGATCAACAGCGTCACAAGCTGAATCGTCTGATCAAATCTGAAGCCAAATGGGCGGTCGAAGGTATCAGTGCACGGCGCAAGCGAAATCAAGGCCGGGTGCGGGCTTTGCAGGCCTTACGCGCTGAAAAGGCCGCGCAGATCAAACGTCAAGGATCAGCGGCAATGTCGCTGGAAGGCGGACCAAAGTCTGGGCGAAAAGTGATTGAAGCCAAGGGGTTGTCCAAGTCTTTTGGCGCGCAGCAGATCGTTCGGAACTTTGATCTGTTGGCACAACGTGGGGATCGCGTTGCCTTTGTCGGACCGAATGGTGTGGGAAAGACAACCCTGCTCAAAATGTTGCTGGGTCAGGAACAGCCCGACGAAGGAACAGTGACGCTGGGCACCAATCTTGAAATCGCGGTTTTCGACCAGGCTCGCGCGCAGCTGGATCCCGAAATGACCCTGTGGGATAGCCTGACAGGCGATCCCGAAATGCGGGTTTCCGGCAAAGCGGATCAGGTGATGGTCGGTGGCCAGCCAAAGCACGTGGTCGGATACCTCAAGGAATTCCTGTTTGATGATGCGCAGGCAAGAGCGGCCGTTAAGTCATTGTCAGGTGGCGAAAAAGCGCGTTTGCTGTTGGCGAAACTGATGGCCAAGTCCTCGAACCTTTTAGTGCTGGACGAACCGACCAACGATCTGGACGTTGAAACGCTGGACCTATTGCAGGAACTGCTCGACGACTATGACGGCACCGTCCTGCTGGTCAGCCACGATCGGGATTTTCTGGACCGGGTTGCCACCACAACGATTGCGATGGAGGGCAATGGCCGCGCGACCGTCTATGCGGGCGGATGGTCGGACTACATCGCGCAACGGGGTGACGTTGCCGAAAAGAAAGCTGAAAAAGCAAAGACTTCGAAGTCAAAGCAAAAGCAAGAAGCGCAGCCGAAATCCGGGCTATCTTTCTCGGAAAAGCATCGGCTTGAGAAGTTGCCTGCCGAGATTGCCCGCCTGGAAGCTGAAATAGGCAAGCTGGAAGAGCTTATGTCAGATCCTGAACTGTTCACCCGTGAACCGGTCAAGTTCCAGAAGGCGACCGAGGCGCTGGTCGAACGACAAGAGAAACTGGCCGCCGCCGAAGAAGAGTGGCTGGTGCTTGAGGAAAAGGCCGAAGGCGCCTAGCGGCGCGTCAATGGTTGGGCAGGGTTGCCGACAACCGTTTCTCCGGCCGCGACGTCTTTGGTTACAATGCTGCCTGCACCAATAATGGCGTTGTCGCCGATGGTGACGCCGGGCATCACGATGGCACCTCCGCCAACCCAGACGTTTCGGCCAATGGTCACCGGTATCCCGATTTCCAAACCTTGTGCGCGTTCTGCCGGGTCTTTGGCGTGCTGAGCACAGTAGATCTGGGCATGCGGGCCGAACATCGTGTCATCGCCGATCCGAACCTGTGCGGTGTCCAGAACGACGCAGCCGGCATTGAAATAGACCCGCGCGCCGAGGTGGATGTTTAGCCCGTAGGCGCAATGAAACGGAGCCTCGAGTAAGCAATCCGGTCCGACTCGAGCGAACAACGCCAGCAACTCGGGTGCCGTGGCACCACGGGCGTCAGGCGGGCAGGTGTTGTGTGCGTGGACTGCGTGCCGGGCGCGGGTGCGCAGCGCCTCAAGTTCCGGGTCCAGGCAGTTATACCACTGCCCGGACTGCATCTTTTCCCGCTCTGTCATGGGACAGGCTTAACGCATACGAAGGGCTCCGTCGATGCGGATGACTTCTCCGTTCAAGTAGCCCATCTCGACAATGAAACCGGCCAACCGCCCGTATTCTTTCGGATCACCCAGACGTGCAGGGTTTGGGACATCTGCCGCCAGTTGTTGTTGAACCTCTTCGGGCAGACCGGCCAGCATCGGTGTCATGAAAATCCCCGGAGCGATGGTCATCACGCGAATGCCGGTTGAGGCCAGATCGCGCGCCATTGGCAGCGTCATCCCCACGACACCGCCTTTCGAGGCTGCATAGGCCGCTTGTCCCTTTTGTCCGTCGAAGGCTGCGATTGAGGCCGTGTTGATGATTACTCCACGCGCGCCGTCCGGTTCGGGTTCGTTCTTAGCCATTTCAGCTGCGGCCAGGCGCGAGACATTGAACGTACCCACCAGATTGATGTCGATTGTGCGCTGAAACGCGTCCAAAGGGTGGGGACCATCCTTGCCGACTGTCTTGATCCCATAGGCGATCCCGGCGCAGTTCACAGAGGCCGTGATGCGACCCATCTTGCCCTTCGCGTGCTCGATTGCCGCCGCTACTGAGTTTTCATCTGTCACATCGGTCTGAGCGAAATGCCCGCCGATGTCTTCGGCAACCTTAGGGCCACGCGCGGCGTCGCGGTCCAGGAGCGTCACCTGCGCGCCCTGTTCTGCGAAATAGCGGGCGGTGGCCTCACCCAAACCTGACGCGCCGCCAGTTATGATTGCCGCGGATGTCGATAGTTGCATCACGGATACCTCTCCAAAATTTTGACACTTTTCTGCCACTTTTGATGTGGCGGTCGTAATAGATATTGTATATTTGGCCTATCGGACCGTCACAACTGGTGTCGTGCCCGAGTTTAATGAGTGGTGGTGAGCCAAAGTTAACGCATCTTCAGCGGATATTTATCCGCACTTCATTTGCGGCTCCCACTTGGTAATCGAAGACCCTGACGCACTTGGGTGTTAAGGCGCAAGGAGCTAAATGATGCGAATTAAACTGAAATCTAGCGTTTCGGCTTTGGTGGCCTCTCCGTTTGTTGGGGCGCTTTTGGTGACCACAGCGCAAGCTGCATCTGGGGTTTGCGACGCACGCACAGCACGGATCGCAGCAAATGCAGGAGACTACCAAACACTGTGTGATTGCACTCAGGTGACCCCGAGTTTCCTGAACCGGCTGCAGAAGCACTCCGATTTCGATTCGATACTGGCTGCAACTGGTCAACAGTGCCCCGGTTTGGCCGCATTGTTGACGGATTTTTCAACTGGGACGATCGCGGCGGTGACCTCGAATGGCGAAGATCGTGATTCCAGCCAATCATCTGGGAGCGGTTCCAACTCCAGCGGTGAGAATGGTTCGGGCGGCGAATCTTCTGGAGGAGGTAACTCTTCTGGCGGCGGGTCTGGTGGCGGAGCGCCAGGCGGTCCCGGCGGAGCACCAGGTGGCCCAGGTGGCGGAGACGGCGGCGGCGGCGGTAATGGCGGTGGAGACGGCGGCGGTGGAGACGGCGGCGGCGGCGGCGGAGACGGCGGCGGTAATGGCGGTGGAGACGGCGGCGGTGGAGACGGCGGCGGTGGAGACGGCGGCGGCAGCGGCGGTGGAGACGGCGGCGGCAGCGGCGGTGGAGACGGCGGCGGCAGCGGCGGTGGAGACGGCGGCGGCAACGGCGGCGGCAACGGCGGCGGAAATGGCGGCGGCAACGGCGGCGGAAATGGCGGCGGCAACGGCGGCGGAAATGGCGGCGGAAATGGCGGCGGCAACGGCGGCGGCAACGGCGGCGGAAATGGCGGCGGCAACGGCGGCGGTAATGGCGGCGGCAACGGCGGCGGAAATGGCGGCGGCAACGGCGGCGGAAATGGCCCCGGCAATGGCAACGGCAATGCCGGCAACCCGGGTAACGGCGGTGGCAACAACGGCGGATCTGGACCCGGAACTGGAAACGGTGGTGGCAATAATGGTCAGGGTGGCGGCTCTGGCAACGGCGGCGGCTCCGGAAACGGTGGTAGCAACGGCGGTGGCCACGGTGGCGGCAACGGAAATGGCGGCAGCAACGGTGGGCCCGGGAACGGGAACGGCAACGCTGGTAACTCCGGTAACGGCGGCGGAAACAACGGCGGATCTGGCCCCGGAACCGGCAACGGCGGCAGCAATAACGGTCAAGGTCACGGCGGCGGTGGTTCTGGCAACGGCGGCAGCAATGGCGGCGGTAAGGAAGAGCGCTAACAATAGGCGTTTTGACGCCAGCCAAAGGAAAAAGGCCACCCAACTGGGTGGCCTTTGTTTTTCTGAACTATTGAGTGGCCTAGCCTAGCTGAACCAGTGCGTGGCGCTTTTTACCAGCGCTCAACTTGATCGGCGACGACAATGCGCCCGCGTCGATCATCAGCCCGGCATCAGTTAGCGGTGCGTCATCCAGTTTCGCACCGTTTTCTGCGATCAGGCGTTTGGCCTCTTTACCGGACTTTGCCAGACCCGATTTCACGATGACCTGCACGATGGACATCCCGTCACCCAGCTCATCCGCGCTGAGGGTAAGGGTCGGGAGATCATCCCCAACGCCGCCCTTTTCGAACACTTCCCGCGCCGTGGCTTCGGCATTGGCCGCAGCCTCAGTTCCGTGCAGCAGGGCGGTGACCTCGTTGGCAAGACGGATTTTGGCTTCGTTGATCTCGGACCCTTGCAGCGCGCCCAGTCGGTCACACTCATCCACCGGCATTTCGGTGTAAAGCTTCAGGAAACGGCCAACATCCGCGTCGGTCGTGTTCCGCCAGAACTGCCAGAATTCGTAAGGCGAGCGCATCTCGGCGTTCAGCCAGACCGCACCGTCCTGCGACTTGCCCATCTTCTTGCCGTCGCTGGTGGTCAGAAGCGGCGAAGTCAGGCCGTAGATCTCATGATCCAGCACCCGACGCGTCAGGTCGATACCGTTGACGATGTTGCCCCACTGATCCGAGCCGCCCATCTGCAGGACGCAGCCGTAACGGCGGTTCAGCTCAAGGAAATCATAGGCCTGCAGGATCATGTAGTTGAACTCAAGGAAGCTCAACGATTGCTCGCGATCCAACCGTGATTTCACCGATTCAAACGCCAGCATCCGGTTGACCGAGAAATGGCGTCCAATATCGCGTAGGAAATCGAGGTAGTTCAGGCCATCAAGCCATTCGGCATTGTTCAGCATCAGCGCCTTGTTTTCGGAATCGCTGTCATAATCGATATAGGCCGAGAACACCTTTTTGATGCCCGCAATGTTTTCGTCGATCTGTTCGGGACCCAGCAGGGGGCGTTCATCCGCGCGGAACGACGGGTCGCCCACCTTGGTGGTGCCGCCGCCCATAAGGGTGATTGGCTGGTGGCCAGTTTTCTGGAACCAGCGCAGCATCATGATCTGAATCAGGCTGCCCACATGCAACGACTTGGCCGTCGCATCAAAGCCGATATAGGCCGGTTTGCACCCACTGATCAGCGCCTCGTCAAGGCCCTGATAATCGGTGCAGTCGGCGAGAAAGCCGCGCTCGATCATCGTGGCGATGAAATCCGATTTGGGGTGGTAGGTCATATCGTGCCCTTTGGGTTTATGTTGCGGGGCACTGTATAGGCGGCGCTTTGGGTAAGGAAAAGGCACCATTTCCAAGAAAACGCGGGCTGTGTCAGCTTTTGACCGGGGGCAGGCGGAAGGCATAGAACATTGCGATTGTGTTCAACACCACAAGGACAACAATCGGCGTGATCGGATCATGCAGATGTGCGACTGCGCCAAGGATCGCAGCAAAAACAATTCCAACGAGGCCAGCGCTGACATCCCCTAGTGCAACCAGGTAGGGGCGCTCTTTTTCAACGCTCATCTGAATGAGATACAGGTAGCGCCCATAGATCACCCCATTCCCGCCCAACGATAGCAGCAGGATCACCAGCGCGTAGACCCAGACGTTCTGAGCGTAGCCGAAGAACGTAAAGCCAAGCGCCATCAGAGCCGAGATTGCGGCGATCATGCACCCCAGCCACATCACAGGTTTGACCGAGACACGATCGCTGAGCCATCCCCACAAAAGCGAACCGATCACCATTCCAAGGCTGGCCCCTATGACAAAATAGCTGAGCGAATGCTTGGTCCCCATATGCAGCGTCGCAGCATGGATCGTGTAGAAGGGCATCGCCAGCTCGACCGATACAAAGATCAGTCGGGCCGAAAGAAACTTGCGATACCACGGATAAGCCATACCGGTTTTGAATCCGGTCGCCAACTCGGCCAGGGGCTTGGGATTTTTATTCGGCTCCGGCAATGGGGCGCGCTGTTCATCCTCAAGCAGTCGCACTCCTGCAAAGGCAACACCTGCGGCAAACATGGCAATCACGCCGCACCACAGAACGACGATGTGGCGCTGCATCGGTTGGTCCCCGGACAGCAGGTCGCGCGTGATCAGAACGACGATGATGGCCAAAACGCCCGAGATGGTGGCTTGCGCAAACACCATCCGGTTTCGTTTCGCTTCGGGAACAGAGATGCCGTAGATCTGGCTGGTTCCAAGGCTGGTAATCCCCTGGCACAATCCCAGGACCATCGCAGTGGTCAGGAACAGCAGTACGATCATCACACTGGGCAGTTTTGTTGAAAACAGGGCCACCGCCGCCAGTACCGCGGCTGTCAACAAGTTCGGTGCGTAAACGGCCAGCTTGGCGCGGGTCGCCCGATTGATGAAAGGTGCGACAAAGATCTCGGCAATCAGGCGCGATCCGGTGACAAAGGGCAGAAGCATTCCTGCAAAAAACGTTGGCGCGCCCAGAGCCAGATACAGGAACGGCAGCACCAGATTTGGGTTGATCAACTGCCCTCCGATCGTGGCCAGAGCGCCGGACCAGAAGATCAGAAAATAGTTCCGGCCTTCGGATGGTTGTTTCTGCGAGTATGTGTCTGCCATATGTACCTAAAACTGATTTGTGTTCCTTATACCAAATTGTCGGGAAAAAGCGCGACCCTCGTATGATCTGGCTTGCCTTGGGTTTAGCTGAACGGGCAGGTTAAACAGACTGTACCGATCAACCATGACGGTACCACGGAGTTCGGCAGGAGAGATACGCGTGGGGCGGGCCATCAAACGAACAGGTGCGATCAGGGTTTTGGGCGCGATGTCCGGCACTTCGATGGATGGGGTGGATGCCGCGGTCGTAGAAACGGACGGGCACCGGATTTTGGGATTTGGTCCAAGTGGGTATCGTGCCTACTCCGATGAAGAGCGTGCGGTTCTGCGCGCCGCTTTAGGGCAGTGGCACGGGCCTGACGTGGATGCCGCGGCAGAGCTTGTCACCCTGGCTCATGCCGAGGCGCTGTCTGAATTCGATGAGGTCGACCTGATCGGTGTGCACGGCCAAACTCTTGCGCATGAACCGAGCGGGCGTGGGACGTTGCAGGTGGGCGACGGGAAAGGGCTGGCTCAGGCATTGGGCGTGCCGGTCGTCTGGGATTTCCGCAGCGATGATGTGGCGATGGGCGGCGAAGGCGCTCCGCTGGCGCCCTTCTTTCACTTCGCTTGCGCCAAGTGGATCGAAGCAACCCAACCGCTTTGCTTTTTGAACCTCGGCGGTGTCGGGAACCTGACCTATGTGGACCCCAGTTACGATGGCCCCGAAGCCCCGGGCGCGTTGCTGGCGTTTGACACTGGTCCCGCGAATGCACCGGTCGATGATCTGATGCAGGCGCGTCTGGGCCTGCCGATGGATCGCGACGGAGCTGTCGCGCGCGGCGGAACCGTCGAGATGGGCGCACTCGAGCTGTTTTTGTCTGAGCCTTTTTTCACCCGTATGCCGCCAAAATCACTGGACCGGAACGACTTTTCCGAGATGATCAAACTGGTGCAAGAGCTCAGCGATGCGGACGCAGTTGCCACGCTTACCGGCATGTGTGCAGCAGGCGTGGTGCAGGGGATGGAACACTGCCCCAAACCACCGTCGCGTTTGTTGGTCACCGGGGGCGGTAGACACAACCCGGTATTGATGGAGATGCTGCGCGTCGCGCTGGATTGTCCGGTCGAACCGGTTGAGGCCGTGGGTCTGGACGGCGACATGCTCGAGGCGCAGGCCTTCGCCTATCTGGCGGCACGCGTCGCCCGCAGGCTGCCGACGTCGTGTCCGGGGACGACAGGTGTGAAAGCGCTGGTCGGTGGTGGGGTTGTGAGTTCGGTTGCGTAATGGGGCGGTGGGTTAAAAGTTGATTGCCCGGATTCCGCATTGCGGGCAAAGTGTGAATTCGCTGCGCCAGCCTCAAGGTCTGCATCTAACGTATAACGTCTTGGAGTAACGCGTTTTCTCGGACTCAGAAATGTCCACGTAGTAACTTAAATTACTCGAAGTTTAACGGGTGGATCGCAGTTGCTCCACGTCCGCTTCTGACGATTCAGCAACTCCTACAATTTCAAGTCGCGATAGCAGACTCACGGCAATGTAAATCGCGGCACACATCAAAAGGAAACCCAAGGCATTTGGTTCATAAGCTTCCCTTGCCTCACGATAAACGTTCAGGCCTTTGATGTTTCGAAGAACAGAAAACCCCAAAATCGCAACTCCAAAAAATGTGGGCAACACCAGTAGAAAAAACCGACGAACACGCCACCTACCAGTCAAATAGAGGAGTTTTCCGCAGCCTCCGCACATGTGGAAGTCGGTTTTATTGAGCCCGTGATGGGGATTAGTTGAAGCCATCATACGTGGTGGCTGAGGACGACCACATTTTGGGCACTTAATTCCGATAATCTTTGACCACCAAGTCGGAAGCTCACCAAATCGCGGAGTGCTTACTTTGGGTGGATTGCCAATGTTTCTTGCCAATTGCCTACAACGTGCCTTTTCGCATGATCATCTCAACCTTCGATTAAGAACCGCTTCAACGGCAGTTTTTATCTGCTCAGTGGCTCCTTGTACTTCAACAAAGCGGACCTTCAACCAACTAGCTGAATGATTGGTGCTTCACGCTTCTTACATAATTACTTGTAAACTGTGAGTATCCGTCCGAAGTCGACTTCAAATATTCCCGCGTCCAACCGTGCAATGCAGGCAGCTGATGGAAGGGCACATTCGGAAAGGCGTGGTGTTCGGCGTGATAGGGCATGTTCCAGGCCACAAAACGCACCATCCGGTTGGTGAACGTGGTGCGCGAGTTCTCGAGCATGTTGGCGACTGGCGGGCACAGGCCGTGTTCCGCCAGTAGATAGAGGCGTAGGAATGGCTGCCCCAGCAGAACGGGTAAAATCCAAAGCCAGAGGAGCAGCGGCGACAGGAACAGGCTTAGGGCTGCGACCGCGTAGAGTATCAGCAGCAGACGTGCCTCAGCCCGCATGGCGGTGTGTTGGCGCGCAGGTAGGTACGGGGCGTCGATGCGACCAAAGGCGTTTTGGAACAGGACAAGTGCCATGCCTTTCCAATAGGGCCAGCCGGACAGATAGATCAGCAGGCTCAACCGGTCCTGCGGTCGTGGCTTGCCGCCAAGCTCGGGGTCTTTCTCCGGGTGGTTCGTCCATTTGTGGTGCGCAAGGTGAAAATACCGAAACCACGTAAAGGGCAGGGCGATTGGAACTGAAGCAAGATGTCCGACAGCGTCGTTCAGCCAGCCGGTCTTGAACGGGGTCTTATGGGTGCATTCATGGCTAAGCGTGAACAGAAACACCAACAAGACACCCTGTGGCAGGATCAGGACCGGCCAGAGAGGGACCCGCCACGCGATACCCGCGCTGGTGGCGGACAGTAACACCAGGTAGCCCAGAAAATGACGCAGACCTGCTGTGTCCGAGCGACGTTGTAGCTGATCTTTGGCCTCAGGTGGCAGCGACGCTATGAGGGCGCGGTGGTCCATGCATCATCCGCGCGCGATGTCGAACCCTGGCTCGGCCAGTTCGAACCCGTCAAACTGGAACCCGGGTGAAACAGTGCAACTGACCAACGTATAGTCTCCGGTGGTGCGCGCCGCCTGCCAGTGGTTTTCGGGCACGATTAATTGCGGTGCGCCTTTTGAAAGGTCTGGGCCTAGGATGTGATCGGTGGCTGGACCGTCATCCGTAGCGCTCAGCGACAGGATCAGCGGAGCACCAGAGTGGTAGAGCCAGATTTCGGTGGCGTCCACGCGGTGCCAGTGGCTGCTTTCACCAGCGGCCAACAGGAAATAGATGCAGGTGCCGGTGGCGCGGCCCGCGTTATCCGCGCGCCAGGTTTCGCGAAACCAGCCACCCTCGGGGTGTTGTTCCAGTTTCAGGTGGTCGATGATCTCTTGAGCGGTCATGGGGCCTCTTGTCTTTTGCGATGATTATGCACGGGAAGGTGCGATCCGCTATGGTATTCGTGTGCGCAAGGAATATGTTTGCCGCATGACCCTGACGATCCCGTTTGACAACAGCTACGCCCGCCTTCCCAACAGCTTTTATGCGCGGCAGGCACCTATACCTGTGCGTGCCCCACGCCTGATCGCATTCAACTCGGAATTGGCGAAGGTATTGAAGGTCACACCGGGGGAGGTAGAGGAGATGGCTGAAGCCTTCGCTGGCAACACGCTGCCCGAAGGCGCAGAGCCGATTGCGCAGCTTTATTCGGGACATCAGTTCGGCAACTATAACCCGCAGCTTGGGGACGGCCGCGCTGTACTGCTGGGCGAAACGATCGGGACAGATGGCCTCCGCCGGGATATCCAGCTCAAAGGGTCCGGTCCAACCCCGTTCAGCCGTCAGGGGGATGGTCGCGCATGGCTGGGACCGGTGTTGCGGGAATACGTGGTGTCCGAGGCAATGCATGCGCTGGGCATCTCGTCGACCCGCGCACTGGCGGCGGTTGAGACCGGCGAGATCGTTCTGCGCGAGGGGCCTATGCCCGGCGCGGTGCTGACCCGCGTGGCGCAAAGTCATCTGAGGGTCGGTACATTTCAGGTTTTTGCAGCGCGCGGACAGCTGGACAGCCTGCGCCGCCTGACGGAATACGCAATAGACCGCCACTATCCTGACGCGAATGGTCCGATGGGCCTGCTGCGCGCGGTGGTCGAGGCGCAATCGCAATTGATCGCAGCATGGATGAGTGTGGGGTTCATCCACGGTGTGATGAACACCGACAATTGCTCAATCGCGGGTGAGACCATCGATTATGGGCCCTGCGCTTTCATGGACAGCTATCATCCGAACACGGTCTACAGTTCGATCGACCGGATGGGGCGCTATGCCTATTCCAACCAGCCCGACATCGCCGTTTGGAACGTAGCGCAACTGGCGACGGCACTGATCCAGCAGATGGAAGACAAGGACGCAGCCGTCGAAGAAGCGACCGAGATTGTACACGCCATGCCTGCGCAGCTGCAGGAGAGCTGGTTGAAGCGGTTCCGCGCCAAGATCGGGTTGATGACCGAAGAAGAGGGCGATCTGGAACTGATCTCGGACCTGCTGACGCGCATGGCGCAGAACCAGGCGGATTTCACCAATACATTCCGTGCGCTGGGCGGTGATGCCGCGCGTGATCAGTTTACCGATTCTGCGGCGTACGACACCTGGTCCAAAGGGTGGAACGCGCGTCTGGGGCGTGAGCAGGACCCATCCATCGTAATGGCCGCCGCAAACCCAGCCTTCATCCCGCGCAATCACCGTGTTGAACAAATGATACAGTCGGCCGTTCAGGGCGATTACGAGCCGTTCCAAAGGCTGAACACTGTTCTGGCGCGACCTTATGAGGATCAGCCCGATGCGGATGATCTGAAGCGTCCGCCATCAGAGACCGAAGTGGTGCATGCCACGTTCTGTGGAACCTGAATTTTGACCCCTCAGGCCTCATCACGATAGGGATTGACCTCATCCGGCCAACGGCGGGCGTATTGGGAGATCATCAAATAAACATCCGCCCCGTCGATTGCCCTGCGGGCATCGCGAACCATGCGCAGGTTAAGGGTGTCGACCTCTTCAGCGGTGATCGCGCGCAGCGGGTTGTAGTAGACGGTAATCAAAATGGTCCGACCTTGTTTGGTTACGGACATATCCCGCAATGCGCCACCGTCCTCTGCGATTGCCGGGCGCAAAGCACGACGCGCAGCAGCAAGAAGGTCGGGGCTTGCGGTGGCGTTTGCCAGCTCACCCAACCCACCACGGAAGTCGCGTAGGTATGATCCGATGGCCAGAACGCACAGGAACAGTACGATGATCGAGTCGCCGACGGGTGCGATCGCCGATAGGGCCCCATCCCGGAACAGGTAGATTGCCCCAAGGCCAATTGCTGCGGCAGCCGTGAATAGACCATCGAACAGTGCTGCTTTGGATTCCAACCGCAGGATTGCACTGGCCTTCCCGGTCTTCCGCCAAGTGAAATAGTGAAACGCCCACAGCAAAACGCAGGTCAGGCCAATGGCAGCGAAGTAGATGAACATCGGTCCGAATATCAGCGGTTCGGGCATCATGCCGTTGTAGTAGCTGTAGATGTTTTTAGTCGCGTTCGAGATGGCGAACAGCACCAGTCCTAACAGAGACAAAGAGCGGAAGGTGGAAAAGATCGCCTCATCCGCTGCATAGCCAAACGGGCGTCGCTTGTCGGGGCCTGCATCAATCTTCAAACTGATACGGCGGCCAAGGAATGCCGATCCAAAGCCGACCAGCGAATATAGCCCGTCCATCATGATCGCATTGGAGTTCGACAAAATCCCGGCCAGTATACCAGCCGCGCCCATGAACAGGTTGCCGCCCATGGCAATGATGAGCGCGCGCCCCTCAAGCTGCTTTCTGCGTTCTGCATTTGGCATCGACATCTGGTAACGTCCTGATAGGGCATCAAACTCCGCAACAGATACCCGTTCGAAGGGGATAGGCCAACACCTGCTATGGCGGGTTGTCCTAGTCCCGCACGATTTCAAGCACAGCAGCGCTGACGATCAGGATGGCGCCCAACAGCTCGCGCAACCCGAACGGCTCGCCCGAGAACGCGGCGGCCGAGGCCAAGCCGACGACAACCTCGCTCATCAGCAGGATACCGACGCGGGCAGGGGACAGTTTGGTTGCGGGCCAGATTGTCATGAACACCATGGGTAAGGTGTAGAAGGCCGACAGCAGCACAAACTGAAGGGTCCAAAGAAGATCCGCCTGCACAATTGTCGGCAACACAGGTTCGGGCAGGACCGCGAGGCTGACCAGGGAAAGGATCAGCGCGCCTGCGACAAAGGCAAAGACCTGACCCGAGGCTGAGATCGTACTGGTTCGGTACAGCCCCAACGTACCCAGCGCCCAGCACATGCCCGAGGCCAACGCCATCCAGTCGCCGCTGTTTTGGGGCAGCGGGATACCACCCGAGTCGCCCAGCACGACGAATAGACCACCGACACCGCAGGCAAGGCCCGCAAGCCGCCCCAAATTCAGGCGTTCACCCAGAAACACCCGGCCCAGAACCGTGCCCCAGATCGGGGTGAGGTAGAATAACAGGATCGACCGCACCACATCCGTATAGACAAGGCTGATGGAATAAAGACTGAAGGCCGCGCCGGTGAACATACCGCTGAACACCAGATCGCGCCATTGCAGGGCCAGCGTCCCTCTCTCTTTCCAGATAAAGGGAACCAGCCCCAGCAGCGCAACGCTATACATCGCAATACCCGGCCAGGGCCCGGTCAGGCCCAGATCATAGAAAAACCGAACGGGGATCCAATAGAGACCCCACATCATGCCACCGATCACTAGGACAATGCTTGCCCAGGTGCGGTTGTTCGAGAGTGTGTTGCTGGAAACCACTTCAGGCCTCAATTGGACGCGTTCCACGGGGATAGTGTATCGGCACCCTGTTGATCAAGCGCAGCATTCCTGATCGCGCCGCCTGCTAGAATATTGGGCACTTTGGCAGCGCGAAAAGCTCTTATTTGCCACTCCTGCAGAAGACTGGGGTTGCGCCCGGCCACCAGCGTGGCACTTTGGGGTTCGTCCATTTGATCGGAACCTTATGTCGCCTCAATCAACCCTGCGGATTGCAAGCTATAACATCCAGAAATGCGTGGGCTTGGATTTTCGCCGCCAGCCTCAGCGCATAATGCAGGTCATTGAAGGCATGCAGGCTGATATTGTGGTGCTGCAAGAGGCCGACAAAAGGCTGCCGCCGCGACCCGCCGCCTTACCGCATTTCATGTTGGATGAAGCCGGTTGGCAGATTGTTGATCTGGGGGGCGCAGGCAGCTTGGGCTGGCACGGCAACGCGGTCATCTGGCGCGGTGACAAAATTGACGTGCGCACGACCGGTCACCATGATTTGCCCGGGCTGGAACCTCGCGGTGCAGTTCGGGTCGAGTTCGACACCCAGATCGGGCCGCTTCGGGTGATGGGGATGCATCTGGGTCTTTTGCCCGCATCTCGGCGGCAGCAGATTCATCAACTCCGGCGCTGCGATGAGGATCTGGATCAAATGCCTACCGTTTGGGCCGGAGATTTCAACGAGTGGTCGCGCCAGCCGGTGCTCGATCATCTTGCACCCGACATGCGATTTTTGCCCCCGGTTCCCAGTTTCCCCGCTGCACAGCCTCTGGGCGCACTGGATCGGATCGCGCTGGGCGCTGGGCTTGAGGCCGTTGTACATGGCGTCCACAAAGCGCGGCCTGCGCATATCGCATCAGATCACCTGCCGATCTGGGCTGATCTTCGCAAGGTCGCTTAGGCGCAAATCCCCTGTGGCGCCAGCGGCGCAGACGTATTAAGACAGAAACCCGAACTACTCTGAGGGTCACTATGTCCGACACGATCATCGCCCGTTGCGAAGCCAAAGGTCTCCGCATGACGGGTCAGCGCCGCACAATTGCTCAGGTGTTGCAGCAAAGTGATGACCATCCGGATGTAGAAGAGCTGTATGCGCGCGCCTCTAAGGTGGATTCGGGTATCTCGATCGCCACGGTCTATCGCACCGTGAAGCTGTTCGAAGAGGCTGGGATTCTGGAGCGGTTGGAATTCGGTGATGGGCGCGCCCGCTATGAGGATGCCGAGAGGGACCACCACGACCATCTGATCGACATGCAGTCGGGGGAAGTGATCGAATTTGTCGATCCCGAGATCGAGGCCCTGCAGGAAAAGATCGCAGCCAAGCTTGGGTACAAGCTGAAAGGGCATCGGTTGGAACTGTACGGCGTGCCGCTGAAACAGGGCTGATCCATCACGAAACGCGATTGGTTGCCGCACGGCAATTCATGAAACATGTCGCAATATCGCTTGCGGCGTCGCGGATGATACGGTTTTGCTGACTTAAGGTCGCGGAATTTCCCGCGCCATCTCAACGGACACGCGTATGAACAACGTACACGGCATCTTGCTGATCATCGGATCGATGGCGGCCTTCGCACTTGAGGACATGTTCATCAAGCATCTGTCGATCACTGTACCTACGGGTCAGATCATGATCGCTTTGGGTCTGGTCTGCGGGCTGGTGTTCGTACTGATGTCATTGGCCACGCGTAAACGCATCTTTGATCCGGAGGCGTGGAAAGGTCTGCCGCTGGCGCGGGCAGGGACCGAGGCGGTAGGAGCCCTGACCTTTGTTACCGCGCTGTCTCTGGTCGAGCTGTCCACCGTTGCTGCCGTCTTTCAGGCGATGCCGCTGGCCGTGACTATGGGGGCGGCGCTGTTTTTGGGCGAGCAGGTCGGTTGGCGACGTTGGAGCGCCATCGGAATAGGCTTTATTGGTGTCTTGATGATTATTCGCCCGGGTTTGGAAGGGTTTCAGCCCGAGTCGCTGTTCGTTGTCGCGACCGTAATTGCGATCGCCGCGCGTGATTTGATCACACGTAAGCTGGACGTCCGTGTGGCCTCGTCCGTTGTTGCCATGCAGGCCTACATGGCCGTTGCCCTTGCCGGGGTGGTTCTGATGGTGTTTCTGGCTCAGCCAGTTGTTCCACTGCAATCCACGCAAGTAGGTCCGTATCTGGGGGCAATCGGCTTTGGCGTCCTGGGATATTACGGCATCGTGACGGCCATGCGGATCGGTGAGGCCTCGGCCCTGACACCTTTCCGGTACAGCCGGCTCGTGTTTTCCATCGCGGCAGGGATGCTGATGTTTGGCGAACGGCCTGATTTGATGACGGTGGCCGGTGCCGCGTTGATCCTCGGATCGGGCATGTACACCTTTGTTCGCGAACGCCGGCTGGCGCGTGCAATGGCGGTTGCGGCCTGACGGATCGTCGCACGTTGGCGCAAACACGTGGCTATTAGCCCTAAATCCCCATGAACATAACCGTTAGCGGTAACATCGCTGGTTTACTTTTGGCTCGGTGATGTTATGAGGCATGCAACCAAATGCAGCCACAGGGACGGGCCTCATGAGTACCATCATCGACATCCACGCACGCGAAATCCTGGACAGCCGGGGCAACCCAACCGTCGAAGTGGACGTGATTCTGGAAGACGGCACCATGGGCCGCGCCGCTGTGCCTTCGGGTGCGTCAACCGGTGCGTATGAAGCAGTGGAAAAGCGTGACGGTGACAAATCGCGCTATATGGGCAAAGGCGTGCTTGAAGCTGTCGCCGCTGTGAACGGTGAGATCGCCGAAGAACTGGTCGGCTATGACGCGACCGAGCAGGTCGCCATCGACGGCGCAATGATCGAACTGGACGGGACCGAGAACAAGAGCCGTCTGGGCGCAAACGCCATTCTGGGCGTCTCGCTGGCCACAGCCAAGGCTGCGGCAGATTTCACCACGCAACCTCTATATCGCTACGTCGGCGGTACGTCGGCCCGCGTTTTGCCAGTACCGATGATGAACATCATCAACGGCGGCGAACATGCCGACAACCCGATCGACATTCAGGAATTCATGATCATGCCGACCTCGGCCGCGAATATCCGTGAAGCCGTGCGCATGGGCTCGGAAGTGTTCCACACGCTGAAGAAAGAACTGTCCGCCGCTGGTCTGAACACTGGTATCGGTGACGAAGGTGGGTTTGCCCCGAACATTGCGTCCACCCGTGAGGCGCTGGATTTCATCCTGAAGTCCATCGAAAAAGCGGGCTACAAACCGGGCGAGGAAATCCACCTTGCGCTGGATTGTGCCGCAACCGAATACTTCAAAGACGGCAAATACGTGCTGGCGGGCGAGGGGATCTCTCTGAGCTCGGACGAGAATGCGGCTTACCTGGCGGCTTTGGTCAATGACTATCCGATCATTTCCATCGAAGATGGCATGTCCGAAGATGACTGGGACGGCTGGAAAGCTCTGACCGACATGATTGGCGACAAGGTGCAGCTGGTGGGCGACGACCTGTTCGTGACCAACCCCGTGCGTCTGGCCGAAGGGATCAAGCGCGGCTGTGCCAACTCGATGCTGGTCAAGGTGAACCAGATCGGATCGCTGACTGAAACACTTCGTGCTGTCGATATGGCGCACCGTGCACGGTATACCAACGTCATGTCGCACCGCTCGGGCGAAACCGAGGATGCGACCATCGCCGATCTGGCGGTTGCGACCAATTGCGGTCAGATCAAAACCGGCTCGCTGGCGCGGTCGGACCGGTTGGCCAAGTACAACCAGCTGATCCGCATCGAGGAATCGCTGGGTGAAGTTGCGGAATACGCAGGCGCGTCGATCCTTCGCAACTGAGGTCAATAATGCTAGACTGATCCTCGTGTTTTTCGAGGATCGTGTTTTGCTTAAAGTTATCGAAGCTGAAACGCCGGACCACTTTGATGAGGTTCGGCGTTTGTGTTGGGAGTATCGCGACTTCCTGCTGACGTTGGACGCCAAGTCCGTGCGCGTCGTAAAGACCTTTTATCCCCGCGACGTTTATGCCCGGCTGATGGACGAGATCGAAGTCGAACACGCCCCACCGGGCGGTGGTGTGCGGCTGGTACTAAAGGATGGACATGCCGTCGGGTGCGGAATGTTCCGGACAATCGGGCCGGGCATTGCCGAAATAAAACGGGTGTTTGTAAATGACGCCGCCCGAGGGACGGGGGCAGGGTATGCGGTTATGATGTCCTTGATTGAACAGTGCCGTGAACAGGGGTTTGACTGCATTCGCATGGACACGGGCAAACCATTGGTATCGGCAACGCGTCTGTACCTGTCGATGGGCTTCCAACTGCGCGACGCATATTCCGAGATTCCGGAGATCGCGAAAGACACGTTGTTGTTTTTTGAGATGCCTTTGCCCGGTGCTCAGGCAGAAAACTCGCAAATTGAGTGATTTTTTTTCAAAGTCTTACGCGTTGTTATCGCTTGTAAAAATCAAACTTGTTAGAAATACACCTACATAAATTCAATTTTGTGTGAACTTTTACCTATTTGTCCGATCCCGGTGTCTCGTAATGTGCCTGCATTACAGAAAGGGAAACGACATGACTGGTTCGAAAATCCTTCTCGTAGCTTCAGTGGTCAGCACTGTATTTTTGGCGGCCTGTGCAGGGCCTGGCACTTATCCGATCACCGGGGAGGCGGTGTCCGCAAGTGACCCGGTTCTGGGTATGGAAACGCCGTCATACATGTATCGCGGTGAAGCCCGCTAGGGCCTTCACAGGGGGACTGGCGGCGACGCCCGTAAGTATCTGACCGATTTAGAGCTTTCGGCTCATCAAGACATAGCGATCGCGCGGTTGGAAGCCAGTGCGCAAGTACAGCTTATGCGCAGCCTCGTTCGTGCGATCAACTTCCAGGTGAAGGGCGGTCAGGCCAGCCTCGGCCAGGGCTTTGGGCAGGTCAAGCAGCACTTCGGTGGCGATGCCACGGCCGCGCACGGCCGGGCGGATATAGATTTCGTCTATGAATCCGTCCATGCCGCCGAACTCGACCGACCAGCCGAACGTCAAGATGGCATAGCCCAGCGGCGCACGTCCTGGACCGATCAGGTAGACGCAACCGTGGGGAATACCCTCTAGCAAGGGGGTCAGCGCATTGCGGGTCTGGTCCATGTCCTGCGCGATCCCGGCTTCGGTGTGGAACGCGGTCACCAGGCCCATCAGGCGGTCCAGATCTTCGGGGCGCGCGAGGCGAAGTGCGGCGCTCATAGCCGGGCCAGCCGTTCGGTCAGCAAGGCAAAGAAACCGTCAGCGTCGATTTCCCCAATGAACATTGCATTGGGCGGATGGTCTGTCACGCGCCACCAATCAGCGACGGTCATACCCATCGTCAGTTCGGACTGCGTTTCGATCTGGACGTTGATGTGTCGGCCTGAGAACAGCTCCGGCCGGATCAGATAGGCGGTCACGCACGGGTCGTGCAGCGGCGCGCCTTCCGAGCCGTATTTCTCTATATCGAAACGTTCGAAGAAATCCGTCATCTCGGCCACGGCATGACCGACTTTACTGTCGAGGGCGCGAAAGGCGTCATTGCGGTGTTTCGTGACCAGCGCGTCGTGGGTAACGTCCAGTGGCATAACGACGACGTGTACGCCGGATTTGAACACGATATCAGCAGCTTCGGGATCGACATAGATGTTGAATTCTGCCGCTGGGGTGATGTTGCCGACCTCAAAATAGGCCCCGCCCATCAGAACGATTTCCTGGACCCGGTCGACAATGTCAGGCGCTTTTTGAAAGGCGGATGCGATGTTCGTCAACGGGCCAAGCGGGCAAAGTGTGACGGTTCCAGGCTCATGTGCACGCAGGGTGTCGATGATGAAGTCGACCGCGTGCCCGTCAGCCAGCGGCATTTCCGGATCAGGCAGGACGGGACCGTCGAGGCCGGTCTTGCCGTGCACATGTTCCGCTGTGACCAGAGGGCGGTTTAGCGGGCGGTCACACCCGGCATAAACAGGGATATGCGTGTGGCCGGCCAGTTCACAGACGATCCGCGCATTCTTGGCCGTCAGTTCCAGCGGCACATTCCCCGCAACGGCGGTAATGCCCAGAACATCAATCTCTTCCGGGCTTGCCAATGCCAGCAAGATGGCGACTGCGTCGTCCTGCCCGGGATCGGTGTCGATGATGATCTTGCGCGCTGCCATGCTTTGCCTCCGGGGTATTGAAGCGCGGACACTCGCAAGTGTCACCACGCTTGTCCAGCGGTTTCAGACCTCGGTCGTCGCACCTACCGGCGGGAGTTTGCCATTGGCGCGGTGCTCTTCAATTTTGACCTCGTCCCACAGCGCATCCATTTCTTCGAGATCGCTTTGGGATGGTGTTTTCCCGCGCGCAGCCAGCCGCGCTTCTACTTGCTCGAACCGGCGGGTAAACTTGGCATTGGTGCGGCGCAGGGCGGCCTCAGGCTCGATGCCTAGATGACGGCCCAGATTGACCATCACGAACAGAAGATCGCCGAATTCATCCTCCAGCGCGTCTGCGTCCTTAGCCTTGCGCGCTTCCTCCAGCTCTGCAGCCTCTTCCGTGATCTTGGCCAACACATGACTGGCATCGGGCCAGTCAAACCCTACGCGGGCCGCGCGTTTTTGCAGTTTGTGCGCGCGCAACAGGGCAGGCAGGTTGGCCGCGACACCGTCCAGCGCCCCTTTCTGTTCCTTGCCGGCGCGCTCAGCCGCCTTGATGGTTTCCCAATCCACGGTCTGCTGGTCCGCTGATTTATCGCGGGATTCATCGCCAAATACATGCGGGTGACGGTCGACCATCTTGTCCGACATGGTCTGCACCACGTCCTGAAAGGTGAAATGCCCGGCTTCTTCGGCCATTTGTGCGTGAAAAACCGACTGGAACAGCAGGTCGCCCAGCTCGCCTTTCAGCTCATCATAGGCTTCGCGCTCGATGGCGTCGGCGACCTCATAGGCCTCCTCAATCGTGTAGGGGGCGATGGTGGCAAAATCCTGTTCGATATCCCACGGGCAGCCCGTTTGCGGGTCACGCAGACGGCGCATGATTTCCAACAGGCGCTCGATACCTGCATCGCTGTCGTGGATCAGAGGATTTTCGGCCATTGCGAACCCTTTCGTTCCGGTGTCAGATGCATCCATTCCGCAGTCCCGATCAGGAGTCCACCCCAGATGCCCGTCGTCAACCGAATTGCCGATTACTCAGCCGATATGGCCGCATGGCGCAAACACTTGCATTCGATCCCCGAGTTGGAGTTCGAATGCCATGAAACTGCAGCGTTCGTAGCGGACCGTCTGCGCGAATTCGGAGTGGACGAGCTGCACGAAGGTATTGCCAAGACCGGGATCGTCGCGATCATCAACGGGCGGGGTGAGGGGCCTACGATTGGTCTGCGGGCCGATATGGACGCGCTGCCGATCCCTGAGGAAACGGGCGTCGACTACGCCTCGACCAATCCGGGCAAGATGCACGCCTGCGGTCATGATGGGCACACCACGATGCTGTTGGGCGCGGCGCGCTACCTGGCCGAAACGCGGAATTTTCGCGGCCGTGTGGCGCTGATCTTTCAGCCAGCCGAAGAGGAAGGCGGCGGCGCGGGCGTGATGGTCGAAGAAGGCATCATGGACCGGTTCGACATCTCTCAGGTCTACGCGCTGCATAATGCACCGAACCTGCCCGTAGGCGCATTTCACACCACTCCGGGGCCGATCATGGCGGCGGTGGATACGTTCGAGGTTCATATTCAAGGCGTTGGTGGTCACGGTGCCATGCCGCATGAAGCCCGCGACCCGGTGATGGCGGCCTGCGGCATTGCGCAGGCCATTCAGACTATCGTCAGCCGCAACAACTATGCTCTGGACGACCTGGTCGTCTCGGTAACGCAAATCCACACCGGGACGGTGAATAACGTGATCCCCGATACGGCTTTCATCAACGGCACTGTTCGAACCTTCGATCCAAACGTTCAGCAGATGGTAATCGAGCGTATGGAGCAAATCGTACAGGGGCAGGCGACCTCTTACGGCGTCGAGGCGCGGCTGGATTACGAAAAGAACTACCCGGCCACGATCAACGACGGCGAAAAGGCCGGATTTGCCGCCGAGGTGGCCCGGGACGTGTCCGGGGCCGAGCGTGTGGTGGGAAACATGGGCCGCGAGATGGGGGCAGAGGATTTCTCGTACATGCTGCAATCGCGCCCCGGCGCCTATCTGTTTTTGGGGCAGGGTGAGAGCGCCGGGCTGCACCATCCGAAATACAACTTCAACGATGAGATCGCGCCGGTCGGCGCTTCGTTCTTTGCACGGATCGTCGAAAAGGCGCAGCCGCTGGGCTGACGGGGGAAAGACATGGCACTGGAAGACGCAAAGAACCAGGTGGACGAGGCATTCACCAATCCTGATCTCAAGGGACTGTCCTACGAGAACACCTTTGGCGGCGCGACCTCGTTCCTGCGTCGCCTTTACACTAAGGACCTGAAAGGCGTGGATATCGCAGTCACAGGTGTGCCCTTTGATCAAGCGGTGACGAACCGTCCGGGTACCCGTCTTGGACCGCGTGCCATACGTGAGGCCAGCGCGCTGCAATCGCCGGATGCGCCCTACGGCTGGCCGTTCGATGCGCTCAGCGAGCTGGCGATCGTGGATTATGGCGACATGGCCTATGATTATGCCAATATCCCGGCCTTTCCCGATACGTTGACCGACCACATCCGCACTATTTTGGCCGCTGATGTGTCTTCGGTCACGTTAGGCGGGGACCACTATATCAGCTTCCCGATCCTCAAGGCCTATGCCGAGAAACACGGGCCGATGTCTCTGCTGCAATTCGATGCGCATACCGACACTTGGGCCGATGACGACATGTCCCGCGTGGATCACGGGACGATGTTCTACAAGGCGGTGAAATCCGGCATCGTGGACCCGAAACGCTCGGTTCAGGTCGGTATCCGTACCACGAACGAGGACACATTGGGCGTCAACATCATCGACGCGCGAGAAGTCTACGAATCCGGCCCCGCCGCCGTGGCGAAAAAGATCAAAGGTATTTTGGGCGACAGCCCGGTCTATCTGAGCTTTGACATCGACGGCCTGGACCCGGCCTTTGCCCCCGGCACCGGCACGCCCGTTTGGGGTGGTCTGAGTTCCATTCAGGCGCAGATCATCCTGCGCGATATCGCCGGGATAAATATCAAAGGCGGGGATGTGGTCGAGGTCTCACCGCCATATGACACGTCAGGTGCCACGGCCATTGCCGGTGCTCACGTGGCAACTCAGATCATTTGCCTGCTGGGGTGGAACAAGTTAGTGCAGGATTAACCTTTGGTTAGCCATCTTTCCGGTATCTGATTAACCAAAAGCCGGACGGGAGAAATACGGGCATGACAGACTTTAACCAACCGATCAGCGGCAATGATCTGGCGCGGTTTTCCGGGCCGAACACGTTCATGCGGTTGCCGCAGGCTGACTCGCTGGCCGGTCTGGATGTGGCCGTGCTGGGCATCCCGATGGATATTGGCACCTCGTGGCGGTCCGGCACGCGGTTTGGGCCAAAACAGATCCGCAGCGAAAGCGCGATGATCCGGCCCTATAATATGGCCAATTCGGCCGCTCCGTTCGACAGCCTGCAGATCGCGGATATCGGGGATCTGGCGATCAATACGTTCTCGCTGGCCGACAGCCTGAAGATCATCAAGGAAAGCTACGATTCAATACTCGATCAGGCGGTGATTCCCGTTGCGATGGGCGGCGATCATTCGATCACGCTGCCGATTTTGCGCGCTATTGCGGCCAAGCATGGTCCGGTCGCGCTGGTGCATGTGGATGCTCATGCCGACGTGAATGAAGAGATGTTCGGCGAGCGTGAAACGCACGGTACTGTCTTTCGCCGCGCCTATGAAGAAAAGCTGATCGTCCCGGACAAGACCTTTCAGATCGGCATTCGCGGTTCGGGTTACGCGGCCAGCGACTTTACTGAGGCGCAGGACTGGGGCTTTCGCCAATTCCCGGCGTGGGAGCTGTGGCAGCAGAACCTGACTGAGATCGGCTCACAAATCCGCAAAACGATCGGCGACCACCCGGTCTACATCACCTATGACATCGACAGTCTGGACCCGGCTTACGCCCCCGGCACCGGAACACCTGAAATCGGAGGGCTGACCACGCCGCAAGCGTTGCAGCTGATTCATGCGCTTTCGGGTGTGAAAGTGGTCGGATGCGATCTGGTCGAGGTGTCGCCGCCATACGATCCGTCAGGCAACACGGCGCTGACTGCAGCGAACTTGTTGTTCGAACTGCTGTGCATATTGCCAGGCGTGACGTCACGGTAAAAGAGTTCGCACCTTGTCTGCCAAAGCGATCCGAATATGGTCGGCGAAAGGGCTGGTCCGGGGATGAAAAAAATGGCGCTGTGGCTGATTGTTGTTCTGGTAATTTTGCTTGGAGCATACATTCGTTTTGCACCATCAGACCCGGCAAAATGGCATGTGGCACCGATAGGTGATCAGGACCGTGATCTTGATGGAGGTGTCGTCCGTGTGGTCGAAACGGGACCGGATGGCCTGCTGCGGCTGGATGCGTTCGCGCGCGTTTCAGACCGAACGTCAGTTCTGGCCGGGTCTGTTGATGAAGGGATAATTACCTACATCACGCGTACGAAAGTGATCGGCTTTCCGGACTACACGACAGTGCAGCAGGACGGAGACACGCTTCGCATCTATGCTCGTCTCAGGTTTGGGCGGTCAGATTTTGGGGTAAACCGCGCTCGTGTTGATGAGTGGCTTGCTCTGTTGCAGCCCTGAGGACAAGCACCCCTCCTGAACCTCGCGCCACATCGGTACGTTCAGAGACATCTGGCATTGCGCCATGAACATGCGGCCATCGACCTGGAGGCAGATCATCTCGCCCAGTTCGACGCGGGTTCCCGATTTATCGGTGCAATAGCAGTCCTGAACCTTGCCGCCGGGGCCGACCACGTCAGCCAGGGCGGGCGTTACGAGCAGTGTACAAACAAGTATCAACCGTTTCATGTGCATTAGCCTAGCATAGTGAGGGGCCTTGACCAAAGGGCCGGATTGATAGACACCGCCCGGATGATCCCCGAAGAACGACTTGAACAGATAACCCAGCGATTCCAGTACCTCGAAGCGGCCATGGCAGATGGTGCCTCGGGTGGGGATATTGCGGCCTTGGCCAAAGAATATTCCGACCTCAAACCGGTTGTGGATCAGATCATGGCGTGGCGTCAGCTGGTCGCCGATCTGGCCGAGGCCGAGGCGATGCTGGCCGACCCGGACATGAAAGAACTGGCGGAAGAAGAAATTCCGGCATTGAAGACCCGCATCCCCGAATCCGAACACGCCTTGCAGCTTGCGTTGTTGCCCCGTGATGCGGCGGATGCGCGTCCGGCGATGCTGGAAATCCGCCCCGGAACTGGCGGAGATGAGGCCGCGCTGTTCGCCGGGGACCTTCTGCGCATGTACCAGCGCTATTCCGAAGCGCGGGGATGGAAGTTTGAGGTCATCGAAGAACAGGCCTCGGATCTGGGTGGGATCAAAGAGGTCGTCGCCCACATCAAGGGCGAGAACGTGTTTGCCCGGATGAAATACGAATCCGGCGTGCACCGGGTGCAACGTGTGCCCGAAACCGAAAGTGGCGGACGCATTCACACCTCGGCTGCGACGGTCGCGGTTTTGCCCGAGGCCGAGGATGTGGATATCCAGATCGACGCCAATGATATTCGCATCGACACCATGCGCAGTTCAGGCGCGGGGGGGCAGCACGTGAACACAACCGACTCGGCGGTTCGGATTACCCACCTGCCGACGGGGATCGTTGTGACAAGCTCGGAGAAATCGCAACACCGCAACCGCGAGATTGCGATGCAGGTGCTGAAAACCCGGCTCTATGATCAGGAGCGTCAGCGGATCGACAGTGAACGGTCGGCCGATCGTGCGAGCCAGGTGGGGTCGGGGGATCGGTCCGAGCGGATCAGAACCTACAATTTCCCGCAAGGCCGCATGACAGACCACCGCATCAACCTGACGCTTTATAAGCTGGATCAGGTGATGCAGGGCGATCTGGACGAGGTGATAGATGCACTGACCGCTGATGATCAGGCGCGACTATTGGCGGATATGGCGCAATGATTGCGGCGCTGACAGCAGCACAGGCGATGGTTTCGGCCACGGCGCGACTGCGGGCGGCGGGTGTGGCCGACCCGGCGCGAGACGCCCGGGTTCTTTTGGCCCACGCGGCACGGATCGAAGCCAGCCGGGTCACTCTGATCGCGCCCGAAGAGCTGTCACCAGAGATTGCAGAGCGCTATGATCAGTTGATCTCGCTGCGTGCGGTGCGTGTTCCGGTGTCGCACCTGTTGGGCGAGCGCGAGTTTTATGGCCGACGCTTCCGCGTCAGCCGCGATGTGCTGGACCCACGGCCGGAAACCGAAGCGCTGATCGAAGCCGCGCTCAGCGACCCGTTCGATCATGTACTGGATCTGGGTGTCGGCTCAGGCTGTATCTTGATCACGTTGCTGGCTGAACGGGCCAGTGCCTCGGGCGTGGGTGCGGACCTGAGCGAGGCCGCCTGTCTGCAGGCCAGCGCAAATGCAGTGCAGCACCAGGTACAGGGTCGGGTGGAAATCCTCCAATCTGACTGGTTTCAGAATATTGACGGCCAGTTTGATCTGATCGTTTCGAATCCCCCCTATATTTCTTTGACGGAAATGGACGACCTTTCACCAGAAGTGCGCGAGCACGAGCCGCGACTGGCGTTGACGGACGAAGGGGACGGGCTGGGCGCTTACCGTCGCATCGCGGCAGGCGCACCGGATTTCCTACTGCCGGGCGGCCGTCTGCTGGTGGAAATCGGGCCGACACAGGGGCGCAGTGTCGCAGCATTGTTCGAGTCGGCAGGCCTGACAGCCACACGGATCGTTCCCGATCTAGACGGCCGCGATCGCGTCGTTTTTGCCAAAATGCCGCTTTAATGCGGCAACCTGAGGCCGAAATACGCCGATTAATGTAAAAAAGCTGCGAATTTTTGGACAACCCCCTTGTCTGTACGCACAGGACGTGTTTACTCAACACCAGTCGGAGGGCTGACGCTGGTTCAGCGGGCCCCGGACGCCAAGCCCAAAATAGTCGACATCGCGTCACAGCTAAGCTTTTGAGCAGTGCAGGATGCGAGATGATCGACAGCGAATGACAAGGCTGACGTAAAGTAAATGAGATCTTCCAAATCCCGCTCTCGGGTCAAGAATAACCGCAACCGTCCTTCTGGGGGCAATGTCGTAAACCGGGTTTTTGACAGCTCGGGTCCCGAAGGCAAGGTGCGCGGTACGCCCCAGCAGATTATCGACAAATATAATCAGTTGGCGCGCGACGCCCAACTGTCCAATGACCGTGTGGCAGCTGAGAACTTTCAGCAGCACGCAGAACACTATTTGCGCCTGCTGAGTGAGGCACAGCGCGAAATGGAAGCGCGCCGCGAAGAGCAAGACCGCCAGAACCGCGAGCGTCAGGCTGAGCGGGATCGCGAACGCGCCGAGCGCCAGGAGCGCGAAGCTGCCGCCCGTCAGTCGGACCCGGCCGAAGCGCCGCAACCGGACGTGATGGATTTCACACCCGAGGCAGCTACCCCGGAATCCGGTTTGGTTGAGACCCCGGAGAGCAAGGATGCTGCTGCGGCGGCGGCCACCGAAGCACCGGCAAAAAAAGAAAAAGCACCGCGTCGTCCGCGTACGCGCAAGCCAAAGCCCGCGCCAGAGGGGGCAGAGGACGCGCCGACAAGCAACGGCGATGCACCGGAAGCGGCTGAGTAAAACTTGGTCCATGATTTAATCGAAAAGAGCCCTACATGTGAAAATATGTAGGGCTCTTTCTTTTGTTTGTTTTGATACCAAATTCTGTTGGTGTCTAACTTTGATAGTCGCTCAGGCAGCGGTCGGATTATTCAATAATTTGACAAGGCCCATTGCCTTCTGCCGGCCTACCCAAACTTGTTTTCAATTGGGCTGACTTTGCGTCTAGATCAATGAAAACTGAGTATGTGATCGTGCGGTAAGTCTCGTATTTTCTATACACGCTGTTGTCGAGGCTTCGCGTTACTTTAGTAGGCAGCTTCAACTTCCATTTGAGCCTATATCGACCGTCCCTCCTTTCAGCATACTTCGTGCCAAGAGGCGCGCCGTGGACATGGTGTATCAATCCATCATATGCCGATGCTGATCTAGATGAGGTGTCTATTTCGTAGAACGCTTCATTGGGAATCCAACCCTGACGGTCTGGTTCATATGTACAACGTAGTTTTATTTGAGCCGCGTGGCCTGACAACGGCACTTGGACGAATAGAATCGTCAAAAGTGTCACTAAAACCTTCAACTGATTTTCCTGCGATTTGAGATTAACTCTTTTGTAAATATCCCCGCCTGTGAACATGATAAAGCTGAAGATTCATTGAGACCAGAAATCTTATGAATTTCTGATGTTTCTAGCCAATGCACAGAAAGCTTCCAGCGGGACTTGTTCGGCGCGCTCTGTTGGTTGAATCCCAGCCGCGAGCAGGCGGTCCTCGATATCCGGCGCCACGCCTTTTAGCGATGCGCGCAGCATCTTGCGGCGCTGGTTGAAAGCTGCGGCCACGACACGCGACAGAACCCGGGCATCCGCCGGATAGCGCGGTTCGGGCAGCGCCGTCAGGTGCACAACCGCGCTTGAGACCTTTGGTGGCGGCGTAAAAGCCCCGGGGGGCAGGGACATGGCGATGCGCGCCTCGGCCCGCCATTGGGCAAGGATCGCAAGGCGGCCATAGGCTTTGCCCCCGGGTTGGGCAACGATGCGTTCGGCGACTTCGCGTTGGAACATCAGCGTTAGGCTTTGCCAGAACGGCGGCCATTCGGGCGGGGTCAGCCAGCGCACCAGTAATTCGGTGCCTACGTTATACGGCAGGTTCGCCGCGATGCGGATAGGTGGGGTCAGATGCGCCAGAGGATCGATTTCCAGTGCGTCGCCGTTGATGACCTCAAGACGACCCGGATAAGCAGCAGCGATGTCATTCAAGGCAGCGATACAGCGGGTGTCTTTTTCGACCGCAACGACCTTGCGCGCACCTTCGGACAACAGACCTCGGGTCAGACCACCGGGGCCGGGGCCGATTTCCAGCACGTCGCATTCCGTAAGATCCCCTGCCTGCCGCGCGATCTTGGCCGTCAGGTTGAGATCCAGCAGAAAGTTTTGCCCCAGCGATTTACGCGCCGAGAGCTGATGTGTCGCGATAACCTCGCGTAGAGGGGGAAGGGTGTCGATTGAACTCATGATCCGATTACCGTGGCGCGTGTCCGGGGGGGAACGCCAGTTATTTTTTGCCTCCGGCGGGGATATTTTCAGCCAAGTGAAGGATCAAGCGCTTTGTGCCATCCGTTGGGCTAGTTTCAGCGCCTCGATCAGGCTGGTGGGGTTGGCTATCCCCCGTCCGGCGATATCCAGTGCGGTGCCGTGATCGGGCGAGGTGCGAATGAAAGGCAGGCCGAGAGTCACGTTCACGCCACGGTCGAAGTCGAGTGTCTTGATCGGGATCAGCGCCTGATCGTGATACATGGCAATTGCGGCGTCATATCGGGCGCGGGCGGCAGCGTGGAACATCGTGTCCGCCGGGTGTGGGCCGGTAACCGTGCAGGTATCGCCCGGCAAATCAGATATCAGAGGGGCGATCCAGTCCAGTTCTTCATGCCCCATTTTACCGCCTTCGCCCGCATGCGGGTTGAGGCCTGCAATGGCGATGCGGGGATGGGGGACACCAAACTGTCTGCGCAGGCCTTCAGCAGTAATGGCGATGGTTTCGCGCAGCAGATCGGGGGTGAGCTCGGACGGGACGCGCGACAGCGGAATGTGAATCGTTGCAGGCACCACGCGAAGCTGCTCGCTGGCCAACATCATCACGACGCGCTTGCGCCCGGCCAGAGCGGCTAGAAATTCGGTATGACCGGGATAGGCGAACTCGGCCCCGTCGATCAGGGCCTTTTTGTGGATCGGTGCAGTGCACAGCGCCGATGCGGCACCGGATTGAACCAGGGAAACACCGGTTTCGATTGCGTCGATCACACTGGGCGCATTGGACGGGTCCGGTTGGCCTGCTGCGTTTGTGGCGGGAAAGCTCAATTGCAGAACAGGCACGGCATTCGCGCAGATATCATTGGCCTGTGCCGGATCGCTGATCCGCTGCGTAGGCGTGCCTACCGGCAGATGCGCCGCGTCGCCGATATAGAAAAACGGGCAGCTCGCGCGCAGTTTTGACCAGGCTTTGGCGGCGATTTCAGGGCCTATTCCAGCGGGATCGCCACAGCTAAGCGCGATGGGCGCGGTCATTGCTCGATGATCGTCGCGTCGGCGCGGAGCTGTTCAACCAGGCTTTCGGCAAAGGCCTGCAGGCGCTGTTGCGTCAGGGCGTTGGCCACATCCACGCGCGTCGTGTCTTCGCCCCGGTCCAATGTGCGTGTACACAGCATCAGGAACTTCAGAGTCTGGCCATTGTTTCCCGTCAGCGTCGTGGAAACTTCGTTCAGGTCCAGCTTGGACAGCTCAAGCGCCACGTCGCGGGGGATCTCGGACGGGCTGGCTTCAACACGTTGCAGTACCCCGGCAGGTTGATCCTTGGCGATGCCATAGAGGTCGTCGCAGTTATCAATCTGTTCGCGCAGCTTGGCGGCCTTGGCCAGGGTTTCGGCACTGCGACCGCCGGCCATGTTGTAAATCGCGTAGTCGATCTTGGAGTAACGCGGCGCGCTGGTGCTTACTTCGCGCAATCCGCGCAGTTGGAACAAGGCGATCGCGTTGGGCAACGACAAGGGCTGTGTGATGTCGCCCGTTTTGAGACCTAGAATCACGGGTTGCAGGGCAGGCGGCAAGTCGGTCAGGTTAAGCCATTCCAAACGCCCGCCGTCATCGCGTGTGCCAGCTGCAGAATACTGTGTGGCGGCAGAGGAAAACGCATCGAAACCTTCAAGCAGTGCGATCTCTTCGGCTAGCAATTCGGCTTGGGCCAAGGTCTGCGGCGTGACCGGAATAATGATTTCCGACATCAGGACTTGAAGCCCGCCACTCCCGGCCTGTCCCAAAGCCCGGTTGATCTCGTCTTCGCTCGGCCTGGCCTGCGACAGAAAGCGAGAACTGACGTAGTCGCGCCACGACAGCTGATCAGCGACGAAATCCCGCACGGTTTCGGGGGAAACGCCAGATTCGCCCAGCAATTGCAGGAACTCATCGGTCGAAAGACGGCCACGGGCTGCAAACTCATCAATGCCCACCTGAATGTCTTCAGGTGCGACCTCGATTCCTGCGTCGCGCATGGCCTGTTTGCGCAGTCGTTCGTCGATCAGCGAGTCGCGGACTTCGTCCTCGGTGGCGCCAGGGGCACCCAGAACAGTCAGGAATTGCTGGCGCTGCTGAAGTTCGTACCAAGTGACAATGTCCTGGTTGACCTTGATCGCAGGTGAAAACAGGCTCTGAGCCTGGCTGTGACCAGTGGACAGGGCCAGCAAAGCGGCAGCCAGTGCCGGTGCAACCGGCTTTAACCAACCGGAACGGACTATTCGCGAGAAACGTGAAATCAACTGCATCTTCTCTTGTACTGTTGGCCGCCACCCTCGACGGAGTAACCTGTCAGGGCAACGGTAAACCCGAATTCTGTCGAAGGCTCAATACTTGATGATGAGGTAAATCGCCTGCTGACGGTCATGTTAACTTTTACACACTCATTCTGGTAGGTAACGCCCAGCCCATATCGGATCGGTTCGGATTCGCTGAGGTCATAGCGCGCATAGGCCTGTGTCAGCCAGTTCTGGTCAACAAGGTAGCGGCCATTCATCCAGATCTCGGATATCTCGTCATTCGCATTTTCTGCCGGATCTTTTTCTTGCCACACATAGCTGCCGGTTAGGCCGACATTTGGCTTGTTCCAGCCTGCGCGCACCTCAGCCTTGGCAAAGCTGAAATCACCATTCAACAGGCCGCGACCCGCCAAAGACCAGCCATTGGCGGTTTGCAACTGACCGGCTAGCAACACGTCAGAGGCGGTGCCCTGAAGGCCTGACGTCAGGTTGAAGTTGGGGTCAGCAGTCGAGCGGAAGACCTGTCCGACAGTGGCAAGCGCGCGCCAGCCATTTGCGGCATAGCGCGCCCAATTGACCCCGAACACCGCCGTCGCGCCATCTTCGCGGCGATCCGGGGCCGGAAAGCGTGACAGGGACAACAAGTTCCCCTGGTCGAATTCCTGAAAGGTGCTTTCGTCATTGGGAACGTCCTGATCTGTCACGTTCGTCCAACCGACTTGCGCGATGGGTTCAAGCACCTGCGTGGCGCCTGACTTTTCCCGACGGGTCATAGGATAACGCAGCGTGAGCGCGGCGCGGGGGGCCGCACGGGTCACCTGGTCAGGGAATTGGCTGTCATCTCGGATGTTAAAGATATCCACCGATGTCCCGAACCGGGCATCAGCCCTGAGGCCCGATGCGAAAATCCAGCTGCGCATCCAGTCCGCATCGAACGTGGCACGCGCGACATCGCGGCCAACGATATCCTGATCGCTGGTGCGTGTGTGATTGTGGGCCACAAAGCCCAAGCGAACTTCACCGCCGACAGAGGTTGGGAAGTAGCGTTTCTGGAAATACAGGTCGAAGATCCGCGATGGGATCACTTCCTCATTTTCGCTGTCTCGCAGGGATTTGTAATGGATGAAACTGGTGCGGAAGGCGGTATCGCGTTTGATCCGCTCAAGCGCGATTTCGCTGCGCAACCGGTCAAAATCGGGCAGGCCATAATCCGCGAGATAAGCGTTATCCGAAGTTGTCTTCACATCAAACAAAAGGCGGAAGTCGTTGTTCAGGAAGAAATAACCGTTGGCAAAGAGATAGCCCCGATCCTCATTTTCTTGTAGGTCGTCGCGGGTGAAAGCGCCGTTCAGCTCAATCCGGCCGCGTTTGAATGTCTGGCGATAGCGATAGCCCAGTGTTCTTGTTTTTCCCGAGATATAGGGGGTCAGCGTCAGGTCCTTGTGGTCGCCAAGCTTAAAGAAATACGGCACCTGCACGCCGGTTCCCAGCTGCGATGTGGTGCGAATCGACGGGACAAGGAATCCTGTTGCGCGGTCCAGTGTCGGGTCGGGCAGGCGCAGATAGGGGAAGTAGAAAACCGGGAAATCCAGTATCCGGAACTGTGCCCCTTCGAAATACAATTGGCGTTCCAACTGGTCATGCGTGACCTTGCGGGCGCGGATTTGCCACAGCGGCGGTTTGCCATTGGCGCAGACATGGCAGGACGTGGCGGAGACCTTGCTGAACTGTGTGTAACGCCCCCCAGCGCGCGCAGCCTGGACCGAGGCGATCTGAACCTGCTGATCGAACACCATGCGGGCTCCGATCAGCAGACCGTTCATGATCCCGTCATCCAGTTCGGCGGAATCAGCCAGCAACGTGGTTTCGCCGCCCTGATCGATGCGGACCGGGCCTTCCAGCGACAGATTGCCGGTTTCGCGGTCATAAGTGATGCGCGTGGCCGTGACCTTGGTGTCGCCCTGAAAGGCTTCGACATTCCCTTCGGCCACCAGATTACGCTCGGGTGTGATAAAGATCCGGTCGGCCACCAGGAGGGCAGGCTGATCCTCTTGCGTGGCACCCTGCGCGGCACCGGCAGCGGGTTGAGATTGCGCGAATGCGCCCACGGGCATGGTCAGTGCGACTGCACCGGACAGAAACAAACTGGCAATAAGCCGCATCAGCCGTCCTCCGCATGCAGCAAAAGGCCGAGGGACAGAAGAATGGCTGCGAAGGGCGGGGCCCAGGCCGCGACTAAGATAGGCAATTGACCGTTTTCCCCCAGAATTTGGGCAAAGTTGCGAATGAAGTAGATACCAAATCCCAGCAGGACGGCGGTTAAAACCGCGATCCCGGTGCCGCCAAATCGCACGTGGCGCATGGTGAAGGCCGCGCCGATCAGGACCATCGACATCAGAAACAAGGGGCGGGCCAGTTGGACCTGCAACCAGACCTCATATTGCTTGGTCGAAAACCCGGCTTCGCGCAGGTCGCGGATCAGTTCCGGCAGGTCATAGACCGATACGGAATCCTGATCGCCAAGCGTGTCCAGAATCCGTTGGCGTGTCAGCGATGTGGGAACCTCAAGCCGCGCGTGTTCAGTGGCGTGGGTTTCTGGATTCACACCGCCTTCCAGCGCCCAAATCTTGGCATTGGTCAGGACCCACGTACCGTTCTCCAGATCCGCTTGGTCGGCTACGATCTGCTGGGTTGGTGTGCCATCCGGGGCAAAAGTAATGATCGTCACCTGATTAAGGGTGAACCTGTCGCCGTTAGATGTGTCCTGGGCGTGGATCACGGATTGGCCATTGGCCGAACCCTGCCGCAACCAAAGACCATCTGCACTGATCGACAGCGTTGATCCGCCGTTGTTTTTGTAGGATTCGGCAAGCTGTTTGTACTCTTCCGACGTGGCGGCTGCGATGGGGTTCAACATGCCAACCGCCAGTGCGCCGATGATCAGGGCGATCACCACTGGGGCCAACAGGGCGCGAATGCCTGATCGGCCGGTGGCGCGGGTCACGACCAATTCCGAGCTGCGTGCCAGACCGATAAATAACGCGATCGTGGACAGGATGACCAGCAGCGGCAGCATTTCGCTGATCGCGGCAGGCGTATTCAGCAACGTCAATTGCAACAGCTGACCGAAGGACAGGTTTGCATCGTCAAAGCGGCGCACCTGTTCGATCAGGTCGATCAGAATCATCAGCGTCAGGAAAATGCTGCCGATGACCAGGAAACTTTGAATGAATCGGCGGGCGAAGTAGCGGTCGAGGATCACGAAGGAACTCCTGCCGAAAAGACGCACAAACAGCCTTTGGTCGGGTGCAGACCAGAATCACCGCTACACGCAATTGTGCGCGACGGCCTATGCCTGCTCTGTCTTGCCAAAACCTTCTCCCCCGAGCCTGTCGGATTTTTTCCGGGACTGTAGTCCAAATGCGGGCCGGGGAAAACTGCTATCTGGTCAAGCCGCGCGGCGCGGGCTAGGTCTTGGGGAACTGATTTTGAGGAGTTCGCAATGAGCAGTCTTGTACCGATCCGTTTCCAGGACCCCGACATGGATGCGATGGCGCAGGCCGAAGGGCGCGTGGCCATTATCATCCCGTCCGACGGCAAAATGAACCCTGCCGCCCGTCGCGCCAACCGCCTGACCCGCGGGGCTGTGACACGGCTGGTCGAAAGCGAGCGGTTCGAAAAGGTGAAAACCGGTGACGTGATCTCGATGGCGTGGCCATCCGGCATGGCAGCCGAGGCGCTGGACGTTCTGGTCCTGCCGCGCCGCCCCGAACCCGTCGAGGCCCGCAAGGCCGGTGCCGCGCTGGCCAAGCTGGCGGGCAGCAAGGACCTGCTGGTGATGTCGGGCAATCAGGTCAAAGCCGAGGATCTGGCCATGGGCATCGCGCTGCGCAGCTATGATTTTGATGCGCACAAGACTAAGGAGTCTGATGAGGCCGGTTCGGTCATCATAACCCACCAGAAGGCAGATGAGATCGAGGCTGCGTTTGCACCGCTCTACGCGGTCGCCGACGGTGTCCGTATGACCCGCGATTTGACCAACGAGCCTGCGAATATCCTGACCACCACCGAATTCGCCGACCGGCTGGACGAGATGAAGGCACTGGGGCTTGAGGTCGAAGTGCTGGAAGAAGACAAACTGGCCGAGCTGGGCATGCGTACGCTGCTAAGCGTCGGGCAGGGGTCGGTCAGCCCTTCGAAGGTTGTGGTGATGCAATGGAATGGCGGCGACAAAGATGACGCGCCGCTGGCTTTGGTCGGTAAGGGTGTGGTGTTCGACACCGGTGGTATTTCGCTGAAACCTGCGGGTGGTATGGAAGACATGACCATGGACATGGGCGGCGCTGGCGTAGTGGCAGGTACCATGCGCGCGCTGGCCAAGCGCAAGGCCAAGGCCAACGTTGTCAGCTTGGTCGGATTGGTAGAAAACATGCCTTCGGGCAACGCCACCCGTCCGGGTGATGTGGTCAAATCCATGAAGGGCGACACGGTCGAGATCATCAACACCGACGCCGAGGGCCGTTTGGTTCTGTGTGACGTGATGTGGTACGCGCAAGAACGGTTCAAGCCTGTGGGCATGGTCGATCTGGCCACCCTGACCGGAGCGATTATTATCGGCCTCGGGCATGAGAACGCGGGCGTATTTTCGAACAATGACACGTTCTGCAATGCCTTCCTGAAGGCGGCAGGGGCCGAGGACGAAGGCGCATGGCGCATGCCGTTGGGCGAAGCCTATGACAAGCAGCTGAAGTCGCGGATTGCCGACATGAAGAACGTGGGCGGGCGCCCGGCGGGTTCGATCACGGCGGCGCAGTTCCTGCAGCGGTTCGTAAAGGAAGATATGCCGTGGATTCACCTGGATATTGCCGGTGTGGCTTCGGTCTCGTCCGAGACATCCTACGCCCCGAAGGGCGCAACCGGCTGGGGCGTACGCGCGCTGAGCCGTTTCGTTCAGGACAACTTCGAGTAAGCCGATGGGGGCCGTCTATTTCTATCACCTGACCCGCCAACCGTTGGAGCATACCTTGCCGGTGCTGCTGGACAAGGCACGGCAGGCCGGGTGGAAGATTGCCGTGCGGGGGAGCGATCCCGCGCGGATGGACTGGCTGGATGAAAAGCTGTGGCAGGGGCCCGAAGAAGGGTTCCTGCCACATGGCCGCGCAGGCGGTCCGTACGATGCCGCGCAGCCGATCCTGCTGACGACCGAGGCGCAGGCTGCCAATGATGCGTCTTGTGTCATGGCGGTAGATGGCGCGGTGGTCGACCCCGACGAGATCAAGAAACTGGACCGCGTATGTATCCTGTTTGACGGTAATGACGCAGAGGCCGTTCAACGCGCGCGCGGGCAGTGGAAGGCTTTGACCGGTGCGGGATGTTCCGCCCAATACTGGTCCGAAGAATCCGGGCGCTGGGAAAAGAAAGCTGAGGCTTAGGGCCCGAGCCGCTTTCCGGAAGGCGTGGCGGTTTTTGCGCAAAGATGTGCGATCAGAAATGCCTAAATGGCTGGATTGAAGCCCAAATTGACGGATGCGGTGCAAGGCAAAAATGACTGCTTTCGATTGTTAAGGCAAAAGTTTGAGGAACCAAATGTCCCATAGAACCCAGTCCCTCTTGCACCAGCCGCTAATTCTGCCCTGCGGCGTAACTCTTAAAAACCGAATTGCTAAATCGGCGATGTCTGACTCGCTTGGTGACGGCAAAGGCAATCCAAGTGATGATCAAATCAAGCTCTATGAGCGTTGGGCAACTGGCGGCCTCGCCCTCTCGATCATCGGCGAAGTGCAGGGCACACCTCATTTTGCTGAGAAGCCCGGCAATTTGGTTTTGAACGATCAATCCGATTTCGCAACCCTAAGAAAACTTGCACAGGCAGGGGCAACCAACGACGCTCATTTGTGGCCGCAACTTGGACATGCAGGTGCGATGGCGGACGCTCCGGTCAGCTCGCCGAAAGGCCCGAGTAGACTTGATTTGCCCGGTCTGAAATGCGACGCGCTGTCCTTGGATGAGATCCATGCACTGCCGGCCGAATTTGCACGCACAGCGAACCTTGCCAAGCGGCTTGGGTTCGGTGGCGTTGAGTTGCATGCGGCCCATGGATTCTTACTTAATCAGTTTCTGTCTCCGCTATTCAACAAACGCGAAGATGCCTATGGCGGTTCATTGCAAAACCGGATGAGACTGCTGCTGGAAGTGATCAGCGCCGTGCGCGATGCCGTTGGCCCGGATTTCCCTGTGGGCATCAAATTGAACGCTACAGATCAACTTGAAGGCGGCTTTGCTGAAGATGAATCTCTTGAGGTCATTGCGGCATTAGACAAAACAACAATTGATCTGATTGATGTCAGCGGTGGCACATATTTTCCGGGTGCTGCGTCATCATCAGATCGTGCGGGTTCCGGCGCCTATTTTCTTGATTTTGCTGAACGTGCGCGTGCGAAAACGAACATTCCCCTTATGGTGACGGGCGGTTTCAAGACGCTTGCACAGGCCAAAAGCGCCATTGCAGAGGGAAAAGCCGATCTCGTTGGATTGGCCCGCGCATTGGTCGTTGATCCAGAATTGCCATCCTTTTGGCTTTCCGATCAACGCGACGAGCCGCAATTCCCACGTTTCAAGAACCCTCCGGAAGGCGGAGTGACTGCATGGTACACGATGCAAGTCACGCGGATCGCCAGGGGAGAAAACGCGCTTGAACCTGACGAGCTAGACGAAGCAATAGCGGCATACGAGGCCAGAGATGAGGTTCGACGAGAGGTTTGGAATTCTCATTTCAGGTGAACTTCACGAGCAACCTAAAGCCGACATTGGCGCAGCCGCAGTGACCGGAAGCATTGGTCCGCATGGCGGACCAAAACTTTGAAAGGAAAGCGCATTCGCTGGAATCGGCATGGATACCCGTATCACAGGGGGCAGAAACGCCGTGTGCTGCGTTTGGCTTTATTCCGCTTTCTGCAGAGAGGTTTGAATAAGCCCAACCCCTTGTTGCACCGGAATTGATCGCCTGCACCCTTGCTCTGACGGTTCTCTGCTTTAGGGTGCGCGGCGTTGCGAGCAGAAGGATTTTGAGATGAAAAAGAACCCATTGGGGCGCACTGGTATTGAAGTGACGGATCTGTGCCTTGGCACCATGACGTTTGGGACGCAGACCTCTGAAGCGGATGCACACACCCAGATCGACATGGCGCTGGAGGCTGGGATCAATTTCGTTGACGCGGCTGAGATGTACCCGGTGAACCCGATCTCGAAAGAGACCGTGGGGCGGACCGAAGAAATCCTGGGCAACTGGAACGCGGTGAACCCCGCGCGGCGGGCGGAGTATATTCTGGCGACCAAACACTCCGGTGCAGGTTTCGCGCATGCCCGCGACGGGGCACCAATTTCTGCGCAAACGATTCCCGAAGCGATCGAGGGATCTCTGCGTCGTTTGCAGACAGATTGCATCGATCTGTATCAGTTTCACTGGCCCAATCGCGGCAGTTACATGTTTCGACAGAACTGGGACTATGCGCCGTCTGGTCACAACACCGATGAGGTACTGGCGAATATGCAGGAGTGTCTTGAAGCCCTGCAACAGCAAGTCGACAAGGGCAACATCCGCGCATTCGGCCTGTCGAATGAAAGCGCATGGGGCACCGCGCAATGGCTGCGGCTGGCCGAACAGTTGGGCGCGCCACGGGTCGCTTCGGTCCAGAATGAGTATTCTCTGCTGTGCCGCCACTTCGACACCGATATGGCCGAGCTAAGCGTGCGCGAAGATGTCGGCCTGATGGCGTTTTCTCCGTTGGCGGCAGGGTTTCTGACGGGCAAGTATCAGGGCGGAGCGGTGCCTAAGGGCTCGCGCATGGATCTTGTTCCGACCATGGGTGGGCGAAAGTACGAGCGTGTGTTTGGGGCCGTCGATGCCTATCTGGAGATAGCGCAGCGGCATGGCCTGGATCCGGTGCATATGGCGCTGGCATGGTGCCGGACACGCCCGTTCATGATGTCTGCTATTTTTGGCGCGACCACAATTTCGCAGCTGGCCCATATTCTGGGGGGCACGGAGGTGGTGTTGGCGGATGATGTCCTGGCGGATATCAGTGCCGCGCATCGCGCGCATCCGATGCCGTTCTAAGGGGGCTCTGCATCCGCCGCGCTTTGCGCGACTCCCCCGGGAAATTTTTAGCCAGATGAAGCGGATCCGGTCAGTGATGTGTGGGCTGGATCCGGTCCTGACGGAGGTCTCTGGCCGACAGGCCGTGCGCGGTGCGGAAAGCACGGGCAAAGCTGGATTGTGAGGCAAAGCCTGTGGCGAGTGCCACGTCCATCAGTGGCATATCCGTATCGGTGACCAGACGCCGCGCTTCGGCCAGGCGCAGTTGCAGATAGTGATCCTGCGGCGTTGTGTTCAGGCGCAGACGGAACTGTTGTTGCAGAGTACGAGGGCTGGTGCCCAAGGTATCGGCGATGTCGGCCAATGGCAGCGGATCCTCAAGAGACCTTTCCATGAGAGAGTTCGCCTTTGCTGTCAGAGCCGTATGACGATGCGGCACGCCTGTACGGCTTTGTGGCTTGGACGGTTCCGGTGCGCCCTCGTAGAGGAACAGGCCGGACACGCGGGCAGCAAAACCTGCGCCGTGGCGCGCGGCGATGATGTGTAGCATCATCTCGACCGCGGGGATCGCGCCGCCTGAGGTCAGACGGTTGCCGGACACAGTGAATCGGTCGGGGCGAACATCGACTTCGGGGAAGCGGGTCGCGAAATTGTCCAGATCCTCCCAGTGCGTTGTGGCGGAGTGGCCGTTCAGCAGGCCGGCTTCAGCCAGTAGCCAGGGGCCGCCGTCGATGCCAGCCATGGTGGCTCCGGTACCGGCAATGCGGCGCAGTCCGGCGAGCAAGCTGGGTGTGGCGTGACGGGCCAGTTGGAAACCTGCAATGACGATCATCAGGTCGCAACCCTGCAATCGAGCCAGCGGTGTGCCTGGAACATTCAGGGCGCTGGTCAGCATCGCCGGTTCCGCTGTGGCCGTCACATAATCCCAGTCAAAGGCTGGGCGGTCCGCCAGACGGTTGGCGGCGCGCATGGGATCAACGGCCGAGGCAAAGCTGAGCGTGTTGCATTCATCCAGAACCAGCACGGCCGTTTTTAGGGCGCGATGTTCGGGCTGCAATATGTTTTTTGCGGATTTCATCAAGTTCGATTCGCATTCTGGCAAGTTGTTTCCATAAAGCTGCGCCAGAGTCGGGGATGAACGCAAATCGGAATCCGGGGAGAAGCCTGAGGATAACTTAGGTCAAAACCGGGTATAAGTTGGGGAAAACACCATGCCACTGGAAATGAACCGCGAAGTCTTCATCACCTGCGCTGTCACCGGCTCGGGCGGAACACAGGATCGCAGCCCGCATGTGCCGCGTTCGCCCAAGCAGATTGCCGAAAGTGCGATCGCCGCGGCCAAGGCAGGCGCGGCCATCGTGCATTGCCACGTGCGTGATCCGGAAACCGGTGCACCCAGCCGTCGTCTGGACCTGTACCGCGAGGTGACTGATCGCATTCGTGAAGCCGAGGTCGACGTTGTGCTGAACCTCACCGCCGGGATGGGCGGCGACATGATTTTTGGCCCGACGGAATCTCCACTGCCGTTGAACGCGGACGGCACCGACATGATCGGCGCGGCTGCTCGGGTGGAGCATGTGGCTGAATGTCTGCCCGAAATCTGTACTCTTGATTGCGGCACCATGAATTTTGCCGAAGCTGACTATGTCATGACCAACACGCCAGGCATGCTGCAGGCGATGGGCCGGATGATGACGCATCTGGGCGTGAAGCCTGAGATCGAGGCCTTTGATACCGGTCATCTGTGGTACGCCAAGCAGTTGGTGAAGGACGGCGTTCTGGACAGCCCGGCGCTGGTTCAGCTGTGCATGGGCGTGCCGTGGGGGGCTCCGGATGATCTGAACACCTTTATGGCCATGGTGAATAACGTGCCTGATGACTGGACCTTCAGCGCATTCGCGCTTGGGCGGAACCAGATGGCATATGCGTCGGCTTCGGTGCTGGCGGGCGGCAATGTGCGCGTTGGCCTTGAGGACAATCTGTTCCTCGATAAAGGCGTTCTTGCGGAAAACTGGCAGCTGGTTGAGCGGGCGAACACCATCGTTTCGAACATGGGCGCGCGGGTGATCGGCGCGCAGGAAGTGCGTGAGAAGCTGGGGCTGGTGAAACGAGCACCTAAGGGCTGAATTTTCTCCTTGTAGGAAGTTCGCCTTGCCAGGACACCGGGGCATCAACTGAGGGAATGAGACTCATGAAAGTGATGTTGCGGTGTCTGGCTGTCGTTGGAGCGGGGCTTATGGCGGCTTGCCTTCCGGCGGATGAAAAGGCGGAGGCGGCTTCTGTGAACAATGGGAGGCAGGCCTGCGAAGCCAAAGGCGGTGTCTACGAGGTTGCAGGCAAAGCCCAGCAATATGTGTGCGTTCTGCCGCTGGCAGATGCGGGCAAGACCTGTGAAAAAGGTTCGGACTGTCAAGGCTTTTGCCTGTCCGAGACCAAACAATGCAGCGCGGTCACGCCGCAGTTCGGGTGCATTCCTCATCTGGATGAGACGGGACGCGAGCTGGTGATCTGTATCGACTAGGAAAAGAAATGACAAAAACAGCAGCTATCATCGGTGGTGGTGTAATCGGCGGCGGGTGGGCCGCGCGGTTCTTGCTTAACGGTTGGGATGTCCGCGTGTTCGATCCGGACCCGGAGGCCGAGCGCAAGATTGGCGAGGTGCTCGATAACGCGCGCCGGTCTCTGCCGGGGTTGAGTGATGTGCTTTTGCCGTCTGAGGGGGCGCTTACCTTCCATGACGATCTGACTGACGCCGTGCAAGGCGCCATCTGGATTCAGGAAAGTGTACCTGAACGGCTGGATCTGAAGCTGAAGGTTTACAAAAGCTTGCAAGAGGCCTGCAATCCGGAGGCGATCATCGGGTCGTCAACCAGCGGGTTCAAACCGTCCGAGTTGCAGGAAGGCGCGTTGCGCCCTGAACAAATCGTGGTGACGCATCCGTTTAACCCGGTTTACCTGCTGCCGCTGATCGAATTGGTGCCGACCAACAAGAACACGCCCGAGATGGTCGACCGCGCGAAGGACCTGTTGAAATCGGTGGGTTTCTTCCCTCTGCATGTCAAAAAAGAGATCGATGCGCATATTGCTGACCGGTTCCTCGAAGCTGTCTGGCGCGAAGCGCTGTGGTTGGTCAAGGACGGTATCGCCACGACTGAAGAGATCGACGAAGCAATTCGTATGGGTTTTGGCATTCGCTGGGCACAGATGGGTCTGTTCGAAACCTATCGCGTGGCCGGTGGCGAGGCAGGGATGCGGCATTTCATGGCGCAGTTCGGCCCGGCGTTGCAATGGCCCTGGACCAAGTTGATGGATGTGCCCGAGTTCACTGATGAGCTGGTCGACATGATCGCGGATCAGTCTGACGCACAATCGGGCATGCACTCGATCCGCGAATTGGAGCGTATTCGCGACAATAACCTCGTTGGCATGATGCGGGCGCTCAAGGCGCAGAACTGTGGGGCCGGTGCTGTTCTGAACCAGCATGACGTGGCGCTGAAACCGGGCGCACTTCCGACGATGGATCAGGCCGATCTGAGCCAGCCAATTCTGACACTGGCGCGTGCAGTGCCGTTGGATTGGACGGATTATAATGGCCACATGAACGAGGCCCGGTACCTTGAAGCCTTCGCCGCAGCGACCGACCGCTTCATGGAAATCATGGGCTGCGATGCGGATTACATCTCCTCGGGTGGCAGTTACTTTACGGCCGAAAACCACCTCCGCTATATCGACGAAGTCCACGCGGGTGCAAAGATCGAAGTGCGCACGCAGATGTTGTTGGGGCAGGGCAAGAAACTGCACGTGTTCCATTCCATGTACGAAGGCGACAACCTTTTGGCCACGGGCGAAAGCTTCCTGCTGCATGTAAGTCTGGAAACCCGTCGTCCGAGCGCACCTTCGGCCGAGATCGAAGCGGCTATGGCCCGGATCGCCGAAGCTCAGGCTGGATTGCCTTATCCTGAAGGTGCGGGTGCTGCGATCCGCAAACCGGCATGAGTGCGCGCGTTCTGATCACGGCTGGCGCGTCGGGCGTTGGCCGCGCTATGGCCGAAGCCTTTGACGCAGCTGGTGCGCAGGTCTGGGTGGCTGACGTCAACCCGAAGGCGCTGTCAGATTGTCCGGCCCATTGGCGGCGGTCCGAGGCGAACGTCGCGGACGAGAATGCCGTGGCCACCTTGTTCCAAGACATTGAGGCGGAATGGGGTGGTTTGGACACCCTGTGCGCAAACGCAGGAATCGCGGGACCAACCGCTTCGGTTGAAGACGTTGCATTGGACGATTGGCGCATGTGCCTTGCAGTAAATCTGGAGGGTGCCTTTCTGTGCGCCAAACACGCGGCGCCGATCCTGAAACGTCAGGGCAGTGGCGCGGTGGTCATTACGTCTTCGACGGCTGGCCAATATGGGTACCCTAATCGCGCGCCTTATGCTGCTGCGAAGTGGGGGATGATCGGTCTGGCCAAGACCCTGGCGATGGAGCTTGGCGCGCATGGCGTGCGATGCAATGTCATCTGCCCTGGCTCAGTAGAAGGCCCACGGATGGAAGGCGTGCTGCAGCGAGAAGCCGACGCCAAGGGCATGACGCGTGACCAAGTCTATGACGGTTACGCCTCGGGCACTTCAATGGGTCGCTTTGTCGAAGGTCACGACATCGCCAATATGGCCGTGTTCCTTGCATCGGATGCGGCGCGGCTGGTGTCGGGGCAGGTGATTGCCGTTGATGGGCACACCGTCAACCCCGACCCGAAAATCTAACCCTGATTGGGTCCGCGAATCTGGCGGATGCTCTGGCGAACCGCCTGCCAGTCGCGGGCTTGCTGCATGTTCCCGGCGTCTTTGCATTCGCGCATCTTCTGCGCGGCTTCCGCCTCGGCCTGATCTCCGTGGGCGGAATAAAGCGCCCGTGCGTATTGAGCAGTTTTTAATGCGTCCATTCCTATGGTCCTCCGTCTGTGATCGGATCGCTCGAAAGTTCGCGCCAAGTGACGATATCACACCTTGGTCGCTTACGCATCTATGAGGCCGTTATCAGGCGGAAATCGTTGATCGCAGCTGCCTGAGATGATCGGGGAAGTCCCGCGCCGTCACATCCGCTTCTCGCACCAACGTATCGAAATGACGGGAAAAAACTTCGATTCTGTCGCGGTCCCGAAAGGCCATATAGTGACTGCCCGCGTAGAACACACACAACAGCGGGCCAAAAATCGTGACCGGCGCAGAATAGAGGCGTTTGGCATCAAACAGATAGATGCGCATGCGGGGATAAAGCTGGTCGCTCAGCTCTAACAAGTGGTCGATCTGATCCATCCTGATTTTCGGGCACAGGCCTTCGTAGTATCCGGTCGCGCGGGCAAAGCTGTCGATCTCATACAGCGGCATGGCGATCTCATAATCTGATTGCGCGCTGCGCATCCACGTCAGCCGGTCTTCTGACGCGCCGATGGCCTGATCCGCCGTTCGCCCCAGATGCGGGGCGTATTCCCACTCTAGCACGGCGCGGGTTTTCAGCATGTCGGGCAGGGTGGCGGGTACATAGCGAACCTTGTAGCCAGCCGCCTCTTTGTGCCATTCGAAAATGCGTTCATCGACCAGCGCGCGTGGCGCTTTGGTCATACTCAGAGAAAGCGCCAGGAGCTCTGCAGCGCTTTCTGGCCGATCCGATAAGCTCAGCAGCCAGTCAGCCGAAACACCTAGCGCTGTGGCGCAGCTGCCAACGACATGCGCGTTCGGCAGGCGCGCACCTTCGCCGGTTAAAAGTTGGGATACGGTCGATCGGTCGACACCGATATCCCGGGCCAGCGCGCTTTGGCTGATGTCACGTTCTTCCATCGCGCGGGCAAGGCGTTGGCGAAACTGCGCAGCGCGGTCTCGTTTGTCTAATTTATCCGTCATATGTTGATTTATATCATGGATGATGAATTTTGTTAATCATATTCAGAATTTTCAACTCGGCCACGATCCGTAATTCTTAAAACATAACAATAATATGGGTGACGGAATGGAAACGCGACGAAGATCGGTCGTGAAGGCTGTGGTGTGGAATGCGATGGGCCTGGTCATGATGACTCTGGTGGGTCTTATCGCGACAGGCTCTGCCGCAGTTGGTGGGACGTTGGCGATTGTGAACACGGGCATCGGCCTGACGATGTACGTGATCTATGAGCGTGTCTGGGCGGGCATCACATGGGGCCGAAATGTCTGAGCGGCCGGGTCCCGAGTGGGGCACCTTTGCCCTGATCATTGCGTGTTATGCAGCGTGGCTGGCGGTGATATTCACACTTCCCATTTGGCTGGCAATCCCAGCCATGGGCTTGGTCGCGGCGCTGCACTCGTCGCTGACGCACGAGGCGCTGCACGGGCACCCGTTCCGCACGCGTTGGCTGAACGAGGCGCTGATGGCCCTGCCTCTGACCTTGTTCATTCCGTACAACCGGTTCCGCGATCTGCATCTGGCGCATCACAGGGATTCGACGCTGACCGACCCCTATGACGACCCCGAGTCGAACTATCTGGACCCGAAGGTTTGGAATACGCTCAAAAGCTGGCAAAAGCGGCTCCTGAGGGCGAACAACACACTGCTCGGGCGCATGGTGTTGGGCCCCACGATTGGTCAGTATATCTTCTTTCGGGATGAGTTGCGCGGCGCCAAACGCGGAGACAGAGCCGTACTGTTGGCATGGGGACTGCACCTGATTGGAGTGGCCGCGGTTTTGTGGGTGGTTGCTCGGTCTCCAATGCCGCTTTGGGCATTTGTTCTGTCTGCCTACATTGGTTTGGGCTTGGTCAAGATCCGGACGTTTCTTGAACACCGGGCGCACGAAAACTCCAGTGCCCGAACGGTCATTGTCGAAGATCGTGGATTGTTGGCTTTTTTGTTTCTGAACAACAATCTGCACGTCGTTCATCACATGAATCCCGGTGCTCCGTGGTACCGATTGCCTGCGCTTTATCGTGCCGGAAAAGACGGCTATCTGGCCAGCAACCACGCTTATGTCTATCGGTCTTACGGGCAGATTTTCCGGTCCTATTTCTGGCGTACCAAGGACCCGGTCGAGCATCCGCTCTGGCCAAAGGGATGATTTGACGACACAAGGGAATCCATGAGTTTGTGGATCCCCATCACCATCGCCGCCGCGGCATTTCAAACCGTGCGGTTCATGCTGCAAAAGTCGCTGAGCACTGTGAAACTTTCGGCAGCCGGCGCGACTTTTGCGCGGTTCGCCTATTCCATGCCGTTGGCAGTCCTTGCGCTGATCGTGGCAATGCAATTGACCGGATTCAGCCTACCGGCCCTGACCGGGCGTTTCTGGTTGTTTGCAGTGATCGGCGGGACAACGCAGATTTTGGCGACCATCTGCGTGGTGGCCCTGTTCAAACAACGCAATTTTGCCGTCGGTATTACATTCAAGAAGACCGAAGTTATCCAAACCGCCATCGTCGGATTTTTGGTCCTGGGCGATCAGGTATCCTCGGGTGCGTTGTTTGCGATTGTTCTGGGACTGGTGGCTGTCTTGCTGTTGTCGAAAAGTCCTGGTGGAGAAGGGGCTTGGTGGGCACACCTCACCAACCGTGCATCGCGCCTTGGGCTGGGTTCGGGCGTGCTGTTTGCTTTCTCATCCGTCAGCTATCGCGGTGCCTCGTTGGAACTGGGGGATTTAGACGCCTGGTTTCGGGCACTGGTCACCTTGGCCGTGGTGGTTTCGTTCCAATTCCTCAGCATGGGGCTGTGGCTGCTGTGGCGCGACCGTGCCGAGCTGCGCGCGGTTTGGGACACACGCCGAACGAGCGTTTTTGTCGGGCTCACCAGTCTATGTGGATCGTTCTGCTGGTTTTTTGCCTTCACGCTGCAAAACGCGGCCTATGTCAAAGCTCTCGGGCAGGTCGAACTGATCTTCAGCCTGTTCGCCTCGCTATTGTTTTTCCGCGAAAGAATCACCCGGCGCGAGATCGCCGGGATGACGTTGCTTGGTGCCTCGATACTGGCACTGGTGCTTACGATTTAGCCTGCACGGCGTTCGTCAAAGCTGAGGGCGATGAAGCTGGGCAAGTGATCGCCCATGCCGACAACTGCAGGGCCCCTGTCGTCTCTGCGACCGCGGCCTTTGGACTCTTTGTCCTTACGGGGCTCTCTATCCTTGCGCGGTTCTCTATCCTTACGAGGCTCTCTTTCCGCACGGGGCTCGCTTTTGCGCCGATCGGACTTTTTGGTGTCCGCCGCTTTGGGCTGATTCTCGGTTTTTGGGGTATCGGCTTTGGAGTCATCCGCCTCAATCGGGTTGTTCAGACGGGGAATTTCTTTCTGAATCAACTTCTCCACCGCCGCCAGCGCCTTTTCATCGCGGGAAGAGCAGATCGTGATCGCCTTGCCCTCACGCCCGGCGCGACCGGTGCGGCCAATGCGGTGGACGTAATCCTCGGGGTGGCCGGGGACGTCGAAATTGATCACATGGCTGACGGATGGCACATCCAATCCGCGCGCGGCCACGTCCGAGGCCACGAGTAGGCGCAAAGACCCATCCCGGAAGCCGTCGAGTGTTTTCGTGCGCTGGGATTGATCCAGATCGCCGTGGATCGCGGCGGCGTCATAGCCGTATTTCTTGAGAGATTTGGCGCAGATATCCACATCGGTCTTGCGGTTGCAGAAGATGATGGCGTTGGTGCACTTCTCGCCTTCAGCGTCGATCAGCGCCCGCAGGACATTGCGTTTCTGGCTGGCCTCACGATCCCGACGACCGCCTTTGAACATGACAACGCCCTGTTCAATAGTTTCCGAAGCAGTGGCCTGACGCGCAACCTCGACCCGCGTGGGTGCGGACAGAAAGGTGTCGGTGATCCGCTCAATCTCGGGCGCCATAGTGGCCGAGAAGAACAAGGTCTGGCGCGTGAACGGCGTCAGCGAGAAGATGCGTTCGATATCGGGGATGAACCCCATGTCCAGCATCCGGTCAGCTTCGTCGACAACCATGATCTGAACACCGGTCAAAAGAAGCTTGCCGCGTTCGAAATGGTCCAGCAGGCGACCCGGCGTGGCGATCAGGACGTCAACGCCCCGGTCGATCAACGCGTCCTGCTCTTTGAAGCTGACGCCGCCGATCAGCAGCGCTTTGGTCAGTTTCAGGTGTTTGGCGTAGGTGTCGAAATTCTCGGCCACTTGCGCGGCCAGTTCCCGGGTCGGGCACAGCACCAGCGAGCGCGGCATCCGTGCACGGGCGCGCCCACGGGCCAGCAAGGTGATCATCGGCAGCGTAAAGCTGGCCGTCTTGCCGGTACCGGTCTGAGCAATGCCCAGAACATCCCGACCTTCAAGGGCAGCGGGTATCGCGCCTTCCTGAATTGGCGTGGGCGTTTCGTATCCGGCTTCCTCAATGGCTTTGAGGACCTTCGGGTTCAGGTTCAGTTCGTTGAATTTTGTCATGTATGTCCGGTTCATGCGGACACTAGACCTAGCCCGCGCGTCAAAGGAATGCCGGGCCCGGATGGCCATACGCTGTCACGCGCATTTCGGCTTTGCGCGGACATAACAAAATCATGGGGCAGGGTCAAATGAAGAGCCCTTAACCTGACGTCGCTAACGCCCACTGCTGGTTTTCCGCAACAATTCAGCAGCTTCCGGGAAAGTGTTTCGCAACCTTAGCGTCCAGATCCAGCGGTCTGTGCCGGATCAACCCATATTCTTCGAGACGTACGCGTACGCCGGGATCGGCACCGCTAATTTCGTCATAGAACGCGCGCAAACCGTCCTGGCCCTGTTCTGTCTCGATCCAGTTGAACAACTCATTCTTGTTCAGACCGCCCAGTTCGCGCGGAACGTTCGGGGACATGCCGGGTTGATAGGACCCACGCGCCATCCGGAACTGGTAATGCGCGGCCCAGTGGTCCCAGTCAGGGGCGTGGCGATGACACAGCTCCAACCCCGGAAGTTCGAATTTGCAGGGCAGAAGTTTTTTGTTTTGAAACAGGTTGTGGATGCGAAAGTTCAGCTTTTCCATGCCTGTGCGGACGAACAGCTTACCCTGAACGTGGCTGAGGAACCCGCCGAGTACAAAGCTGCCATAGTTGGGATAGATGGACTGTACCATAGCTGAGCGGTCCGGGCCGCTGGGGATATGCGCCTTGAACAGATCCTCGCCGCCTGCCATTGCCTCCATTGGCCGGACGCGGACGGCAGGGATTTCCGCGGGGACGGATTGCAACTGCTCCCGGATGGGTTTTGAAGACCAAAGGAACTCATCCACGTCGATATGGGCCAGCCAGTCCAGATCGGTGTTGCGATAGGTGAATGTGGCATGAAGTGTCTGACGAACCTGATGGCGGTCCGGGCGGTTGCGTTTGCGTTTCTCCCAAAAGACATCATCGCAGATTCGCGCTCTGATTTTCGGGTGTTTCCTGAGGGCCCGGTGCGCCTCACGATTAGGTTCGTCCAGGTAGATGTACAGATAATCCGCACCCAGATCGAGGTGATGGGCCGCGAACCTGAGGATGTCGCGGGTCGATCCGCGAACCATGGACACGATTCCCCAGGTCGTCATTGGCGCGCTTCCCTACGCGCCGTACGAGTCCTGCGCATTTTGGCCAGGCGCCGGAACACTGTCCTGGGATCGCGATTCAAAGCCTTGAACAGATGATCCGAATGCTCGGCCCACAACCGGCAAAACAAGGCGGGGGCGTGGTTCGGCCAGGATCGTTTCCGCAAGTTCGAAATAAGCTGCGCGTTCAGAAACGCCAGTTCAGATTTTCCGACGAATTCCTGCGCGATGTGTCGGCGTTTGCGCGTCCAGGATGTATCCGCCTGGCCGGGTTGCGGCCGTGTCGCGCTTTCAGGAACAATCTGACGCGTCAAATGGGTCAGATCGACATCTTCTGCCGGCAGTACCTCGTCCGAGAAGTCGAAAGGCGCTCGTCGCCTTTCGAACCTGTCTTGCAGGGCGGGCAAGCCACCCGAATACGTTAGATCATCATCCATTCGTGCTTTCGGCCCGTGCCATCACGCCATCATCTCTTTCGTGGCCGTCAGGTTCAGTTCGGGGTAGTCGCGGACGACCCGGTCGATGTCCCACTGCAGGCGCGTCAGATAAACGATATCGCCGTCATGATCATGGGCGATGTGCTGCTTGTTGGCTTCGACGAACTTCTCGACTTCGGCCTTGCCGCCGCTGACCCAGCGGGCCGAGGTGAATTGCGACGCCTCAAAGCGCACGGGCAGGCCGTATTCCATCTCAATCCGGCTGGCGAGTACTTCGAATTGCAACGCGCCGACGACGCCGACGATAAAGCCCGATCCGATCGAAGGTTTGAACACCTTCGCGGCACCTTCCTCGGCAAATTGCATCAGAGCCTTTTCCAGATGCTTGGCCTTCATTGGATCGCCGGGGCGCACGGTTTGCAGCAGTTCCGGCGCGAAGGACGGGATGCCGGTCACCCGGATCGCTTCGCCTTCGGTCAGCGTGTCGCCGATGCGCAATTGCCCGTGGTTGGGGATGCCGATGATATCACCGGCCCAGGCCTCTTCGGCCAGTTCGCGGTCGGACGCCAGAAACAGCACAGGGTTCGAAATCGCCATCGGCTTTTTCGATCGCACGTGGGTCAGCTTCATACCACGCTTGAAATGGCCCGATGCCATGCGAACAAAGGCGACGCGGTCGCGGTGCTTTGGGTCCATATTTGCCTGAACCTTGAAGACAAAACCGGCGACCTTCTTTTCATCCGGTGCGATTTGACGCGGTTCGGCAGATTGGATTTGCGGCTGCGGGCCATAAGCGCCGATGCCCTCCATCAGTTCCTTGACACCGAACGAGTTGATCGCCGAACCGAACCAGATCGGGGTCATATGCCCCTCAAGCACCGCCTGCGGGTCCATGGCGGGCAGCAGCTCCCGCGCCATCTCGACCTCTTCTAGGAACTTCTCCAGCAGGTGCTCGGGTACGTGTTCCGCGAGCTTGGGGTCATCAAGACCGTTGATCTCGATGCTTTCGGCCACTTTGTTACGGTCGGCGCGGTCCATCAGCTCCAACCGGTCGCGCAGCATGTCGTAGCAGCCGATGAAATCGCGGCCGACGCCGATGGGCCACGCGGCAGGCGTGACGTCAATGGCCAGCATTTCCTGAATTTCGTCGATGATCTCGAACGTATCGCGGCTTTCGCGGTCCATCTTGTTACAGAAGGTCAGGATCGGCAGATCACGCAGGCGACAGACCTCGAACAGTTTCTGCGTCTGGCTTTCCACACCTTTCGCGCCGTCGATGACCATCACGGCGGCGTCCACAGCGGTCAGCGTGCGATAGGTGTCTTCAGAGAAATCACTGTGGCCGGGCGTATCCACCAGATTGAACCTGAAGGTGTCATAGTCAAAAGACATCGCCGATGCGGAAACCGAGATGCCGCGATCCTTCTCCATCTGCATGAAGTCCGAACGGGTGCGCCGGGCTTCGCCCTTGGCGCGCACCTGACCGGCCATCTGAATAGCGCCCCCGTACAACAGGAACTTTTCAGTCAGCGTCGTTTTGCCCGCATCCGGGTGCGAGATGATGGCGAATGTCCGGCGCCGGGCGATCTCGGGCGGCAAAACGGGTTGGTTCGAGGCGGTATCAAGCATGAACGCGCGTATATGCGGGGAATTCTGCCGAGGCAAGACAAAGGGGGTGTTCAGAATCGCCTGACGATGGCAAAAAGAACATATAGTGAACAAATGATGGAGAGGTGTGATGAATTTAAAAGAAATCGCAAACGAACTGGTCGCTGGTTGCCGCGAGGGCCGGGCAAAAGCAAATTTAGATAAGCTCTATGCAGAAAACGCCGTTTCTGTCGAAGCTGTGGATTACTCGGGTATGGGGCGCGAAGTCGCCGGGCGCGACGCGATCCGCGGCAAACACGAATGGTGGGAAGGCGCACATGATGTAACCGAAGCTTCGGTAAGTGACCCATTTGTGCATGGTGAGGACCGCTTTGCTGTAATTTTCGAAGTGAAGGGTTCTGTGCTGGAAAGCGGTGACAGCTTTGATATGCGTGAAGTCGCCATTTACCACGTGGCGGACGGCAAGATCGTGCGCGAAGAGTTCTTTTACTAACGTGTTTTGGTTTCTGGTCTTCCCTGAAAGGCTGGTGCTAGATGTGCGGCAAAGACAGGGAGGATCAGATGGATCTTGGGATCAAAGGTAAACGTGCGTTGGTTTGTGCCAGTAGCAAAGGTTTGGGTCTGGGTTGTGCCGAGGCATTGGCCGCGGCGGGTGTTGATCTGGTGATGAACGCGCGTGGGACCGAGGCTTTGGAGGCATCGGCTGACCGCATTCGCGCAGAGCATGGCGTACAGGTTCAGACTATCGCCTGCGATGTGACTTCGGCGGAGGGGCAGGCGCAGGTAATCGAAGCCGCGCAGGGTGTTGATATTCTTGTGACAAATGCCGGAGGCCCGCCCCCGGGTTTGTGGTCGGACTGGGATCGCGATGATTTCGTCAAAGCGCTGGATTCCAACATGCTGACGCCAATTGCGTTCATGAAGGCTTTGTTGCCTGGGATGATGGACAAAGGCTGGGGCCGGGTGGTGAATATCACCTCGCAATCTGTGCGCGCACCGATCCCTGCGCTGGGTCTGTCGAATGCAGCCCGCACCGGACTGACAGGTTATGTTGCCGGAACTGCGCGTCAGGTTGCACCAAAAGGTGTGACGATCAACAACTTGCTGCCGGGCATTCACGCCACTGACCGGGCGGACTCATTGGATGGTGGTGTCGCGGCGCAAAAAGGAATTTCGATGGACGAGGCGCGCGCTGAACGCGCGGCAACCATCCCGGCGCGCCGGTATGGAACGCGTGAAGAGTTTGGCGCAGCCTGTGCGTTCCTGTGTTCGCAGAATGCCGGTTTCATTGTCGGGCAGAACATACTGCTGGACGGTGGCGCCACCAATCTGACGATGTGATCATGGCTCAAAACTTCTCACTTAAAGATCAACTGTTTAATGTCGAAAAGACCCGCTATTTGGCGGGGCTTTTCGCGGGCGCGGACCCGTCCTTTGATGCCGAGGCGTTTGAGGCGCAGGTCATGTCGCGTCTGCTGGATCTGGAGCTGAAAGAGAGGATGGCCTGGATCGCCGAATGTCTGCAACAGGCGGTGCCGGGCGACTTGCCTCAGATCGCACCTACGCTGCTGCGCGCCTTGCCGCCGCCTTTGGATCCCGGCAAAACCGATGATGATTTTGGTGATTTCATCTTTGCTCCGCTGGGTGACTGGGTTGTTGCCGTGGGGCTGGATCATCCGAGGCAGTCATTGGATGTGCTTGAGGAACTGACCCAAAGATTTTCAATGGAATGGGCCATACGGCCATTCCTCAATACCCATCAGGAACAGGTGCTGGTGCGGATGAAGGAATGGTGCGCGCATGACAGCTATCACGTTCGTCGGCTGGTCAGCGAAGGCACAAGACCGCGTTTGCCTTGGGGGCAGGCGGTGGGGCTGGACCTGACCGATCCGCTGCCTTTACTGGATCGGCTGCATGCCGATGGGACGCGATATGTCACGCGGTCGGTGGCCAACCACCTGAACGACATCACCAAAAAAGACCCCGATCTGGTTTTGGACCGGTTGCAGGATTGGGGTAGGAACGGGCGGCAGGATCAGGCTGAGATGGACTGGATGACCTCGCACACCTTGCGCGGGCTTGTGAAAGCAGGCCATCCGCGCGCCATGAAAATGTTGGGCTTTGACCCGGATGCGAAGGTTTCGGCCGATGTCACCATCAAGGGTGATGCCAGGATTGGCGGCGCGCTGGAATTCGATGTAATGCTGAGTGGAAATGGCGACCAACCTGTTTTGGTGGATTACATTGTTCATTTTCAAAGGCCTGGTGGTAAAACCTCAGCTAAAGTGCACAAGCTGAAACAGTCCACTTTGGCAGATGGTGCTCTTACCCTGACCAAAAAGCACAAGCTTAAAGGTGATGCGACCACGTTCAAACTGATCCCCGGTGCGCATCGGCTTGAGATACAGGTGAACGGCAAACTGCGCGCGGGTGTTGATTTCGAACTGTTGGCATAACCCCTACACGCCCTCACGCTTTCGTCAGATTCTAAAGGCCCGGATTGCGCCAAGCCCCGCGCTGCATTAGCTGCTATGCAGCCATCAGACAGAAGGATAGCCGCGATGAAGCATGAGGCAGTGCAGAATTACTATGGCGAGGTCCTGCAGGGCAGCTCGGACTTACAGACAAACGCGTGTTGTACGCCCGATGACATGCCGGATCATGTCAAAAAGATCCTGTCGAAAATTCATGACGAAGTTCTGACGCGCTACTATGGCTGCGGTCTGATCGCTCCGCACGACCTTGAGGGGATGAGCATTCTGGATCTCGGCTGTGGTGCGGGACGTGATGTTTATGCCCTGTCTGCCATGGTAGGTGAAAAGGGACGCGTTGTCGGCGTGGACATGACGCAGGAGCAACTGGATATCGCGCGCGCGCATCAGGATTATCACGCGCAGACCTTTGGGCATTCTGCCAGCAATGTGGAATTCCACCATGGCTATATCGAAAAGCTGGATGAGCTTGACCTAGAACCCGGATCTTTTGACATCATCGTCTCGAACTGCGTGATCAATCTGGCCACCGATAAAGAGGCTGTTTTGCGTGGTGCGCATCGGTTGCTGAAAGACGGGGGCGAGATGTATTTCTCGGACGTCTACGCCGACCGCCGAGTGCCTAAAGAGATGGCCGAGGATGACGTTTTGTACGGTGAATGCCTGTCCGGCGCGTTGTATTGGAACGATTTCCTGTCGATGTCGCGTAAGGCAGGCTTTGGTGATCCGCGCCGGGTCACGCATCGTCCGCTGACTATTGAAAACGCGGTTCTGGAAGAACGCGTCGCGCCTCTTAAATTCCTGTCTGCCACCTACCGTCTCTTCAAGTTGCCCGAGTTGGAGCGAGACTGTGAGGATTATGGCCAGGCCGTGATCTACAAAGGCACCATCCCGAACGCCCCGCATCTGTTCGAACTGGATGATCACCACGCGATCGAGGTAGGCAAGGTCTTTCCTGTCTGCGGCAACACGTGGATGATGTTGAAAGATACGCGTTTCGCGCGGCATTTTGAGTTCATCGGTGATTTCTCGACCCACTACGGGATATTCGAAGGCTGCGGTGGTGAAAGCCCGTTTGAAGCCACGGGCGAGGCCCCATCCGGCGGCTGTTGCTGATCTCTTGCACCTGAGGGGCGGGGTTGTTATCCCCGCCTAAGCCCGATGGAATTGATCGGGAAAGGCAACGGGGCCCATCGGTGACAGAAAACGCTACTCCTCCTCGACTGGAAATCCGAAATCTGATCGCCCGGTATGAAGGGCGGGTTGTTGTGGATGACGTCTCGCTGACGGTGCGGGCGGGGCAGGTGACCTGTCTGTTGGGGCCTTCGGGCTGCGGCAAGTCGACAACCCTGCGCATGATCGCCGGGGTCGAGATGCAGGAATCCGGTGAAATCTATGTCGATGGCAAGTTGATCTGTGACACGGTGTTTCGTGTGCCGCCCGAACGGCGTGAAATAGGGCTGATGTTTCAGGATTTTGCCCTGTTTCCGCATCTCAGCGTTGCCGACAATGTGGCCTTTGGCCTGAAGGGGCATAGGGACGAAAAGCGCGCCCGCGTCGAAGCGCTGCTGCGCAAAGTCGACCTGATGCGTTTCGTCGATGACTACCCGCATCATCTGTCAGGTGGCGAGCAGCAACGTGTGGCACTGGCCCGCGCATTGGCCCCGCGTCCGCGGATCATGCTGATGGATGAACCTTTCTCGGGCCTCGACAACCGGTTGCGGGACGGCATTCGCGATGAAACGCTTGCGATCCTCAAGGAAGAGGACGCCGCAGTTGTTCTAGTCACGCATGAGCCGGAAGAAGCGATGCGCATGGCGGATGAAATCGCCCTGATGCGGCGGGGTAAAGTCGTGCAACAAGGCGCGCCCTACAACGTCTTTACCCGCCCGGCGGACAAGGCGGCGGTGGCGTTTTTTAGTGATATCAATGTTTTGCAATCCAAAGTGAATGGAGCCTTGGCCGAAACGCCATTCGGGCAATTTCTGGCACCCGGCGTTCCGGACAATACAGATGTCGAAATCGTATTCCGCCCTCAGCACGTGCGGCTGGACTTTGACCGTAACGGCAAGGGGCCGCTGCCGACACCGACCGACGGCGTTGCCGCGCGGGGCGTAGTCGAGCGGGCACGGTTTTTGGGCAACGAAAGCCTTGTTGAATTTCGGATGGACCATGACGGCTCGATCCTGAGGGCGACGGTGCCCAATGTCTTTGTTCCCAGTCCGGGACGGGTCATGTGGCTGACCATCCGACGTGACAGGTGTTTCGTTTTCCCGGTTTAGGCTGGAAAGCCACAGTTTAGCGCCAAGTGGTGCGCGAAAGCATCAGATTGGACGCGCGCTTTGCTTGCCGCGACGCGGGGGCGGGTCTATCAAGGGCAAAACGCCGGGTGGATGGGGCTTATGCGTATACTTCTGACCAATGATGACGGGATCAATGCCCCAGGGCTGATCGCACTTGAGGCGATTGCCGCCGATCTGGCAGGCCCGGATGGCGAGGTTTGGGTCGTGGCACCCGCATTCGAACAATCGGGTGTCGGCCACTGCATCAGCTATACCCACCCGATGATGGTCGCCAAGCTGGGCGAACGCCGCTATGCCGCCGAAGGCTCACCCGCTGACTGTGTGTTGGCCGGGCTGCACGACGTCATGAAAGACACGCCGCCCGATCTGGTGTTGTCCGGTGTGAACCGCGGCAACAACTCGGCCGAGAACACGCTGTATTCCGGCACGGTGGGTGGGGCGATGGAAGCCGCACTGCAGGGTATTCCTGCAATTGCCTTGTCGCAGTATTTCGGGCCGCGCAACCTGGGTCTGGATGATCCTTTTGAGGCTGCAACGCGTTACGGGGCCGACCTTGTGCGGCGAATACTGAAAGCAACGCCTGAAGAGCAGGGCGATTACCGCCTGTTTTACAACGTGAATTTCCCACCCGTGCCGGCGGATGAGGTTCTGGGGACGCGCATCGCGCCGCAGGGTTTTCGCCGGGATACCAATTTCTCGGTTGAACCGCACAGCTCGCCCTCGGGTCGGCGGTTCCTGTGGATCAAGGGCGGCTATCAGCACAATCTGACAGCACCCGGAACCGATGCGGCGGTAAATCTTGGGGGCTACATCTCGGTCACACCGATGCGTGCGGACCTGACGGCCCATGACGTTCTGGAACAACTGAAGTCGATCGAATGAGCGGACTTGATCCAGAAACAACCATGCAGTTCCTCTTTGCCCTGCGGTCGCGCGGAGTAACGGATGCGCGCGTTCTCGCTGCGATGGAACAGGTCGATCGGGGCCGTTTCGTCAAGGGTCTGTTCGCCGAGCGCGCTTATGAGGATACGCCGTTGCCGATTGCCTGCGGTCAGACGATCAGCCAGCCTTCGGTAGTGGGGTTGATGACGCAGGCGCTGGATGTGCGCCCTCGTGACACGGTGCTGGAGGTTGGTACAGGCTCGGGCTATCAGGCCGCGGTTCTGTCCAAGCTGGCGCGCCGGGTCTATACGGTCGAACGTCATAAACGTCTGGTGCGCGAAACCGGCGAGCTGTTTCGAGAATTGGGAATGACCAATGTGACGGCGATGCTGTCGGATGGGTCGTTCGGTTTGTCGGAACAAGCCCCGTTTGATCGTATCATTGTGACGGCCGCTGCCGAGGACCCGCCCGGGCCGCTCTTGGCGCAGCTCAAAATCGGCGGTATCATGGTTTTGCCGGTGGGACAGTCGGATGCGGTTCAGACCCTGATCCGGGTCAGACGCACCGAGACCGGCCTGGACTATGATGAATTGTTGCCCGTTCGGTTCGTGCCCCTGCTAGAAGGGCTTGGCAAAGACGGAGCGTAAGGAAATATTTCGCGATAAGCGCTGGAACCCCGGACAACAGGGGCAGGCGGTGAGGACAGTAAAATGAGAGCAGTTTCCAAATCAGCAGTCGCAGCAGGTGTTGCGTCTTTGGCGTTCCTCGCGGGATGCGAGGGCCCCATAGATTATGATCTGCGCGGCAATGTCGGTGGTTTTTCCACGGCCGATGCGGCGCAGGCGGCCACCGCGAACCGGCCTGCTCCGGATGCGCGTGGCGTGATCACCTATCCCAATTATCAAGTGGCCGTTGCGCGCCGGGGCGACACGGTTGGCGATATCGCTGCCCGGGTCGGATTACCGGCAGCGGAAGTCGCGCGTTTTAACGGATTGCAAGCTGCGGATCAGCTGCGTGATGGCGAAGTGGTCGCCTTGCCGCGTACCGTCAGCGCGGCCAGTTCTGTCGATATCGCGACAATTGCAGGCACCGCGATTGACGCAGCTCCGGCGGATGGGTCAGTGCGCACATCGACGCTTGAACCGGCGCAACCAGCCGCCGCGCCTGCACCAGCCCCTGCGCCGGCGGGACCCGAACCCATTCGCCACAAGGTCAAGCGCGGCGAAACCGCGTATACGATCGCGCGCCTGTATAACGTGCCGGTTGATGCCTTGGCCGAGTGGAACGGGCTGGGGTCTGACTTTACCGTGCGCGAAGGACAGTTTCTGCTGATTCCCATCAAGAACCAGGCAGCACCCCGTCAGGAAGCTGCCGTTGCAACCGTTCCTGCGACCACGATCACCCAACCGGGGCAGGGCTCGCCCACGCCGACCCCGCCCAGTGCGACGCAACCGCTGCCGGATGAAGATATCAAGCCGGCAGAACCCGCGCCAGACGTGACCGCCGAAGCACCCACAACGCAAAGCAATTCTGCGCTTGGCCTGCCGGTCACAGGAACGATCATCCGCACCTATAAAAAGGGCTCGAACGAAGGCATCGACATTGCGGCCTCGCCGGGTAGCCCGGTTAACGCTGCCGCTGCGGGTACTGTTGCCGCAATCACGGCGGACGCGGATCAAGTGCCGATCATTGTGGTAAAGCACAACAGCGATCTGTTGACCGTCTACGCGAATGTCGAGAACATCACTGTGAAAAAGGGTGCTCGTGTCAAGCGCGGCCAAAAGATCGCCTCCTTACGCGGCGGCGACAATGCCTACGTCCATTTCGAGGTGCGTAAAGGGTTCGAATCTGTCGATCCGGAACCCTATCTGCGGTGAGGGTTATGGCCCCGGGCGGGCTGTGCCTTCTGCCTGAGTATTCGAGTAAAGACGAGACCCGTCACGCGTGCGGATCATAATCGCTTAGGCGCTTGCCGGGCTCGTCTGCGAAGACCTCGGGCAGGGGCAAGATTGCTTCGATCAGGTCTATGCGAAAAACACGGAACCCCTGACGTAACTCGCACCACGCCGTCAGCGTCCAGACGCGCCCCCAGTATTCCATGTGCAGCGGGCGTATGACCCGATCAGTCAGAACGCCGTCGATCCGACGGTAAGACAGACGGAGTTTCTGGCGGGATTTGATGGCGGCACGGATAGGGGCCATGTGCGCCAGCCCACGGGCCGCATCGGCAAAGGGATAGACTGCAAATTTCCAACTGTCAGCCTCGGCCACGACCTGCGTGGGCAACACGGCGTCGATCTTGTCGGCCAGCGATGTGGCTGCGGCCTTGAGGTCGGGGTCTGCGGCTTCCGCCACGATGGCCATACCGAGGTTCAACGCCTCAAGCTCGGCAGGGGTCAGGTTCAGCGGGGGTAGGGTGATCTGCTCGCGCACCATGTAGCCTACGCCACGCTCGCCCTCGACCGGGACGCCCGAGGCAACCAGCGTATCCATGTCGCGATAGATGGTGCGAACCGACACCTCAAGCCGGTCCGCGATGTCCTGCGCACGGTGAAGTTTACCGTCGCGCAGGATCTGGATGATATCGAACAGCCGGTCAGAGCGGCGCATGGGATGTTCTGCTTGTCATGACGCTCCGATGGTCCAGTGGATTGCGTCGTGGCGCATGGTGACCGTGTCCGGCGCGATTGCAGCCATCACCGCGGGGGCGAAGTTCTGTTTGGTGAAGGCTGCGGCGGCGGATTGAGCGCAATCCATGTCTGCCCAGATGACGGTGTCGGTCCAAAGCCCGTCATCCCCTGCGCTGAGGCGCCGAAAGACAAAGCCATCTGCGTTCCGAACAAAGGATTCGGTGCCTTTCATGATGTTCACGAAATCCTCCTTTGTTACATCGGCCGCGAGTTTGAAGGTTACGGTTTCTGCGATTTGTGTCACGTCATGCTCCTGATTTGATGAGACAGGGCCGTTGTACGTGTTTACAACTGACATAAACCTGTCAGTTGAGAAATGCGAGTCCTCAAAAATCGCGTGATCCGTTCATTTTTGGGCACAGAACCGGGTCGACACGCTTTTGCGAGGGACCGCCCGCGCGTAAACACGGTGCCAGATCACATTCCCGGCGCGCTTGCGCCGACTTCAAAGGAGAAGAGACATGCTTAACAATATCGGACTTCCCGGTCTTCTGCTGATTGCCGTTGTGGTGCTGGTGCTGTTTGGCCGCGGCAAAATCAGCTCGCTTATGGGCGAAGTGGGCAAAGGCATCACCTCGTTCAAGAAGGGCGTCAAAGAAGGTGCGGACGAGCTGGAGCAGGACGCGTCCGAGGTGGCCAAAGACGTCACGCCCGAGACAGACAAAGACAAGGTCTAAGCGCAGATGTTTGATCTGGGCTGGACCGAGCTTCTGGTCATCGGCGTTGTTGCCCTGATCGTTGTGGGGCCAAAGGACCTGCCAGTGTTGTTCCGCAATGTCGGCCGCTGGGTTGGCAAGGCCCGTGGCATGGCGCGCGAGTTCAGCAGCGCCATGAACGAGGCAGCGGATCAGGCGGGCGTGAACGAGATCAAGAAGGGTCTGAATGCGGCTACCAATCCTGTGAACACCGCCATGGACGGTGTCAAAGAGGCCGCACAGGAAATGGCCAAGAGCATGGACCCGACCAAGTTCGACCCCGACAGCGAAACCGGCAAGCTGGCTGCTGAACGTGCCGAGCAGGCCAAGAAGATTCAGGCCTCGACCGCACGTGCCGCTGCCGAGCGTAAGGCCAAAGAAGCTGCGGATGCGCTAGCCAAGGCTGAAGAGGCCGAAGCCGCGCTGAATACTGAAAGCAAGACATGAGCAATACCGACGAGATCGAAGACAGCTCGGCCCCATTGATCGAGCATCTGGCAGAACTGCGCACGCGGTTGATTCACTGCGTCGTGGCGTTCCTGATCGGGATGATAATCTGTTTCACGGTCGCTACGCCGCTGTTTAACTTCCTGACGAATCCCTTGTGTCAGGTACTTGCTGATCGCGGACAGGATTGTGGGCTGATCTTCATCTCACCGCAGGAAGGTTTCTTCGTCGCCATCAAGGTTTCGCTGCTGGGCGGCTTCATACTGGCATTCCCCTATATCGGGATGCAGATGTGGCGGTTCGTGGCACCAGGCCTTTACCGGACAGAAAAGAATGCGTTCCTGCCGTTCATGCTGGCGTCGCCGTTCATGTTCCTGCTGGGGGCAAGCTTTGCGTTTTACGTGGTCACGCCGCTGGCTTACGACTTTTTCCTGGGCTTCCAGCAGTTCGGAGCGGAAGGCGAGGCGGTGGTTGACGGCACCGCCACAGCCCCGCTGAGCGTGGTCTTCCAGGGCTCGGCACAGGAATACCTGAACCTGACGATCAAGTTCATCGTGGCCTTTGGCCTGTGTTTCCAGCTACCGGTTCTATTGACCCTGATGGGCAAAGCCGGGTTGGTAACTGCCGAAGGTCTGGGGGGCGTGCGTAAATACGCTGTGGTTGCCATTCTGGTTCTGGCAGCGCTGGTGACACCGCCTGACGTGATCACGCAGGTCATCCTGTTCGTGGTCGTCTATGGGCTGTACGAGGTTTCGATCTTCCTGGTCGCACGTGTTGAGAAGAAGCGCGAGGAACAACTGCGCGCCGATGGATACTATGACGACGAAGAAGAAGCGGATGAAGAGATCATTCAGGAAGAAGAAGGCAAGTAATCCTGATGATCGGTAACAATCAGGCGCGCCCGTTGGGGCGCGCCTTTTTTGTGCGCGGCTCTTGTTGCGCCCGGCGGAACATGGTTTGAACCCCACAAGAACGACCGGAGGCGCCTATGAACGACCAAGCCCTGAACCGTATCGCTGACGCCTTGGAACGCATGGCACCGGCCCCATTGGCCGCGCCCGACTTCGAAGCTGCCCCGGCTTTTGTCTGGCAAGTCGAGCCGGACCGGCTGGAGCCGGTCAAACAGGTCAACCGTGTCGATCTGGATCTGCTGGTGGGTATCAACCGCTCACGCGATACGTTGCTGGACAACACGCGCCGCTTTGCGGCCGGGTACAAGGCCAACAACGCACTGTTGTGGGGCGCACGGGGCATGGGGAAATCCAGCCTCGTCAAAGCTGTCCACGGTACGTTGCAGGCGGAATTTCCGGACCTCAAACTGGTCGAACTCCAGCGTGAAGACATGGGCTCGGTCGCGCGTCTTCTCAACCATCTGCGCGCCGCTCCGCACCGGTTCATCCTGTTCTGTGATGACCTGTCGTTCAGCCACGATGACCAGCATTACAAGTCGCTCAAGGCGGTGCTGGACGGAGGCATCGAGGGCCGCCCCGAAAACGTTGTTTTCTACGCGACGTCGAACCGCCGTCACCTGATGCCGCGGGACATGATTGAAAACGAACGCTCCAGCGCAATCAACCCGTCAGAGGCGGTAGAAGAAAAAGTCTCGCTCTCTGACAGGTTCGGCCTGTGGCTGGGTTTCCACCCCTGCGATCAGGATGAATACCTTGCGATGATCGACCGATATTGTGCGGCTCATGGTGTATCCGTCGACGCCGATATCCTGCGCGCCGAGGCCATCGAATGGCAAGCCACTCGGGGCGGACGCTCGGGTCGCGTGGCATGGCAGTTTTTTGTCGATCTGGCTGGGCGCAACGGCGTGCATATCGCCTGACCCGCCCGCTTCATCTGGCCAGAAATATCCCCGCCAGAGGCATGGCCAAAGGGCCATCCCTATAACAACGTAAGAATTCGCGCCGCCTCATCCGTCGGACTGGTCAAAAGATCGCGGTCTTCGCCGGGATGGAACCGAGCGCGCACTGCCGTGGGCATCGGTGCGGGTTCCACGATTGATACACGCGGACCTGTGCGTTCGGTCTCAACCGCCCAGCTGCGCGCCAGTGCCAGTTGTGCGGCTTTGGTTGCGCCATAGATGCCATAGAACTTCTCACCCGCTTTGGGATCGTCAAAAAACACCGCATGGCCGCTGTCGCCCAACAGGGGCGCGATATACGGGATCAGAACCGACGTGGCTGTTGCGTTGATGTTGACCGCCTTCGTCCATTCCTTGGGGTCCACGAAATGCACAGGCGTCAGGGCCGAGGTGTGGACTGCAGTGTGCATCCACAGATCAACTTTGCCCCATCGGTCATGAATGCCCCGGCACAGCGTCGCCATGGCGTTCGGATCCGCGATGTCCATCGGCGCAAGCGTGGCCGCACCACCTTTGGCTTTGATACGGTCATCCAGCTCTTCCAACCCACCAGTGGTGCGGGCGACGGCGACGATGTGATACTCGGGTGCCAAAGCTTCGGCCAGGGCAGCACCCAAACCGCGCGAGGCCCCGGTGATGAGGGCAATTTTGGTCTGATCGGTCATAAAGGCGGTTTGAACCCATGCGCGCAGGGCGTCAAGACAGATTAACTTCCGGGGATGACGATCCGCTTGGTCTGGCCGCTTTGTCGCAGCATGACGCCTTCGTCATCAATGGCTATCACAGTGCCCGAGGACACCCGACTGCCGGGTTTGACCTCTTTGACCCGACCTGACGACAAGCGTACCAACGCACGCATGTCCGCTTTTGGGCCAAAGATGCCCAGGACAGCGACTGCGTTCTTCTTCAACGCGCCCCTCTGTGTGGCCGCGCTTTTGACGTTGGCGTTTGACATGATTTCCGGCCCGGCCGCGTTGGCCTGACCCCTTGTTTTATGAGTGGTTCGGCAGATGCGCTATCAAACGAAGGACCGGAACTAAAGGGGCGGGGATTGCGCGATTGCGCGGCTGAATAGCTGCGCCGCCGAAGCCCCTGCAATTGCGGTTTCTTCATCGAAAAGTTGTGCGCGAAAACCAACCGATCAGGCGTGGCCCATACGTGAAAAGGCCCGCATCGCATTTGCGAAACGGGCCATCACCGATATCTGATTCGCGGGTGTGTTCTTAGCCGGACGCCAATTTGGCCGCATTCCAGGACCCGCCGGGTACCTGCATGTCCTGCTTCTTCTTGCTGACCCGGCTGCTGTTTTCGAGGCTGTCCAGATAGTCTTCGCTGACGCTGCCGGTAATGTAATTTCCGTCAAAGCACGAGCAATCGAAGGATTCGATATCCGGGTTGCCTTCCTTGGCGGACCAAATCAGGTCATCGAGGTCCTGATAGAACAGGGCGTCTGCGCCCAGCTCCTGCCGGATATCCTCAATGTTCTTACCGTTTGCGATCAACTCATGCTTGGTGGGCATGTCGATGCCATAAACGTTGGGGAATTTCACTGGTGGCGAGGCGCTGGCGATGAACACCTTCTTGGCCCCGGCTTCGCGGCACATCTGAACGATTTTTTTGATCGTGTTGCCGCGCACGATGGAATCGTCGATCAGCAAAACGTTGTGGCCTTTGAACTCCAACGGAACAGCGTTCAGCTTGCGGCGCACGGATTTCTGCCGCTCTTCCTGACCGGGCATGATGAATGTGCGGCCTACATAGCGGTTCTTGACCAGACCCTCACGGTAAGGAATGCCCGTTGCTTTCGCGACCTCAAGCGCCACAGGGCGCGCGCTGTCCGGCACAGGAATGATGCGGTCGATCTCAAGGCCCGCAGCCTCAATCTGGCGCGCCAACGTCTGGCCCATACGCATCTGGGTTTTGTAGACCGAAACACCATCCAACAGCGAATCCGGACGGGCCAGGTAGACGTATTCAAAGATACAGGGGGTAAGTCGGCCTTCAACCGCCTGGAACGTGTGCATGTTGCCGTCGAGGTCAATCAGGATGGCCTCACCCGGTTTCACATCGCGCAGCTTTTCAAAACCATTAATGCCGAATGCCACGTCTTCGGACGCAAAGGCATAGTCGTCGCCGTCCCCATCCACATCGCGCTTGGCAACCGACAGAGGGCGAATGCCGTAGGGATCGCGGAACGCCAGCATACCAACGCCGGCCACCAGACAGATCACCGAATAGGCACCCTGAACGCGTTCCATCGTCATCTTCACACCGGCAAAGATGTTGCGGATCGGTTCGGCGTTGCCATTGACCTTGATCGCGTCGGCCACTTTGTCCGCCAGAACATTCAGCATAATCTCGGAATCCGACGTGGTGCGCAGGTGGCGGCTGTATTTGGCGGTAACTTTCTCGCGCTGCTCGGCGGTGTTGGTGATGTTGCCGTTATGGACCAGATAGATGCCATAGGGCGCGTTGACGAAGAACGGCTGCGCCTCAGCCGCGCTAAGCGATCCGGCCGTAGGATAGCGCACATGCCCCATACCGACCTGTCCCAGCAGGGTCTCGGCGTCACTGGCGTTAAAGACGTCTTTGACCAACCCGTTGGCTTTCTTCTCACGGAAGAATTCGCCGGTATAGGTCACAATCCCCGAGGCATCCTGACCCCGGTGCTGCAACATCAGCAGCCCGTCATAGATTTCCGCAAAGACATCATGTGTCCTGCTTGCGATCCCTAAAATGCCACACATGTACGGGCTCCAATTTCCATGACGTGTTTATGTTGATTAGGTGTGCGGGTCGGACCGTCTGGACAGCGGTATCTGTACGCATTGTCGCCCGGCCGATTGGCGGCGCAAACACGCCAGCGTCGCAAGGGCAAGCGCGTAAGAAAACAGATACAGCAAGATCGGCAGCTCCGATTCCATGTCAGTTCGCCACTCACATAATGCCTAAGCGCGCCTGTGTCATCAAAGGATCACATTCGCGATTTGACGCATGCGGATTTTGTCAAAAACAACATGAAAAGGTGACAGGGACCGCAGGCATGTGGTGTCATGGTCGACATAGTGAGTTTTCGGCAATGATAAAGGTTCGATCGGATACCCGCCATGTGGCAGCACAAACAAGGAAACAAAAAAGAAGAACCGGTAAAGCGCCGGTGTCACCGATGCAGGGGTATGGGGCGGGCACCCTGTCAGATCTGTAACGGATCTGGAGAGGTTATCAAAAGTCGCGACATTCACGGAAAGCCGATATTCAATCGCTGCGACGGCTGTTTCGGTTTGAAGACGATCAGATGCACGGTTTGTGCAGGCGAAGGGTTCGTCTGAACTCGAAGATTTACTAAGCAAAAATAAACGGGTGTAGCTGCGAACCAGTGCCCTTTTTTTGTCGAAAAGATATCTCGAAAACTCTTCAGCTAATTGTTTTTGTACCGGGCTCTGACAAGCGGGTATCTGGTGGGTCTGGTCGGGCGCCCGGAATGGGACCGGATTAGACGTGATTTCCTTCCACAGTGCGCCATCAGCGTCAGTTTTTGGGGTTTTGGTGTCATTATGATACAATCCTAGCGTTGAGACTCTCTGGTAGCTCAACGGGAAAAGTAGTCATTACAATCTCGGATTTGTCGAAAAGGATGTGTTTCATGTCTTACGGGCTTTGTAATTTTCAACTCAAAAGTGTGCGTTCATTTCTGAGCGTGGCAGTCATTGCTGCAGGCTTTGGAGCCATGACGACGACAACAGCGTTTGCGCAGGTTTTCATGACTCAGGAAGAGCTTCTTGCCACAATACCTGGCGGCCAGTTGTCTGGCGTCTCTAACAATGACGGAAAGACGCCGTGGATTCAGGCATACAGCAAGGCAACAAGCAAGAAGAACGGCAAACTCAACGGGCTTTGGGACGGTAAGGACAAATACACGGGGGACTGGTTCGTCAAAGACGATCAGTGGTGTGAGAAAGGGAATTGGGGGCAAAAGTGCTGGAGCGTCGAACGCATCGGCGCAAACGAGTTTCGGATCTACGAAAACGGACAACCGAAAAAGAACACTTGGAAACTCAAGTAGAAGTGCGCTTTTAGGAGGGTTTTGATCGGAATGTGTGGGTTTTTTGAAGACCCGGCAAGACACCCAAGAAGTTCTTAATGACAACCGTTCAGTGAAAGATCTTCCAGACAATTACAAAAGCTCGGGCACAAACGAAGACGAGCCGCCGGCAATGCGGCGGCTCGTTTCAACAATTGCAGCATGGGTGGGACCCGTGCCAGGCATTTATTCCGTAGTCGTGGGGGCCGTCAGATCCTCGGCCGGTGCGGAACCTTCCGTGCAGCTGGCGACCAGTTCTTCATATTGGCGGGTGACCCAGCCAAGAGCCGCTTCGGGGTTCTGTTCTTCGATCTTGTCGCTGAACTGCTCGAACACCTTGGCCGAACGGCTTTCGTCAACGATCGTATAGGATTGACCCGTCATGACCGTGTCATAGACAAAGAACGCGATGGCAACCAACAGGATGCCGCGGGCGATGCCGAAGAAAAAGCCAAGTGCCTGATCCAGTCCGCCCAAAGCAGATCGCTGGACGATCGACGAAAACAAGGGCGTAAAGATGCTGACAATAATAAGTGCAACTGCAAACACTGCAGCAAAGCCCGTAATGACGGACAATTCGCAGCTGTCGCGCAGGAAATCCCCAACAACCGGAATCTCTTTGACCAGTGGCACCGCTTGGGGTGCGAAAATAAAGGCCAGCACTGCGGCTGCGACCCAGCCTGCGATGGCCAGAACCTCACGTAAGAAGCCGCGCGAATAGGCAAGAATGCCTGAAACGACGACGATCAGGGCAACGACCCCGTCAATTATTGTAAAACCTTCCATGGCCCTCGCCTGTTTTTTTTCTGCCCCTCAGGGGGCGACTTTAACCTGCTCCGAAGGTTTCGCCAACAAACCCAACCAAATCAGAGGGTCGGGTGAGTGTCAGACCTGCCACAGTACCGGTTTTGCCGCCCGCCGGAGCGATTGCCGATGTGAAACCAAGTTTTTGGGCTTCTTTCAACCTGTTTTCGGTCTGTGGGGCCGGTCTAAGTGCCCCAGATAACGAGATTTCTCCGAAAACAACGGTATCTGCGGGCAGGGCTGTGTCTTCTCGGGCACTCAGAAGGGCTGCGGCAACGGCCAAATCTGCGGCGGGTTCACCGATTTTCAATCCGCCTGCGACATTGAGGTACACATCGAGACCTGCAAAAGGGATGCCGCAGCGTGCTTCAAGCACGGCGAGGATCATTGCCAACCTTCCACTGTCCCAACCGACAACGGTCCGGCGTGGTTGTGAATGTGGAGACGGGGCCACAAGCGCTTGTAATTCAACCAAAACGGGGCGTGTGCCTTCGATCCCGGCAAATACGGCTGACCCAGGGCTGGGTGTGCCGCGCTCGGACAGAAACAAGGCCGATGGGTTGGTCACCTGTGCCAGGCCTTTGCCTGTCATTTCGAACACGCCAATCTCATCCGCAGGGCCAAAGCGGTTCTTGACCGCACGTAGGATGCGGAACTGATGGCCGCGCTCGCCTTCGAAGTAAAGAACGGTGTCGACCATATGTTCGACGACGCGAGGACCTGCAATTTGGCCTTCCTTGGTGACGTGGCCGACCATGATGATTGAAACACCGTGTCGTTTCGCAAACGTGGTCAATTCATGTGCTGCGGCCCGGACTTGTGACACCGAGCCCGGTGCGCTGTCCACATTGTCGGCCCACATGGTCTGAATCGAGTCGATGATGGCCAGACCGGGTTTCTCAGCCTCAAGCGTCGTCAGAATGTTCCGCAGGTTGGTTTCGGCGGCTAGTTGAACCGGTGCGTCTTCTAGACCCAGACGGCGCGCGCGCATGCGCACCTGAGCGCTGGCTTCTTCGCCAGACACGTAAATCGTCTTGACGCCAGCACGTGCAAACCGCGCTGCGGCCTGTAACAGCAACGTCGACTTGCCGATACCTGGATCGCCCCCAACCAGCAGGGCCGAGGCCGGGACCAGACCGCCACCCAAAACGCGGTCCAGTTCTTCTACGCCGCACAAGGTGCGCGGCGGCGGTGTTTCCTCGGTCGACAGGTCCGTGAGTGTAATGGACTGGCCACGTTTGCCGCCGAGGGATTTCTTTGCAGGGCCAGCCGAAAGAGGCACGTCTTGCGTGATTGTGTTCCATTCACCGCAGCCGTCGCACCGACCGGACCACCGGGAATGCGTTGCGCCGCAGGCCGAGCAGGAGAAAGTTGTCTTTGCCATTCGGCCTTGGTGCCCGAGCGCGGGCGGTTCTTCAAGCCCTAGCAGGGCTTTCATCTCTGCCGATGGCGCACCGCGTCCTCAGGCCCGATGGGCCATCGTTCCCGGCGGGCGCTGTCGCGCCTATTCGGCGGCGCGGGGCGGCGACATTGCTATGACGCTCGATTTCTTGGGATCGCGCTCGTCGACGGGCGATTGAAGCTGTGCCGACAATTCGGGCAGCAGTTCAAACAGTTCGTCCCGCAAACGCGCCAGCTGCGATTTGGCAATGGATTCTTCCATCTCGATATCGTGGGTCCATTGGCGCAGCTCATGCTGGATGACCTGCGCTTCTTCGATCCGCTTCTGAAACGTTTCGATCTCTTCCTGACGTTGCTGCAGGAACGTGCGGGCGCGGCTGACACGTGCATCGCCATAGGTTTCTGCCAGCTCTTGGCTGATATGGCTCATCTGTGCGGCCAGCTCCAGGATTTCGGGTTCGAGCGATTGCAGGTCTGGGTGGTGGCGTAGGAAGGCCATTCTTTCCTTGACCGCGTCAAACTCAGACGACAGCAGGAACGTTTCGCCGCGATCTGCAGTATGGGCCAGGTGGTAGGCCTGAGCAACGTCGTGCATGTTTAGCGAGAACTTACGATGAGACCTCTCAAGGGCCATCATCCGGGCATTTGCAGGCAGATAGAACGCCAGCATGAGAATCAGCACCGTCAGACCAATCTGGACATACATACCTGCGTCCACAGCCGGAGCTGTGCCAAAACCGGCCTGCATGGATAGCCAGGGGAAAACCCCCAAAGCGGACAAAAGACACGCACCGACCGAGAAAAAGGCTGCGATGCAAATGAGGAAAAAAGTCAATCTTAAAAAGGCATTCTGAAATTGCAATGTGATGTTGTGGAGGGCGGTCATCTTAGACGAACTCCTTTTGAAACCGGAACACACCAGCCCAAAGCGGGAAACATCTAACACACACAGAATGATCCGCTCAGGACCGAAACTACAAAAATTTTCTGCTCGAAATATAAAGATGATACTCAGATAAGCGTTTTCAATCAATTACGTCTGAGGATTTCGTGATCTGCGTGTCATTTCGGTAATGTGGCCCAATGCGAGCGAGGCCAGAATGCACGCCGTAAACAGGTAAAGACCCCACGCGGTTTCGATGGTGGCGTAAGAGATTCCCTTGGCCAGCGTGATGTAAAGCGCGATGAGGAAAATGTCCGCCATGGCCAGTTTCCCGAGGATGTTGAGTGCGGGTTGGACGCGCGGGTCCAGCATGTTCCATTGGATCAGGGCGGTACCGATTGTTTTGATATAGGGCGCAAACAGAGCGAAGATGGTGACGATCAGTGCCAGAAATACGTTCGATTTCCATAAGGATTGCAGGCCGGTGATGACGCTGATCTCGCTGAGGCCGAAGATCGGCAGGAACCCTGCGCGCATCAGCGGGGCGAACCACGCGATGGGGTAGAGGATCAGGAGGGAGAGGGTGGCGAGGCGGAGAGTCATGTGTGCTGCCCTTCGGGAGGACGGAAATTAACGTGCAAAACGTGCGCCTTGATCACATGGAGCAAGACTTGTTGACGCATACTGCTGGTCATTTGTGTCCTCTTCTCAGCAATCGGCTGAGTTTCAATGCAGCCTACACAAGATCTTTTCCAGGCCGTAAGTAATAATTTGTACCCGAACCTCTCGAGCCGTTAACGTGTCGTTAGGGTACCGAGTAGCAAATCTCTCGAGAGTATTGGGTTCGCTGAAGTAGTTGTAGTTCAACGCTGCTAGTTGGATTGAGAAGTGCAAATAGGTCTTCTCAGACAAACCCAAATCGCTGTAGTGATTTTGAGCACTTTGAGGGATGTCTAAGCTAATTCCAGCCCAAACGAATACATCCCGCTCAAACTCCTCTCGATCAAAAGCCTTGTCGCAAGCAACGTACAGAGCGTGAAGGTCGTGTCCCAATCGTTTGAGCTTTTCTTTTCGAAAACCAAGTTCTTTGGACAAGGTTGCTTTGAGAGCCAGTTCAGTGGCAAGGCCTAGCGTGTTGTAGACCGGGCCAACCGCAAAAGCATCCGGTTGATCAGATGGGTTGCTCACCGAGGTCAAGATATGGACTGCACGCAAGTATTGATGCGCAAAAAGTGATAGGGAGCGCCAGTAGTCCACTTTTACCGCACGGCCTCAATCGGCCCTTCTGCGCTCCCACTGATGAACTGCGCGACATAGGGATCGCCCGAAGCATCCATCTGGCTGACCGGGCCGGTCCATTGGATGACGCCTCCGTGCAGCATGGCCACGTTGTCGGCGATCGCGCGGACCGAGCTCATGTCGTGCGTGATGGTCATCGCGGTGGCGCCCATCTCGGTCACGATCTCGCGGATCAGGTCGTTGATGACGCCGGACATGATCGGGTCAAGGCCGGTGGTGGGCTCGTCAAAGAAAATGATCTCGGGCTCGGCGGCGATGGCGCGCGCGAGGCCCACGCGCTTCTGCATGCCACCCGACAGTTCGGACGGAAAGCGGTCTGCCACGTCGGATTTCAGGCCCACGCGGCGCAGTTTCTCAATGGCGATCTCACGCGCGTACTCGGCTGGGCGTTTCAACGGACCGCGCAGCAGGCGGAATGAAACGTTCTGCCAGACGGGCAGGGAATCGAACAGAGCCGCCCCCTGAAACAGCATTCCGAAGCGGGCCAGAAATTTATCACGATCGCCCTTGGCCGCGTCTTTGCCGTTCACGTAGATCATACCGCTGTCGGGCTTGATCAGGCCCAGAATGCACTTCAGAGCCACGGACTTGCCGGTGCCTGAACCACCGATGATGACCATCGAGGTGCCCTTGGGGATCTCAAGGCTCATGCTCTGCAGAACCTGATTGTCGCCAAAGGCTTTTGCTACGTTCTCCATCCTGATCATACCGAGAAGAACACCCCTGTGAGAATGAAGTTGGCAGCGAGGATCATGATCGCGGCGGATTCGACCGATGACTTGGTCGCTCGGCCAACGCCTTGCGCACCCCGGCCCGAGTTCATGCCGTAATAACAGCCCATGATGGCTGCGATCAGGCCGAAGGCTGCGCCTTTAACCAGCGATGACACGATGTCTTTGGTTTCAAGGAAATTGACCGTGTTTTGCAGGTACGTGGCCGCGTTGAAACCCAGATTTTGGGTCGCAACCACATAGCCACCTGCGATGCCGATGACATCACCGATCCCGACCAGTAAGGGCACGGTGATGAGTGCGGCCAGAACCCGCGGCGCCGTCAGGTATTTCATCGGGTGGGTCGACAGGGTGACCAGCGCGTCAATCTGCTCGGTCACTTTCATCGTAGCGATTTCTGCTGCAATGGATGAGGTCACGCGCGCGGCGATCATCAGACCAACCAGCACCGGCCCAAGTTCGCGCACCATGCCGATGGCAACGATCTGGGGTACCACGGCCTCGGCGTTGAAACGCGCGCCGCCCGCATAGATTTGCAAGGCCAGCGCACCACCAGTGAAGATTGCGGTCAGGCCAACAACCGGCAGCGACAGCCAGCCCACATTCATCAGGGCAACGGCAAACTCGCGCGGATAATAGGGCGGCCGAAAGATGTGCGAGATCGCGTCCAGCGCGAAAATTCCCACCTTGCCAAAGTTGGCAAGCATGGACAGGACAGCACGGCCCAGCCCACCCAGCACGGCCAAAGGGTTCATTCGACGTATCCCCGGGAAAAACGCGTGCCCAGCGACGTCAGGATTTCATATCCGATGGTGCCGGCGGCTTCGGCCAGGTCGTCGACTGTTTGATGTCCGTTCAGAATGCGCAGGCGTTCGGGATCTTCGGGCAGATCGGTGACGTCTACCGTGATCAGATCCATCGAGATGCGTCCGACAACAGGGCAAGGCTGGCTGCCGGAAAACGCGTCGATCCCACCGCCGATGGCGCGGTGCAAACCGTCTGCGTAACCAGCGGCAACGGTCGCAATGCGAGAGGGGCGGCGCGCGATCCAGCTGTTGCCGTATCCGACCGATTCACCGACCTCGACCGGGCGAACTTGGATCACCGGCAGGTCAACCGTCACCACCGGTTTAGCTTCGGCAAAAGGCATGCCGCCGTACAGGCCGACGCCGGGGCGGCAGAAATCAAAGTGGAATTCGGGTCCAAGAAACGTACCGCCTGTGGCCGCCAGCGACCTTGGTGATGCGGTGCCATCAGTCATCTCGCGGAAGGTCTTTAGTTGCTGGCGATTCATTGGATGATCGGGTTCGTCCGAACAGGCCAGGTGCGACATCATTACGACGGGGTTCAGTGCCTCGGCCTTTGGGCGCAGTTCAGCCCAGTCAGCAGATTCCAGACCCAGGCGGTTCATGCCGCTGTCCAGCTGAATACCAAAGGGATGATCTGGAAGCGCCTGTTGATGGCGCATGAATTGCTCGGGCGCATTGATCAGCGGCGTCAGATCGTGATCGCGCAGTAGATCGGTGTCACCTTCCATATGACCCGAGAATACAGCGATCATCGGTCCGGGGCCGATGGCCTTACGCACGGCAACCCCTTCTTCGGCAACTGCAACAAAGAATTTGCGAACGCCTTCCTCTGCCAGGGTCGCGGACACAGGCTCGGCACCCAGGCCGTAGGCGTCAGCTTTGACCACGGCGCCGGTCTCGACATCCGTTTTTGCATCGAGCGCGCGCCAGTTGCTGGCCAGCGCCTGAAGATTAATCGTCAAACGTGCGGTACTCATGGAACCGTTCATGACATTGGATCACGGCAGGTCAAGGGGGTAGACGGCTATAAATGCAAACTTGTCCGCGTTCATGGGCAACTATTGGCCAACGGTGCAAGGCATTGGCGTAAAAACATGTTCGGCTCGCCTCTGCATCGCCATTGTATCCGTCCTATGTTCAACCGGGTGCATCGGCGTGTAATCGTTGAACCAGATACAGACCCACGGACGATTGGAGAGAGTTCACCATGAAATTCACGACAGGGAAAGATGAATGGGAGGCCGCGCTGCCCGGCTTGTTCAGGAGGGTGTTCACGGCTTCGGAAAGCGATGAAGAAGGGACCGCGATCGGCGCGTTGGTTTCGGATCTGTTGGCCACAACGCCTGACGGCGATTTGAGTGCAGCCATTGCCCATGATGGCCCCCAAGTGCTGGGTTGCATCCTGTTTTCGCGGCTGCGCTTTGACCAAGATCCGCGACAGGTGTTCCTGATGTCGCCGGTTGCCGTGCGTACGGATCGCCAGAAAGCGGGGATAGGGCAGCGACTGATCGCGTTTGGGTTGGACGAGCTGCGCCGTGACAAAGTGGATTTTGTGGTGACTTACGGCGATCCGAACTACTACGGCAAAACCGGGTTTTTGCCGATTTCAGAAAAAGTCGCCCAAGCTCCTTTGCCGTTAAGCCATCCGCACGGGTGGTTGGGGCAATCGTTGACAGGGGCTGAGATGGCGCCGTTCAAGGGGCCATCTCAATGTGTCAGTGCATTCAACAAACCCGAGCTGTGGTGAGGATTAATACCCCTCAATCTGTCCGTCCTGTTGCCACGGTTTGACCAGGTTTCCAAAACGGGTGAACTGCGCCTCGAACGAGAGGTCGACCGTGCCGATGGGACCGTGGCGCTGCTTGCCGACAATGACTTCGGCCTTGCCGTGCAGACGTTCCATGGCCTGCTTCCACTCTTCCATCTTTTCGAGTTCGTGATCGCCGGGCTTTTCGCGTTCCTTGTAGTACTCCTCGCGGTACACGAACATCACCACGTCGGCGTCCTGTTCGATCGAGCCTGATTCCCGCAGGTCGGACAATTGCGGGCGCTTGTCGTCGCGATTTTCTACCTGACGCGAAAGCTGGGACAGGGCGATCACTGGAATTTGCAATTCCTTGGCGATGGCCTTCATGCCCATCGAAATCTCGGCAATTTCGTTGACGCGGTTTTCGGCCATTCCCCGGCATAGCTGCAGGTAGTCGATAACGAGCAGGTCCAAACCATGTGTCCGCTTCAAACGGCGTGCCCGAGCCGCCAACTGCGAAATCGGCAGGGCGGGCGTGTCGTCAATGAAAAGCGGGCAGGCTTCCAGTTCCTTGGCCGCGTCGACAAAGCGGCGGAACTCGGACTCGGTCATGTCACCCTGGCGGATCTTATGGGATGAGATTTCGGAGGCTTCGGCCAGAACTCGGCCTGCCAGCTGTTCGGCACTCATTTCCAATGAGAAAAAGCCAACGACACCGCCGTCAACCGCGCCCTCTGAGCCGTCTGGTTTCAGCCCACGTTTGTACGCCTTGGCGACATTGAATGCCACGTTGGTCGCCAGAGAGGTTTTTCCCATCGACGGACGACCGGCAAGAATGATCAGGTCAGACGGGTGCAAGCCACCCAGTTGTTTGTCCAAGTCGGCCAGACCGGTGGAAATCCCTGCCATGCCACCACCGCGCTGGTACGCTTCGTTGGTGACGTTGACGGCTTCTGTGACCGCCTTGAGGAAGGATTGAAATCCCTGTTCGGTCTGGCCCTGCTCGGATAACTGATAAAGCTGTTGCTCGGCTTCGACGATTTGTTCTTTTGGTTCGCTGCTGATGTCGACCCGCGCTGCCTTGTCCGAGATATCGCGGCCCAGGCGGATCAGCTCGCGCCGGATTGCCAGATCATAAATCATCTGAGCATAGTCATGCACCGCAAAGGCGCTGATCGATGCGCCTGCCAGTTTGACCAGATAGGCCGGGCCACCCAGTTCCTGCAGGCCCTCATCCTCGGCCATGAAGGATTTTAGTGTCACCGGCGAGGCCAGTGCATTCTTAGCAATCCGGGTCGAGGCGACCTCATAAATCCGGGAGTGAACCGGGTCATAGAAATGCTCGGCCCCGATGATTGAAGCGACCCGATCATAAAGATCGTTATTGGTCAGGATCGCACCCAGAAGCTGCTGTTCGGCCTCAATGGAATGCGGCATGGTTTCGGCGTTCTGAATCCGAGCTGCTGCCTGCTCGATGCTGCTTATCTCGTTCATTTTGTCCCCGCTGCCCTGCGGCGCTTTCTACACGCTATTTTGGCGTGTCGGCTATCTGGAAATACCTGTGGCTAACTATGGATAAAGCCTTGGGATAACTTTCCTGACAGTTTGGATACCTGTGTATGCGTAGCTTATTATGTAGGAATTGGGGGGAAAGTCACCAGATATCGTGGCCGGTCGACCGATTCTTCTGGGCTTATCCCCAATCTGTCCACAAGAGGTTCACGTGGATTTATTTGCTTCCTGCCAGCCACGCGGGTCTTTCAGGAAGGCTTCGACACCGTCAAGTGTTTCCTGATCAAAGGCTTTCTGCGCTTTGGCCTCGGCCAGAACATCCCACCATGTGCACAGGTGATGCAGTTGGATGCCGTGGTCGCCCAAGGTTTTTTCGGTCTCGGGGAAGATGCCATAGTAGAAAATGACCGCCGTGTGCCCACAAGTGGCACCTGTTTCGCGGATCGCATCCACGAAGGATAGCTTGGACCCGCCATCGGTGGTCAGATCCTCGACCAGCAGAACGCGCTCACCTTCGCTCATCGCGCCTTCGATACGGGCATTGCGGCCATAACCCTTGGGCTTTTTGCGCACATAGGTCATCGGCAGCGCCATACGTTCGGCGACCATAGCGGCGAATGGGATGCCCGCGGTCTCACCGCCAGCGATATTGTCGAATGCCTCAAACCCGGCATCTCGCATCACGGTGACCGTCAGGAAATCCATCAGGGTCGACCGTATGCGCGGATACGAGATCAGCTTGCGGCAGTCGATATAGGTCGGGCTGGGCAAGCCGCTGGCCAGTGTGAACGGCTTACGCGAATTGAAATGGACGGCCTTGATCTCCAGGAGCATCCGCGCGGTCAGGCGGGCGATTTCGGTGCTATCGGGGAAAGAGCTGGGGATCATGGTGCAACCTCGGGACAAAATGACGTTGCGGGCTGATAGCCTGTCCCCCGTCCCAGAGTCGAGAGGGGTGTGCGCAAAAGAAAAGCGGACCTCACGAAGAGGCCCGCTTTGGCCCTTGCGGGCAAGAGGCAGCCAAGGTGGGCTTAGCTGCTCATGTCATAGGCACGCTCGCCGTGTACCGAAAGATCGAGCCCGTTTGTCTCGGTTTCTGCATCTACGCGAAGCGGGGTGATCAGCGCAACCACCTTGATCAACACAAATGTGACAACTGCCGTAAAGACACCTACGATGACCAGCCCGCCCAACTGCGCGGTCCAGGCACCCAGGCCGAACACAGCGATCATGATGGTGCCAAAGATGCCGCCTACGCCGTGCACCGCGAACACGTCCAGAGTGTCGTCGATGTTCAGCTTGTTACGGATGATGTTCACGGCTTCCTGACACAACACGCCTGCTACGGCACCGATGATCAGCGCTTGAACCGGATCAACATATCCCGAGGCTGGGGTGATAGAGGCCAGACCCGCAATCGTACCTGTAACCAGGCCCACCATCGAGGCTTTGCCGTATTTGATGCGTTCATACAGCGCCCATGTCAGCGATGCGGTTGCGGCTGAGATATGAGTGACTGTTATCGCCATAGCGGCACCGCCATCTGCCGCCAATTGTGAACCGCCGTTGAAGCCAAACCAGCCAACCCAAAGCATCGCGGCGCCGATCATGACGTAGCCAGGGTTGTGTGGCGGGGTTGTGCGGTTGCGGCGCGGGCCAAGGACCACGGCGATGATCAGCGCGGCCAGACCTGCCGTTTCATGCACCACAATGCCACCGGCAAAGTCACGCACGCCGATCTCGCCCAGAATGCCGCCATCGGTCAGAATGCCGCCGCCCCAGATCCAGTGGACGACAGGTGCGTAACACAGCAGCATCCACAGGCCCGAGAATATCATGACAAACCCGTAACCCACACGTTCGACATACGCGCCAATGATCAGAGCCGGAGTGATGATTGCAAAGGTCATCTGAAAGGCAAAGAACAGAACCTCGGGCAGGGTGCCCGACAGACTGTCGACATCAACTCCGTTCAGGAAGGCTTTGCCAAGACCGCCCCACAGGCCCGATCCGCCGTCACCAAATGCGATCGAGTATCCGGCGATCAGCCACAGGATGCTCATCAAACAGGCGATTGAGAAGCAGTGCATGAAAACGCTCAGCACGTTGCGGGCGCGCACGAGGCCGCCATAGAACAGGGCGAGGCCCGGCAATGTCATGAATAGGACCAGTGCAGTTGCAACTATGATCCAGGCGGTATCGGCTCCGTTCATCAGCCGGTCTCCTCTGTGGCGTCTTCAGCTTGCGTAGCTGGCGTTGAAGCGGAGAGAAGGCGGGGAAAAAAGAGGCAGAGGTGGTTTTTGACGCCTGTTTTAAGGGCCTTTTGTGAACCGGTGATTAAATGAGCGCCAAAATGAGTGGAGTGCTAGATTATTAAGCAATTGACGAAAGGCCGTGCGACAACAGGTCCAAGGCATGATCGCGGGCGGTCAGCCGCACCTTGTCACGCCCCAACGCTCCGAATTCCACGGTTTCGGTTATCGTCTTCTGCCCGTCCACTGCCAATCCAAAGCACACGCGGCCTTCGGGTTTGAATTCGGATCCACCTGGACCCGCGATGCCGGTGATGGACACAGTCAATTGCGCGTCTGAATTCCTCAACGCGCCATCGGCCATCTCTTGCGCCACTTCCTCGGACACCGCGCCATGAGTTTCCAGCGTTTCGGGCTGCACACCCAGCATCTGCTGCTTGGCTTCATTGGTGTAGGTGACAAACCCGCGATCCACCACGGCCGAGCTGCCTGGAATATCCGTCAGTGCGGCAGCGACCATGCCGCCGGTGCAGCTTTCGGCTGTCGCGATCATCACGCCTTGCGACTTGGCGCGGTCAAGCAAAGCGGCGACATTCATAGGCCCAGAACACCGTGTGAGATGCCGGCGAGAACCAGAACGCCGATCCCGGCAAAGACGCCGGCGATCACATCGTCCAGCATCACACCCATCGCGTCACCTTTGCGGTCAGCCCAACCCACCGGGCCGAGTTTCGTGATGTCGAACAGGCGAAACAGAAGGAAACCTGCGATCCAGCCGGGCCAAAGGGCTGTGATATCAATTCCATGCGCCCAAGATGGGTAGGAAATGGCCCAAAGCGCGATGAACTGCCCGGCTACTTCGTCGATGACGATTTCGGACGGGTCGTGATCTTCCTGCCCAGTAGTCATCACTTTGGTGGCCCACAGGCCACCGACAAAAACGGCCACAGTGGCGATGACCAACAAGGGAAATCCGCCCAGCGTATGCAGAACCCAGGCCAGGGGCAGGGCGGCCAGAGATCCCCATGTTCCTGGTGCCGGGCGCAGATATCCGACGCCGCAAACCGTCCCGATCAATTGCGCGGCGTTCATGACTTCACCAGACAAGCTGTCGCCAATGAGGCGATGCCTTCGCTTCGCCCGGTAAAACCAAGGCGTTCGGACGTGGTCGCCTTGACCGAGATCTGATCGACGCGCAGCCCCATAATGCGCGCCATTTCTTCACGCATCGCGGGCGCGTGCGGACCGATCTTTGGGTATTCGCAGACCAGCGTGCAATCAACATTCGAGATGTTGTAACCCATCTGGACCGACAGCTCGACCGCGTGGCGCAGGAAGATCTCGCTTGCCGCGCCCTTCCATTGCGGGTCCGTGGGCGGAAAGTGCTGGCCAATATCGCCCTGCGCCAGCGCGCCATAGATTGCATCAGTAACCGCATGCATGCCGACATCCGCATCCGAGTGGCCCTGTAGCCCCCGGTCATGCGGAATTTTGACGCCGCACAGGATCACGTGATCCCCGTCGCCAAAGCGATGCACGTCATAGCCGTTGCCCAGTCTTACATCCATGTCCGTCCCCAATATGCGTTCCGCCCGGGCAAAATCCTCGGGTCTTGTGATTTTGATGTTATCGGCGTCGCCTGGCACGATCACCACGTTCATGCCAGCGGCACGGGCGACCTCGACATCGTCCGCCGCGCCGCCAGAATGGGCCGCGTGCGCCGCGACAATCGCGTCATATCGAAAACCCTGAGGGGTCTGGGCTGCAAAAAGACCCGTCCGGTCCTGCGTTCCGGTCACTACGGCTTCGTCACCGGTCCAAAGCGCATCTGTGACGGCCAGACCGGGTGCTGCAGCCTCATTCGTGGCTAGGGCGGTCAGGACGTCCGTAATAGTCTGGTTGTTCACGCAGGGGCGGGCGACGTCGTGAATCAGGACATGTTCGATCCCCATCCCATCCAATACATCCAGCCCGTTCCGTACCGAACCGGCGCGATCGCTGCCACCTTTTGCCAGCAGCAGATCAGAGCCTAAAAACTCATCCCAAGCGTTCTGAACATCCTCGGACAGCACCAGAACAATATGATCGACCTGATGGCGAAACCGGTCGATGGTCCAATCCGCAACTCTGCGTCCGGCTAATGGTCGCCATTGCTTGGGAATGCCGCCTCCGGCGCGCAATCCGCGTCCTGCGGCGACGATGATGGCGGCGGTGGTCATTGGGCGAATTCTCCGATGATTTGAGCGCAGTGTTTAAGCTGCGGTGAATGTAGAGGCAATCACCCGCGTCAAGTTGCTTAAAAAATAGGCAAGTGGTGATTTTGCAAGCTTGTTTCCTGCCGTTTTGTTGTTCATATGCGCCGAATTCGATATCTAAGACGCAACTGCCCAAGGATTAAGCACGTTGACCCTGCACCTCGCCGACAAAACCTTAAATCCGCCGGTCATGCTGGCCCCGATGGCCGGGATCACCGATCGACCGTTCCGCGATCTGGTGATGCGCTTTGGCGCGGGCATGGTCGTCAGCGAAATGGTCGCTAGTCAGGAAATGGTGCAGGCCAAACCGGGCGTGCGGGAACGGGCCGAGCTGTCTGCTGACGTTGAAAACACCGCTGTTCAACTTGCCGGGCGCGAGGCGCATTGGATGGCCGAGGCTGCGCGTCAGGTGGCCGATCGCGGCGCCCGGGTGATTGATATCAACATGGGGTGCCCGGCAAAGAAGGTCACGAACGGCTATTCCGGTTCGGCGCTGCTTAAGACGCCGGATCACGCACTGACGCTGATTGAGGCCGTGGTCGACGCTGTCGACATTCCGGTTACTCTGAAAACTCGTTTGGGCTGGGACGACAACCTGCTAAACGCGCCGGACGTGGCGCGCCGGGCGCAAGGTGCAGGCATCCAACTGATCACGATCCACGGGCGTACGCGATGCCAGTTCTACAAGGGACGCGCGGACTGGCAAGCGATCCGTGCGGTGAAAGAGTCGGTCTCGATCCCCGTCATCGCGAACGGGGATATCGTAGATACTGATGCAGCGCGCACGGCTTTGGACCACTCAGGCGCCGATGGCGTCATGGTTGGACGCGGGGCACAGGGTAAGCCATGGCTTCTGGCCCAGATGTGCCACGATTTATATGGCGCACAAGCGCCGGTCATCCCCGCCAATGGCGACTTGATCGACATGGTGCGCGGTCATTATGAGGCGATGCTGGACTTTTACGGCACCGATCTGGGTCTGCGCGTGGCACGTAAACATCTTGGCTGGTACATGGATGAGGCCGCGACCCCGGCAACCCTTCGCCGTGCGGTATTGACCTCGCGGGATACCGCCGAGGTGCTGCGCCTGTTGGGCGATGCCCTGAACGGCGACGCAGAGGCAGCAGCATGACCTCGGACCAAAACATCTGGGCATCGCTGCCGGTTCCGGCTTTCATCATTGATGCCGATGACCGGATCACTGATGTGAATTCCGCCGGAGAGGGGTTCCTGAATGCGTCCCGCAATGCAGTCATCGGTCACCCGGTCTGGGACCAGATCGCCGTGGATGCCCCACTGGAAGAAGCGTTTTTGCGTGCGCGCCAACAGGGCACACCGCTTTTCGTGAATGATGTCGATGTGGGGTCAGGTAATCGGGCGCCGCTGCAATGCGCTTTGCAAATTGCGCCGCTGCTTGGGCATCCGGGGTCAATGATCATGACCATGTCCCCACGCGAACTGGCAGGGCGGATGACGCGGGGCAACACGGTAAAATCTGCTGCGCAATCGGCGATTGGCATGGCCGAAATGCTGGCGCATGAAATCAAGAACCCGTTGGCGGGGATCACCGGGGCCGCCCAGCTTCTGAGCATGAATATCAGCCAACAAGACCTTGAACTTACAGATCTTATCGTTGCTGAAAGCCGGCGAATAGTGAAGCTGTTAGAGCAGGTCGAGCAATTTGGGAACCTGACCCAGCCAGATTTCAAACCAGTCAACATCCATGACGTTCTGGACCGTGCGCGGCGCTCAGCGCTGTTGGGTTTTGGCGCGCATATGACGATTATCGAAGACTACGACCCCTCGTTGCCGCTGGCCTATGGTGACCCGGATCAACTTTTGCAGGTGGTGTTGAACCTGCTCAAAAATGCATCCGAGGCGTCCCCCAAAGGCGGGACAATCCGCCTGCGGACGTATTTCGAACATTCCTTCCGCCTGCGCCGCAGCGACGGTTCGGGGCATTCTTTGCCCCTGCAGATCGAAATCATCGACGACGGCCCGGGGCTGCCGGACAAGATCCGCAGCGACATTTTCGATCCGTTCGTGTCGGGCAGGGAAAACGGCACCGGTCTTGGGCTGGCGCTGGTCAGCAAAATCATCTCGGACCACGACGGCTGGATTTTGGCCGAGTCGGTTCCGGGACACACCGTATTCCGCCTGTCCCTCAGACGCGCGCCGCGTGACGCGACCTGAGATGGACAACCGGGCAGAGATAGTAAGGAGAGCACCTGATGGATGGCACAGTACTGGTCGCAGATGACGATCGCACAATCCGAACCGTACTGACTCAGGCCCTGACGCGGGCCGGGTGCAAGGTGCATGCGACATCCTCGCTGACCACTCTGATGCGCTGGGTCGGCGAGGGCAAAGGGGATGTTGTAATCTCTGACGTGGTCATGCCGGATGGCAACGGGCTCGAGATGTTGCCCAAGATCGCGCAGGACCGTCCGGGTTTGCCGGTCATCGTGATTTCGGCGCAGAACACGATCATGACCGCCATTCAGGCGGCTGAAGCGGACGCATATGACTATCTGCCCAAGCCTTTTGACCTGCCGGACCTGATGAAGCGGACCGCACGGGCCTTGGAGCAAAAGCAACGCGTGCAGGCGGATGCGATCGTACCTGCCGAAGACCGTCCTGAGGAGCTGCCGCTGGTTGGGCGCACTCCGGGGATGCAGGCACTGTATCGCCTTGTGGCACGCGTGATGAATACCGATCTTTCGGTCATGATTTCCGGTGAAAGTGGCACCGGCAAGTCCTTGATAGCACGCGCTATTCATGATTTCTCGGACCGACGCACGCTGCCCTTCGTCACTGCGACTGCCGGTGATCTGCGTGACCTCGAAGGGCCTGCGCGCATAATGGCCAGGGTGCGGGGCGGTACTCTGTTGATTGATGAAATCGCTGATATCGAAGATGAGGTCCAGGCACGTATTGTCCGGATGATGGACACGCCCGGCGATCATCTTCCGCGTTTTATGGCGACCAGCCAATCGGATCTGACCGAAGCGATGGAAAGCGGGCGGGTGCGTCAGGATCTGTATTATCGACTGTGCGGCGCGACGATCCATGTGCCTGCGCTGCGCGAGCGGGTGGACGATATCACCCTGCTGGTTGATCACTTCCTTGCCCGCGAGGAACGGGAACATGGCACAAAGCGCTGGCTCAGCCCCGAGGCCGTAGAACTGGTACGGCGATATTCTTGGCCCGGCAATGTGCGACAGCTAGAAAACGCGATCCGACGTCTGAGTCTGACCAGCCGGGCAGAAGAAATATCGAAAGCCGAGGTTGAGATGGTTTTGGGCAGTCAGCCCGAAGCGGAACCGATTCTTGGTGACGGCGAAAGGGAGAAACTCTCGGCCTCTGTGGCCCGTCATTTGCGTCGCTATTTTGATCTGCACGGCAATTTGTTGCCACCTCCGGGCCTGTATCAGCGCATCCTACGCGAGGTTGAGGGCCCCTTGATCGAGCAGGCACTGGACGCAACCGGCGGAAATCAGGCGAAATGTGCGGATTTGCTGGGGATCAACAGGAATACGCTGCGCAAAAAAATCACCGATCTCGATATTCAGGTGACACGCCGACGCAAACTGATGTAATATCGCCACACAAAGCGTGGCATCCGGGTACAAGCCCGGCAACGACCACGAGATATGGCGGTACGCCGCGTAAGCGGCACATCAGGATGAGGGCAGACGGTGGCAACCCGAGCACAGAGCGGGCTGATCCTATCGATTGATCGGTGGCGGAAATCCCGAAAGCTGCGCAATTTTAGCACCTTGGGGCTGGTCCTTTTGGGGCCGCTTCTGGCGTTGGCCACATATCTGGTCATCGGTCCGTTTGATTTGGGTTCGGCAGCGCCCACGCTGCGGCTGATTCTGCTGGCGGATCTGGTCTATGTGCTGGTCGTTGCAGCACTTGTTCTGGGGCAGGTGTTCAGCCTGATCGCTGCACGCCGGGCAAAATCTGCCGGGTCTCGTCTGCACCTGCGGCTGATCGGTGCGTTCACCTTGCTGGCCCTAGTGCCGACAGTGACCGTCGCGATCTTTGCCGGCCTTACGGTGAATATCGGGCTTGAGGGATGGTTTTCGGATCGGGTCCGTCAGGTTGTCGGATCATCCCTGTCGGCGGCCGAAGCCTATGAGCTTGAACACCGCAGCGGCCTGACACAGGACGCCATCGTTCTTTCCCGATTCCTCGACAATGCGCGAACGCTGGACTTCTACATCTCGGATGCAGAACTGCGCGAGGTTCTGGCACAGGGACAATCGCAGATTCAGCGGGGCTTGCGCGAGGCCTATGTCATTGATGGCAGTGGAGAAATCAAATCCCGTGGCGACCGGTCTTACCTGTTCAACTATGAACCGCCGACACCGGAGCAGATGGTTGAAGCAACCGACAGCGGCCTTCTGATCATTGCAGATTGGCAAAACAACGAGTTCCGCGCGCTGGCGCCGTTGCAGGCCTATCTGGACCGATATCTGTATGTTAGCCGCGAGGTGGATGGCGAACTGCTGAAATTGCTGGATGACACCAAGGAAACGGTTCAGTTCTACCAACAGCTTGAAAGTGAAAGGGGCCGGGTTCTTTTCGAGTTCGGGCTCCTGTACCTGGGCTTTGCGGTCATCCTGATCCTTGCCGCGATGTCGTTGGGGATGTGGTTCGCTGAACGCCTGTCGCGCCCGGTTGGCCGTCTGACTACAGCCGCACAAAGGGTCGGCGCCGGGGATCTGAGCGTTCAGGTCATCGAAGAGGCCAGCGATGACGAAATCGCCATGTTAGGTCGTTATTTCAATCAGATGACGCGGCAACTTAAAGGGCAGCGCGACACGTTATTGGAAAATACGCGTCAGATCGAACGCCGCCGCCGCCTGTTCGATTCGGTGCTTAGTTCGGTGACGTCTGGTGTGGTCGGCGTCGATTCGGATGGATGTGTCACATTCGTGAACCGTTCAGCCGAGCGTCTTCTGGATTGGTCGCGCGGTGAAGAACAATTGGCCATCGGCATCGCGGTCCCCGAATTCCTTCCCTTATTCGAAAATCTGAAAGGCAGCGGTCAAGAGGCCGTGCAGGGTGAGGTTAAGGTCACGCGTAAGGGGCGGTTGGAAAACTTACTGGTGCGAATGGCGATCCGGCGCGGCGAGGATGGAGGGCTGGAGGGCTACGTGGTGGCCTTCGATGATGTGACCGATCTGGTCAGTGCACAGCGTATGGCGGCCTGGGGCGATGTGGCCCGCCGTATTGCCCATGAGATCAAGAACCCGCTGACGCCCATCCAGCTCAGCGCGGAACGGATCAAGCGCAAATTCTCGCGCAAACTGGACGAAGAGGATTGTGACAGCCTTGTATCCATGACCGATGTGATCGTGCGGCAAACCAACGATCTGCGGCGGATCGTGGACGAATTCTCAAAATTCGCGCGGATGCCTGAACCCGATCGGCGTGAGGAAGACGTCGTCGGCTTGGTGCGCGAAGCTGTTCTGTTGCAGCAAGCCGGACAGCCGGATGTGCAGATCGACGCGACCCTACCGGACAAGCCCATCCTAGCGGATGTAGACGCGACGATGTTGAACCAAGCGCTGACGAATTTGATAAAGAACGCGGGCGAGGCTATTGAAACACTTAAGAAAAAAGACCCGCCAGAAAATTTGAAACCACAGATCAAAGTGGACATTTCCAACGATGATGCGGGGACGGTCATTACAATAGCGGACAATGGCATAGGGCTGCCCGAAGATCGGGCGCGGTTGTTTGAACCCTATGTCACTACACGCGACGAGGGCACGGGTCTGGGCCTGCCCATCGTCAAGAAAATCATAGAAGAACATGGCGGAGCGCTGACCCTGGAAGACGCGCCCGTTTTCGACGGACAGGACCATTTCGGTGCGATGGCCGTGATCCGTTTGCCGGGGGGCAAAATTTCCCAGACTACAGCGCCACAAAAGCAGGCAATTCATACTAACAAACTGAAAGCAGGCCAAAGATGAGCGACATTCTGATCGTAGATGACGAACGCGATATTCGCGAACTGGTGTCCGACATTCTGGAGGACGAAGGCTATTCAACCCGGCTGGCGGCAAACTCGGACGAGTGTATGTCGTCGATCAATTCCGAGCCACCGGGTCTGTTGATCCTTGATATCTGGCTGAAAGACAGCCGTATGGACGGGATCGATATCCTGAAGTCGGTTAAACGCGACAACCCTGACGTGCCGGTGGTGATTATTTCCGGTCACGGAAACATCGAAATTGCTGTGGCCGCCATCAAGCAGGGCGCTTATGATTTTATCGAAAAGCCGTTCAACATCGATCAGTTGATGGTCGTGATCCGCCGCGCCATGGAGACCTCGCGCTTGCGCCGCGAGAATGCCTCGCTCAAACGCCGCGAGGTCACCAACTCGGACATGATCGGCAAATCGGCCTCGTTCCGGGCAATGCAGAGCCAGCTGGACAAGGTCACCAAGTCGAACGGCCGCGTGATGTTGAGCGGGCCAGCTGGGTCGGGCAAAGAGATTGCCGCCCGCTATATTCACGCCCATTCCAACCGCGCCAACGCTCCTTTCGTCACCGTTAACTGCGCAGGGATTGAGCCTGAACGCGTCGAAGAGGTGCTATTCGGGCGCGAGTCAACGGAACGCGGGATCGAATCCGGCTTGCTGGAAGAGGCCCACGGAGGCGTGATCTACTTTGACGAAGTGGCGGACATGCCTTTGGGTACGCAATCCAAGATTCTGCGGGTTCTGGTCGACCAGCAATTCCAGCGGGTAGGCGGGTCTGACAAGGTGCGTGTGGATCTCAGGGTCATCTCGTCGACAAATCGCGATCTGGATGCCGAAATCGAAGCCGACCGGTTCCGTGAAGAGCTGTATCACCGCCTGAACGTTGTGCCGATCGCCGTGCCTTCGATGGAGGACCGGCGCGAGGATATTCCGGTTCTGGCGCAGCATTTCATCGAAATGTGCAACGAATCCCAAGGCTTGCCAATTCGCGAGATCTCGGAAGAGGCGGTGGCATTGTTGCAGACCATGACTTGGCCGGGCAATGTGCGTCAGCTGAAGAACCTGATCGAGCGTGTCCTGATCCTGGGCGATGGAACGGGCCCGATTGAAGCCCGCGAATTGCCGACCGAAGAAGAGAAAACCGACGACTCGGGCCGCGTGGTATTGTCCGGTGCGCTGGCAACCCTGCCGCTTCGCGAAGCGCGCGAGGCGTTCGAGCGTGAGTACCTGCTGACCCAGATCAACCGCTTTGGCGGCAATATCAGCCGAACCGCCAGCTTTGTTGGCATGGAGCGCAGCGCGCTGCACCGTAAGCTGAAATCGCTTGGTGTTGTGACCTCGAACAAATCCGGGGCGCGGGTGGCGCAGATCGACGAACCGGAACCGGCGGAGTAATCCGCCGGGACATTACCCTGCCTGACCCGGGTTGATTATCTGAAATGAGCCGTCGTCGAACTTCACATAGCAGGATTGGGTTCCCAGCGGCGGCAGCTTCGTTGTGCGCGCAGGTGGAACCTGAGACTTTACGCTCTGTTTGCAGGGTGGCAAGCTGATCGGACGAAAGCCTTTTTTAGCCATGCATTGGGCCTCGACCTGATTGCGCAGACCGGCATTCACGTCGACCGTATACACGCGCCCGGGTTCCCACCAACCAGGCGAGCGATAGCAGTGCCCACGGTTGTCGCAATAAGTGCGTCCCGGCCAGTATGTGGGCGGGTTTTGCCGCACCTGATTAGCCACGGGAACGTCATTTACCGCCTTAACCTGACATTGCGTGGTCTCGGACTGCGCGCGCGACACGCTTTCACCTTCGCGGTAATACAGTGAAAGTGGGCCGCTGCAAGCGGACAGGATAGTCAGCGGAATTAGTAAGTGAAGCACTGATTTCATAGGGTTATCTTGCCCCAGCTTTGTCTGAATGACAATTCAATTGACCGCTATAGGGGCATCTGTCATTCAAGGATTTCAGGCAGAAGGGCCAGAAACATGAAGGTCATCATATGCGGTGCCGGTCAGGTCGGCTGGCAGATCGCACGTCACTTGTCGGGCGAACTGAATGACGTAACGGTGGTGGACAACAATCCCGATCTGGTGCGTCGGGCAACGGAAACGCTGGATGTTCAGGGGATTGCTGGGTTTGCAAGCTATCCTGACGTGCTTGAGCGTGCAGGCGCGCGTGATGCCGATATGATCATCGCAGCGACCCATTCGGACGAGGTGAATATGGTCACCTGTCAGATGGCGCATTCGATCTTTTCCATCCAGCGCAAGATCGCGCGGTTGCGGGCGAAATCGTATTTGCAGGCGATCCATTCGGATCTGTTCCGTCGTGACCACTTGCCCATCGACGTCGTGATTAGCCCTGAACGCGAAGTCGCAGCCGCTGCCATGCGCCGCCTTTCGGCCCCGTCCGCCTTTGATACTGAGATGTTCATGGATGGACAGGCGCAGCTTCTGGGCATTCGTATCGACGAAGATTGCCCCATCGTGAACACACCCTTGCGGCAGCTCACGGACCTGTTTTCGACGCTCAGCTCAATTGTCGTTGGTGTTCGGCGCGATGGCACGCTGTTTGCGCCTGAATCCGAAGATCAGCTGTTTGTCGGCGACGAATGCTACGTCTTTACCAATGTCAAAGACGTGGATCGCACGATGGAGGTTTTCGGAAAGACCCACAAAAAGCAGGACCGCGTGGTAATTGTGGGCGGCGGAAATGTTGGGTTGGAAGTAGCCCGGACGTTGGAAGAGCGTGAAAGCCGCGTGCGCGCCAAGGTGATCGAGCGTGATCGCCAAAGCGCTGAAATAGCCGCCGAAACATTGGAACGGACGATTGTCCTGAATGGCGACGGGCTGGATGCCGCCTTGTTGCGCGAGGCCGGGATCGAACGCGCCGACGCGATGCTGGCGGTCACCGATGACGACCGCGCCAACATGCTGGCTGCGGTACGGGCCAAGGCCGAAGGTTGTGCCTTGGCGATTGCCTTGATCAATGATCCCAGCATGGTTGCCCTGATGGGCCCACTGGGGATCGACGCCTATATCAACCCGCGTGCAACCACTGTCAGCTCGATCCTGCGCCATATTCGCCACGGGCGGGTGCGGCAGGTGTATTCTATCGGGGATGCCGAGGCGGAAGTGATCGAGGCCGAGGTGCTGTCGACCTCGCCCATGGCAGGACAGAAGCTGCGGGATATCGATTTTCCCGAAGGCGTTCTGGTGGGTGCTGTACGAAAAGGCGATGAGCTTTTGCGCCCGACAGGCAGCCTGCGGATCGACGAAAAGGACGTGGTGGCAATCTTTGCGATGGCCAAGGACGTGCCCGAGGTCGAGCGCCTGATGCAGGTTTCAATTGATTTCTTCTGATGGCGCGCGCTCTGAGACAACAGATCACTTTGATACAGCGATTGCCGCTGTTTCTGTTGATCTCGGGAATCGCTGCGTTGTCGATGTGGATTCCAGCGATTTACGCGCTGGCCTTGGATGATCACGACACGTCGCGATCCTTTTTCTACTCCGGCCTTCTGGGACTGTTCGTGGTATCAACGATTGCTGTGGCAGCATCAAACCGGGTGCCGCGACGTGGGACGCTGGGGCAACTGGCCGTGTTGCTGGGGTGTTTTACCGTCCTGCCGCTGTTTCTGGCGATTCCGCTGCATGATGCCTTGGGCACCACCACCTTTTTGAATGCGTATTTTGATATGGTCAGTGCTGTGACCACCACCGGTGCAGATCTGTTTCCGGACCCGGATCGTCTGACCGCCCCGCTGCACCTGTGGCGTGCTTTGGTCGGCTGGATGGGTGGCTTGCTAATGTGGATTGCTGCGGCTGCAATTCTGGCGCCCTTGTCGCTGGGTGGGTTCGAGATTACAGCGCGCGGCCAGCCCGGTCGCCCGGTGTCGGGCGTCGCACAAAGCGAAGAGGTCGACCCCCGCGGCCGTCTGATCCGTGTGACCCGGACCTTGACACCAGTCTATACCGGTCTGACCGCAACCATATGGATCCTGCTGCTGATCGCCGGAGAAAACGGCCTGACTGCCGTGTGTCACGCCATGTCAACCATGGCCACGTCGGGGATATCTCCGGTCGGCGGGCTGGAGGGGGCGCAGGCCGGAATAACGGGCGAAGCGATCCTGTTTCTGTTCCTGTTCTTCGCCTTGTCGCGGCTGACCTTTTCGACCGATACGGCAACCACAGGCTATTCCCGGCTGGACCAAGACCCCGAATTCCGGATTGGCCTGATGATTGTGGGTGTCGTCGCGGCACTGTTGTTCGCGCGCGTCTGGGCCGGCGTTCTGGAAATCGGCAATCAGTTGGAACCGCTTCAGGCACTTAGCGTGATCTGGGGCATGATCTTTACGGCGTTGTCTTTCCTGACCACAGCCGGATTCGAAAGCGCAAACTGGAATGATGCGCAGCAATTGTCCGGCCTTGGCACCCCCGGGCTGATCCTGATGGGTCTCGCCCTGATCGGAGGAGGGGTGGCCACAACGGCGGGCGGGGTCAAACTGTTGCGGGTCTTTGCCCTGTACCTCAATGGCGCGCGCGAGATTGATCGGTTGATCTATCCCTCATCCGTTAGTGGCATTGGCGGCGGTAACCGTCGCATTCAAAGCGACGGGGCCTTTATCGCCTGGATCTTCCTGATGATGTTTGCCTTGACCGCAGCACTGTTCAATCTGCTGCTGGCCGCGATGGGGTCGGGGTTTGAACAGGCGATGGTCCTCAGCGTCGCGGCGCTCAGCACCACCGGGCCGTTGATTGAACTGGCCACCGATGTTCCCATCCGTCTGGTCGATTTGCCCTGGGGCGCAAAGCTGACCATGTGTGCAGCGATGGTGATCGGACGGTTGGAAACTTTGGCGATCATTGCGCTGATTACGCCAACCCTCTGGCGAGACTAAGAATCCTCACCTTTGCCGACACCTTATTTTTCATCTGGAATATCGGTTAACGACACTCCATACTCTGCCAGAGGGAGCGCGTTGGTCCGCAGCGCGTAGCAAGAACAATGGCGAGATTATAATAATATGGCTTCGGACAGACAGAATCTGCAGGACGCGTTCCTGAATAATGTACGGAAAGCAAAGGTCCCGGTCACAATTTTCCTGATCAACGGTGTGAAATTGCAGGGTGTCATCACCTGGTTCGACAATTTCTGCGTATTGTTGCGCCGCGACGGACAGTCGCAGCTGGTCTACAAACACGCAATTTCAACGATCATGCCGTCGCAGCCGATCAACCTGTATGAGGGCGAAGACGCCTCTTGATGGAACACGACAGGACGCGCACCCGGGCTTGGGTGCTGCATCCGGAAATCAAATCAGATGAACAGCGCCGTGTCCCTGGACCGGCGTTGGAAGAGGCGGTGGCACTGGCTGCCGCTTTGCCCGATCTGGATGTGATCGGGTCCGATATTGTGCGTCTGCCACGTGCCCAGCCAGGCCTGTTGTTCGGGACCGGCAAGATCGAGGAGCTGGGCGAACGGTTTCATGACGCCGAGGTCGAGCTGGTTCTGATCGATGGTCCCGTGACTCCAGTTCAGCAGCGCAATCTGGAAAAGGCTTGGAAGGTTAAAATCCTCGATCGGACCGGGTTGATTTTGGAGATTTTCAGCGACCGCGCTCGTACCCGTGAAGGTGTGCTACAAGTCGAGATGGCCGCGCTCAGCTATCAGCGTACGCGTCTGGTTCGCGCCTGGACCCACCTTGAACGTCAGCGGGGTGGATTGGGGTTTGTCGGTGGTCCCGGTGAAACCCAGATCGAGGCTGACCGAAGGGCGATCGACGATCAGCTTGTGCGCCTGCGCCGTCAATTGCAGAAGGTAATCAAGACCCGGACCTTGCACCGTGCTGCTCGGGCAAAGGTGCCGTATCCGATTGTTGCGCTGGTGGGCTATACGAACGCCGGTAAATCAACTTTGTTCAATCGCCTCACCGGGGCCGAGGTAATGGCAAAGGACATGCTGTTTGCCACGCTGGATCCGACCATGCGGCGGGTTGAACTGCCCGATGGTCCCGAGGTGATTCTGTCGGACACGGTGGGGTTCATTTCTAACTTGCCGACCGAACTGGTCGCGGCCTTCCGCGCCACACTTGAAGAGGTTTTGGGCGCAGATATCGTCGTGCATGTGCGCGACATCAGCCATGAAGACACCGAGGCGCAAGCCCGGGATGTCGAAACCATTTTGACCTCGTTGGGCGTTGATGATGAACGGCCCCGGCTTGAGGTCTGGAACAAAATCGACCTGTTGAACGAAGATGAGCGCGATGCCACGTTTGCCCGGGCCGACCGCGACCCGTCGATCTTTGCCATTTCCGCCGTGACGGGCGAAGGCATCGAACCATTGTTGGCCGAGATCGCGGTTAATTTGCAAGGGGTTCGGCACGAGACAGTTCTGACGCTGGCGTTTGCCGAAGGCAACAAGCGTGCGTGGCTGTTCCGTCAGGATGTCGTTCAATCCGAAGAGCAGACGGATGACGGATTTCAGATCACCGTATTGTGGACCGACAAGCAAGCGGCGCAGTTCGCCGCGCTTTGATCGACAAGCGAGGTCACGATGGCAAAAGTTAAGGTGGTTCTGCGTGGTCATATTTCGGTGCCTGCCGACCGTGTCACACAGGTGCGGGAGGCGTTGCCGGACCACATCGCCCTGACTCGGGCCGAACCGGGTTGCATCACATTCGACGTTAAAGAAAACGCGGATATTCCCGGTCGGTTCAACGTACACGAAATTTTTGAAAACCAAGCGGCCTTTGACGCCCATCAGGCGCGAACCAAAGCCTCGACCTGGTTCAAGGTGACAGAAGGCATTCCGCGCGACTACCAGATCACGCGCGTTTAGGCGGGGCGTCCGCTACTGCCCGTCTATCTGGCGCTGATAGTCGTCAGCATCGAACCAACCCAGCGACGTTTGCACCTTGTTGTCAGCGGTCAATTCCCATTCTTCCCAACCACGCGTGACGACGTGGTTGCCGGTCTCTGAGTGATGGCCTTCCAGCGTCCAGACAAAAATCGCGTGTGATCCGGCCCAACGCAGCATGTCGCAGCGCACTTCCAGATCCGGGAAGTCGGCGTAGAATCCGCGCGCCATGTCTGCGACGGCGGAACGGCCGACAATTGGTTCACCCCGGTTGATCGTGATCTGCCCGTCGGGTGCAAAAAAGCCGGCAACGGCCTCTGGGTCGCCCGAGCTCCACGCGATTGCGTAATCGCGCGCGAGATTGTTCATCATATCCCGAATACTGGCCATCTGTACCCCCAAGGTCCCGAATTGTCGGCTTGCAGATCGTAGGCGAAAACACCTGCGCGCGTCCACGGCAGCTTGCAAAAGGGGCAAGGTCCTGCCGAAGCAGTGAAATCAGCGCGGGGTTAGGTTGGTTACGCCGACCGCTGCCGCGCGGGCCAGATCCATGTCCAGAGACATCGGGATATACTCACCCCGCCGCCAAAGCTGGGCCTGATCGTCGTAGTAGCGCGACAGGAAATGCCCCGACTGACCTGTGGCCGTGATAAAGACCGAACTGTTGGGATCGGCAAAATCATAGACACCGCGATATCCCGCACCGTGGACGTTTTGGAAAGGGTTGGGCCCTTCGCCCGATGTCCGCCCGCGCAGCAGGGTGTTGTCGCCGCCGCTGGTGGATTGGCGGATGTTGACGAAGAACCGCAGAACGGGAACCGTGCCCAGAACCGGGTGGTCATGCGTGGCCTGATGGGCGTCTCCCCAGCGCAGGGATTCCAGCGAACCACCGTATTTCTCGCTGATCCAGATCAGCGCATCGTCCAGCGCCAGTCGTGCCATGTCGGTACAGGTTTCCACGGGTGCGCTCTGACGCACGTCGCACCAGACCGACGCGCCGTCGATATCGCGGTACACCCGTTCGATGAACAGCGGCTCAACATGTTTGTATTCGGCCGCCAGCGGCCCCAGCTCGTCCGAGATCAGCCGGATTTGCAGCGCGCGCAACCATGCGGCATAGATCAGCGGTTCAGGCAGGTGCTCGTTCATCTCACCGTTCCACTCGGCCAGCAGGGCCAGCGCGACCTGACGCTGGCGTTCCGGTGTGCCCTCGGGCGCAGAGGCTCCGGTAAACCAAAGATCGGCGCCGATTAGCGGCAAAAGTGAACGGGCGGTAAAGCTGACGGTATCAAGTTGCGCTTCGATAAAGCTGTCGCGGGTGTGAACCTCGCGCGATTGCATCAGGCGTTCCCAACGGTGCACCCTTTGGGTGTCGCCCCATTCGTATGAGACGTGGTTGGGAAAGGGGCGGTCGATGATCTTGTTGTTTGTATTGCCCAGAATCCCGCCTGCTGGCGTCACGAATTCGGGGTTGTTTGCATAAGGCAAGCGGCCTTGCCACAGGTTCTCGGCCAACCAACCGGGCGTTGGGATACGGCCGCGGCTTTGGTTGCGAATGTCTCGGCCAGGCATTGCGCCGATCAGCTTCATGCCGATCGTGTCCTTGTCGACCAGCGACAGGTTTTGCGACGGCGCAATGAACAGCTCGGCCACATCGATGGCTTCCCGCACACTGTCCGAATTCATTAAAGCCATCGAAGCCGTCATCGACGTGTCGCGCGGGCTAAGTGCGGTCCAGGCCAATGAGGCAACGTGCCCGGGCGGGGTGATCGTTTCCAGATCGTAGTGGCTACCGGGCAAGACGGGTCCATTGTCGGTCCAGCGCAGGGTCAGGGTGATGGGGGCTTCGTCCTTGATCTCGATGATCGAGGGGCGAGAGCGCAACCGTTTGAAACCATCAGGCGACAGGTACTCTTCTGGGTTTTCAGGGTTCAACTGTTCGATGTGAACATCCTGATCGTCCAGGTAAGACGAGGTCAGACCCCAGCCCAACCTATCACTGCGGCCCGTCATGATCGCCGGAACGCCCGGAATGGTCGCGCCGATAACACCGCCTTTGGCAAGCTCAAGCCGCGCCAAGTACCAAATGCCGGGTGCGGTCAGGCCCAGATGGGGGTCATTGGCCAGCAGGGTGCCTCCGATCGCGGAACGCGAGGGCGCGGCCGACCACGCGTTCGACGCCCCGGCCAAGCCGCGTTTAGGGAATGGTGACAGCGGCGTGTCGGGCATTGGCGTGCCTTCGGCATAGCGCGGCAGTTCTGGGAACAAAGACGCATATTCCGGCAGCGCCGCAATACCCGCGCCCGGTACGTCTGGCAGGATATCGGCCAGCCGCTGCGGATCGTTCAGCATCAGGGATGTGCGGGCGCGCAGGACCTCATCTTTCAAATGGCCAGACAGTTGCAGGCTCATCAGTTTGATGATCGCAATGCTGTCGCCGGGCTGCCACGGCGATACAGATGCGTTGAAAAGGAACATCTCGGGCGCGCCACGTCCCAATGCGTTCTCATTGATCTCATCCAGCCGGGCATTGACGCCCGCAGAATAAGCGCGCAGCGCAGCTTTGGTGTAATCGTCCTGCTCCTCGACCGAGCGGTGGGCAAGACTGTAAAGGTCAAAACGGCGCAAGAGCTTGTCGATAGGGACAGTGCGCTTGCCGAACACTTCGGATAAACGGCCCTGCGCAGTGCGTCGCATCACGGTCATCTGCCACAGGCGATCCTGCGCATGGGCATAGCCCAGGCCAAAGAATACGTCAGGGTCGCTTTCGGCCAGAATATGCGGAACATTGGCGGTGTCACGCACGATCTCGACCGGCGCACGCAGCCCGCTGACTTCGACGGTCTGGTCATAATCCGGCAGGGACTGGCTGGCCAGGAAGTAGACAAGACCCACAGCCGCAACGGCCAACAGGATCAGGCCCGTAGCAATCCGAACCAGCCAGCGAAAGACAAGACCCATGAACGCCCCATATCCCCATAAGAAATTATTGGCTGAACCCTACTGGAAGGACCGGGCAACCGAAAGAGGAACGCCGCGCGAACGTTGAGTTAACATGTTGAGATGAAAAAACCCGCCACATGGTTTTGAACATGTGGCGGGGTCCGTGGCAAAGGGGGGGTGGTATTCGGTATCAGGGGATAATGCGCGTGTACTTGGTGCCTTCGACGGTCGCGCCGAATTTCAAACCGGCCTGTCCGAAAACGGCGGCAAGTACCGGTTTGCGCAATTGGGTTGTGTCGGTTGAGAGCGAGTCGCCGGTGGCATCGACGACGTAGCCGATATCCGCACCTGCGGTCCAACCGCTGGAGCGGCGGAAGTCATCTAGGGCGTCCTGCGTCATAAAGAACAGGACATGCGCATATTGTTGCGCGCCGATCTGCAGACCAGCACTGCCGGATAGGGCCGAGTAATAGTCTACCGTTGCTCCGTTGATGCGCAGCGCGCCCTGGCCATAGGCACCGCCAAAGATGAAACCGGCCTCGGTGATCAACGGCATCACCAGCATGCCGTCGGCTTTTTCGGCGATCTCGACGGTGTTGGGGTACTTGCTGAACATTTCGTTCAGCGTCACGTTCACACGGGCGTCGATCTGGGCCGCATTGGAATTGCCTACACCGTTTCCGCATGCAGCGGTCAGTGTGAGCCCGGCCATGCCAAACGCAAAGCCACGACGGTTTAGTCGGGGAGAGTTGGAACTGCTCATGTTTTTTTCTCTGTATAAACTGCCTGAAGTGTCGGGTGTTCCCGATCTTGTGTGCAAGAATACGCCGATTGCGCCTGTGTGTCACGGGAAAGCTGGCCCAACAGCGTTCACAATCGGCGAAAAATCGCGACCGCCCGGGGTTTTAGCCTTGAAGAACGCGAGCAACCTGCGGTGCAAAGTAGGTCAGGATTCCGTCGCAACCCGCACGTTTGAAGGCCAGCAGGCTTTCCAGCATGACCTTCTCACCATCAATCCAGCCGTTCTGCGCAGCTGCCTGTATCATCGCGTATTCACCGGACACCTGATAGGCATAGGTTGGCGCGCCAAACGTGTCTTTCACGCGGCGACAGATATCCAGATAGGGCATGCCTGGTTTGATCATCACCATGTCTGCGCCTTCTGTCAGGTCACGTTCGATCAGGCGCAGGGCCTCGTTCGAATTGGCCGGGTCCATCTGGTAGGTCTTCTTGTCTCCGGTCAGCGCACCGGACGCGCCCACTGCATCGCGGAAGGGGCCGTAGAATGCGCTGGCATATTTAGCGGCATAGCTGAGGATCATCACGTTGTGGTGCCCGGCACCCTCAAGCGCGCGGCGCATTGCCCCGATGCGGCCATCCATCATGTCTGAGGGTCCAATGATGTCGGCCCCGGCCTCAGCCTGCGCCAGTGTCATTTTGACCAGCGCCTCGACGGTCTGATCGTTCACGATCTCGCCATCCACGACATAGCCGTCATGGCCATTGATGTTATATGGATCCAGCGCCACGTCGGTCATCACGGCGATATCGGGGGCCGCAGATTTGATCGCCCGAATGGCCCGGTTCGACAGATTGTCTGGGTTCCACGCCTCGGCGCAATCTTCGGTTTTCAGGCTGGGATCAGTATAAGGAAAGATACAGATCGCCGGGATGTCCATAGCCTGTGCCTCGACTGCGGCTTTGGCAATCAGATCGACCGAGCGCCGCACAACGCCGGGCATTGAAGGAACGGGTTCTTCAATGCCTTCGCCGTCGCGCACAAAAACCGGCCAGATCAGATCGTCTGTCGTCAGCGTGTTTTCCCTTACCAACCCACGAATGGCATCGGATTGGCGCGCCCGGCGAAATCGCGTAAGGGGGTAGGGGGCGATGGTCGGTTTCATGTCGCGCTCTCCTTGAATAATCGTGCATTGGGTGGCATGAATTCCCGATGGTCTCAAGGGTAACATTGGACGCGCCTGCGCGAAGAACGCCCCAAGGACAATGAACAAAGGGCTGATGCGTGGATTTGCACTCTTCGATTTTCGAACTCATCGACATGCGCAGCTTTTCGAATCTGTGGTACTGGATTGTGTTGGCGGTGCTCTGGTCGTCGGCCAGCCACTGGGCGATGGGGGTTCCCTACGATCTGCTTGTGCGTGCCCGTCGTGTTGGCGGTCAGTCCGAGCAGGACCTGCTGGATATCGTTCGGATCAACGGCAACAGGCTGCTTTACATCGTCGATATGTCAGGTCTCGTTGTACTGGCCTTGAGTTGTTTCTTTTTTACCGGGCTTGCGATGCTGGGTTTCTATTATGGCGTTGAATTTGCACAGGCCGTGTTTTTGTTGCTGTTCCCGGTGAGTTTGGTGATGCTGATCAACATTCGCGCCGCGCGCAAGTTGCAAGGCATCGAGCCGGTGCTCGGAAGCGTGTCGAAAATCCTTGTGCGCTGCAGGATTTACACGCAGATCATCGGCATGATCTCAATTGTCATCACGTCACTTTGGGGTATGTACCAGAACGTCTCGATCGGCGTTCTCGGGGGATGAGAATCAGAAAGGCAAGGCGATGACAGCTCCGAACCATGTGACGGTTGGCGGCGCTCCCGAAGGGTTTGACGCACAGCTTGTTCTGAATGAGATCACGCGCGTTGGCGGGCCGGTCTGCCACGTTGCGCGTGACGATAAACGGATGGAGGCGATGCGGGCCGCACTGGCTTTCTTCGCCCCCGATATGCCGGTCTTTGTGTTTCCGGGGTGGGATTGTCTGCCATATGACCGGGTGTCGCCCAACGCCGACATAGCAGCGGCGCGTGTGGCGACTTTGGCGGCACTGGTGCATCAGATGCCGGATCGGTTTGTCCTGCTGACCACCCTGAACGCCGCGACCCAGCGCGTGCCTGCGCGGGATGTACTGCGCGAGGCTGCTTTTACCGCCCGCGTGAACCATCGCGTCGACGAAACGGCGTTGCGGAACTTCCTTGTACGCATGGGGTTCACGCAAAGTCCGACAGTGATGGAGCCGGGCGACTATGCCGTTCGCGGCGGTATCATCGACATTTTTCCCCCGGGCGAATCCGGTCCCGTACGTCTGGATCTGTTCGGAGACGTGTTGGACGGCGCGCGCCGGTTCGATCCGGTTTCGCAACGCACGACCGAAAAGCTGGATGTTGTCGAATTGGCCCCGGTTTCCGAGGTCATTCTGGATGACGCCGCCATCACGCGGTTCCGCCAAAACTATCGCATCGAATTTGGCGCGGCGGGCACCGATGATCCGCTGTATGAGGCGATCAGCGCGGGCCGCAAGCATCAGGGCATCGAACACTGGCTACCGTTCTTCCACGAAAAGCTGGAAACCCTGTTTGATTATCTGCCGGATGCGACGATCACTGTGGATGATCAGGTGACACCCACGCGGCTTGCCCGCTGGGATACAATAGCCGATCAGTATGAAACGCGGCGTCTGGCGCTGGAAAACCGTTCGCGCATGGATACGGTGTATAAGCCTACACCTCCCGGATTGCTCTATCTGGACGATGCCGCGTGGGAGCAGGCGGTCGGGGACCGGCGGGTGATGCAGTTCAGCCCGCTGCCTCAGGCCAGCGGTCCCGGTGTGATCGATGCAGGCGGGCGGATCGGCCGCAATTTCGCACCAGAGCGGCAGCAGGAAAACATCAGCCTGTTTGGTGCTTTGGCAAGCCATATCACCGACAAGATGGCCAAGGGGCCCGTCTTGATTGCGTCTTATTCTGAAGGGGCACGAGAGCGCCTGACGGGGTTGATCGAAGATGAAGGCCTGGCCGAAGCCGTCCCTGTCACCAATGGCACCCGGATTGGCAAACGCGGATTGCATCTGGCTGTCTGGGCGCTTGAGCACGGGTTTGAAACGCCCGGTCTGACCGTGATCGCCGAACAGGACGTGCTGGGTGACCGCCTCATCCGCCAGCCCAAGAAGCGGCGCAAGGCCGAGAATTTCCTGACCGAAACCCAATCGCTTAGCCCGGGCGATCTGGTGGTGCATGTCGACCACGGGATCGGGCGATACATAGGGATGGAAGTGGTCACGGCGGCCGGTGCTGCGCATGAATGCCTGCTGCTGGAATATGCCGAACAGTCCAAGCTGTATCTGCCGGTTGAGAACATCGAGCTGCTGTCGAAATACGGTCATGACGAAGGTCTGCTGGACCGCTTGGGTGGCGGCGCTTGGCAGGCTAAGAAAGCCAAGCTGAAAGAACGCATCCGCGAGATGGCGGACAAGCTGATCCGTATCGCCGCGGAACGCGCTTTGCGCAAAGCTCCGGTCATGGATCCGCCGCCCCACGCGTGGGAGGAGTTCAGCGCGCGCTTTCCATATCAGGAAACCGATGATCAGTTGCGCGCGATTTCCGAGGTGATGGAGGACATGCATTCCGGCGCGCCGATGGATCGGTTGATCTGTGGTGACGTGGGCTTTGGCAAAACCGAGGTTGCCATGCGCGCGGCCTTTGTCGCCGCGATGTCCGGTGTTCAGGTGGCCGTGATCGCACCGACCACCTTGCTGGCCCGACAGCATGCAGCCAGCTTCAAGGAACGGTTCCGTGGCTTTCCGTTGGAGGTGCGGCAGCTGTCGCGGTTTGTGTCCGCGAAAGATGCACAGCAGACCCGTGATGGTATGGCGCGCGGGACCGTCGACATCGTGATCGGCACCCATGCGTTGCTGGCCAAGGGTATCCGGTTCAACAATCTGGGCCTGTTGATCATCGACGAAGAACAGCATTTTGGCGTCGGTCACAAGGAGCGCCTGAAACAGCTGCGCAGCGACATTCATGTTCTGACCCTAACCGCCACGCCGATCCCACGGACACTGCAACTGTCACTGACCGGCGTGCGCGATCTGTCGATTATCGGCACGCCGCCGATCGACCGTCTGGCTATTCGCACGTATGTCAGCGAATTCGACGCGGTTACCATTCGCGAGGCGCTGCTGCGCGAACACTATCGTGGCGGTCAGAGCTTTTACGTTGTTCCCCGTATCTCCGACCTGCCAGAGATCGAGGAGTTCCTGAAAGAACAACTGCCCGAGCTGACTTTTATGGTGGCACATGGGCAAATGGCGGCGGGTGAACTCGATGATCGTATGAACGCCTTTTATGACGGAAAATACGACGTGCTGTTGGCTACGACGATTGTCGAGAGCGGGCTGGATATTCCGACCGCCAACACGATGGTCGTGCACCGGGCGGATATGTTCGGGCTGGCGCAGCTTTATCAGATCCGTGGTCGGGTAGGGCGGTCTAAAACCCGTGCCTATGCGTACCTGACCACCAAGCCGCGTCAGAAACTGACGGCGACAGCCGAGAAACGCCTGCGGGTTCTGGGCTCGCTGGATACTCTGGGGGCCGGGTTCACGCTGGCATCGCAGGATCTGGACATTCGTGGTGCGGGCAACTTGCTGGGCGAGGAACAATCTGGCCAGATGCGCGATGTCGGCTATGAGCTGTATCAATCGATGCTGGAAGAGGCGATTGCCAAAATCAAAGCCGGTGAGATGGAAGGGCTGTCGGAAGCTGACGACCAATGGGCGCCACAGATTAATCTGGGCGTGCCGGTTCTGATCCCCGAAGATTACGTGCCCGATCTGGATGTGCGTCTGGGGCTTTATCGTCGCCTGTCATCGCTTTCGACCAAGGTCGAGCTGGAAGGTTTTGCCGCAGAACTGATTGACCGGTTCGGAACGCTACCGAAAGAGGTGAACACCCTGATGTTGGTCGTGCGTATCAAGGCGATGTGCAAGCGGGCAGGGATCGCCAAGCTGGATGGCGGGCCGAAAGGCGCGACAATCCAGTTCCACAACGACAAGTTCGCCTCGCCAGAGGGTTTGGTCGAGTTCATTCAGAACCAGCGCGGTTTGGCCAAGGTCAAGGACAACAAGATCGTCGTCAGACGCGATTGGAAGAAGGACAGCGACAAGATCAAAGGCGCATTCGCCATCGCCCGCGATCTGGCGGAAAAGGTCATGGCAGCGAAGAAGAAAAAGGCGAAAGCCTAGTCTCCGCTGACGAAAGTGCACAATTGCCATTCGCCCGCGTCGGATTTTACGAATGCGGCGCGGTGGCCTGTCATGGGCCAGAGAAAGTCGCCGTGCATGAATCCCCGCGTGCCGTCGGTCAGCATCACCGGTTGATAGTCGGCACCGTCGCGATAGTTCGGGACGATGACGATCTCGTAGCTGATGAGGCTCAGCGCTGGGGAGCCCGGCTCGGCAGCTTGCCGAAGGGTCACGTCCTCACCGGTCACAAAGTAGGCCACGTAAGGGTCCAATGAGGCAGGCAAGGTGATCTGCCATTGATGTGGCATCCAAAACTCGCCCTCGTCGTCGAAATAACCCGGTTGGGACAGGGTGGTTTCCAGATCTCTCCAATAGGCTTGGCGGATCTGATCTTCTTGAGAGCCGCTGGTTTCCGGGGCGAGGTATTCAAGGAATTCCCCGGGCCCGCCATTTCCGCCATGGCTGAGGTAGATGTCCGGGCAAGCGGCTGCGATCACGGCCTCGGCATCCCGCGCGGCCACGCTCGCCAACAAACTCTGCCGAAAGGCCACGAGGGTAGGATCGCGGTCTGCTTCATCGACCGGCGTAAAAGACTGGCGGTCAGCTAGGGCTGGGCCGCAAATCAACAAAGACAATAGCAGTGCACGGGTCATTCTGCGGCCTTCATTGCTGCCTGCGCGCAAAAACACGAGGCCCCGACGGCCCGGTCAGCGCGGGCAAGCGCCAGATCAAGACGTTGTTTGATCAATTTGATCTCAACTGTCTCACCGCGTGCTTTCAGACAATCATGCAGGCCCTTCAAACTCCAGACATTGTCGGGGTGGATTGAGGCGCGGCTCAGAGTGCCGCCAAGCCCTAGATCTTCGCGATACACTGCTTCGGCCTCGGGCACGTGGCCCTGTTCGTACAACAACGCACCAAGCGCGTGGCGCGCGGGTTGCATCCAACCCCAAGGCTCGTCGTAGGGCAACGTGTCGTCCAATTCGACCGAGCGCCTAAGATGGGCGAATGCGGCGTCATAGTTGCTTTTGCGATACTCAATCTCTCCGCGCAGCATTTCGCGGGCGATGTCCAGCAAGTCGATCACGCGGTTGTTGTGCAGCAGCCGGGTTTCCGGAACCCGATCCTTAGCGGCAAGGAACAGTTGCTCTTCGGCCTCTGCTTCGGCCACCTGACCGGTGGCCGCATAGGCGATTGCACGTGCGTAATGGGTGGTTGCGGTGACAGTACGGTAGAGGTCCTGATCCTTGGGCAAGGGCAGGGCCTTTGCTTCTTCCCACCGGCCAAACCGGATCAGGATATGCGGCCCCATCGACATGTAGCTTTCGAAGAAATCCGCCATGGGCGGGCTTTCCGTTCGGAGCATCTCTTCGGGGGTGGTGTCCCAGATGCCCTGATTAGCGCGCAGCGCGGGTTCCATCTGGCCAAGGAACAGCGCGCCATAGATGGCAAAATGATAGTCGTGCTGGCGATAGCCTGTGTAGATGTTGAACGCGCCTTCGCGCTCATAATACTTCAAGTCAGCCTCGGTCGCCTTTTCATTCCAGTGAACGACGCTCTGATAGTGCCCGCACAGCACATCGATATGGGTTGGCATATGCACCAAATGCCCCGCATCCGGGACCAATGTGCGCAACACATCGCCAGCCTTCAGAGCCTTTTCTGGTGTCGGCGACATCTCCATCAGATGAACATAGAGGTGCAGCAAGCCCGGGTGCGACATGGCTGCCGGGTCGTCGGCCATTGCGTCTTCCAGGGCTTTTTGCGCCTCCAACGTGGCTGCGCCTTCAGCAGGCTCACCGGTTCTCAAGTTCCACATCTGCCAAGGGGTCAGGTTGAGCAACGCCTCGACATAGATGGTCCGCAGATCAAGGTGATCCGACTGCTCAGCAAAGGCCGCCCGCATCGCATCGGCGAAATCGTGGTCCCAGCTATGCATGTTGTCGTCGGGATCGCGCTGTGGATACCGTGCGGGTAGGGTTCGGATCAGCGCCTGTTCCGTCGGGCTGCACCCTTGGGCCAAAGCCACGGCTTTCTGCGTGGCATCATAGGCCAGCGCCAGCGCCTTTCGCCGTCCACGGTCATCCAGCAGGTTCCAAGGCAGGTTGTAATTCGGGCCCGCGGCATAAGCCACGCCCCAGTGGGCCATCGCGCAGTCAGGGTCAAATTCAAGCGCGCGCTGAAAACACACAACAGCTTCGTCGTGGTTGTAGCCGTAGGTCCAATTCAGCCCCCGGTCGAACCAAAGCTGTGCGTCTGTTGAGGCCGTCGTTATCGGACAGGAATATGCGCCAAGATCGTAATAGTCGCTCACTGAAAAACTCCACTCATATTGAGCAGATGTTAGCCTGATTCACCGTTCCTGCACAGATCAGGCTGGAAGCCTGTTTTCGATCCGCCCCATATGCAGCATCAGGCCGAAGCCCGCGGCGCTCATGGCCAGGATGCCGACGGCCAGCGGGGTAATAGACCCGTCGAACATCTGCCCGATAGGCGCCGCAATCGCGGCAGCAAACACGGTCGAGATCGCTCCGATCACCGAGGCTGCCATGCCCGCGATATGTCCCATAGGCTCCATCGCGATGGCGTTCAGGTTGCCCATAGTCATGCCTGCCATAAAGAAAACCGCCGTTTGCCAGCTTACAAAAACGGCGAAGGACAGCGTGGGCGAAAGGTCTGCCGCATTCAGGGCGATGACGGCTGTGGTAAAGAGGACCTGCGCGCCTAACGCCCATGTCACGATCCGGCGCATGCCCAATTTAATAACGAGTGCCGCGTTTAGCAGGCTGGCTGAGCCCGCCACTAACGCCACGAACCCGAACCAGAACGGAAAACTGTCGGCACTGTCGTGGATGACATCGTAGACCGGTTGAACCATCGTCAGCATGGTGAACAACATGCCCAGACACAGTGTCTGAACCAAGATCGACAGTCGGACAGTTGGATGTGTGAACATCTGGCGCGCAGCGTCGAGTATAAGGGGCAGGCGCAGCGGGCGACGGTTTTCGGCCGACAAGGGTTCCGGAAGGCGCAGGCCCATCCAGACGATGGTGATCAGTGAGAACAGGATGAATGAGGCAAAGATACCCCGCCATCCGGTCAGTGCGATCACGCCGGCACCAAGCATTGGCGCAATCGCCGGTACCAGGGTGAAGATCATCATTGCAATCGATACAATCCGCGCCATCTCGCGGCCCGAATACAGGTCGCGAATAATTGCCATGGCCACCACGCGCGGGGCCGCACATCCGATCCCCTGGAAGACACGGGCGACCAATAGCATTTCGAGTGATGAACTGGCCCAGGCAGCTGCCGCAGCGATGATATACAGTGCCGATCCGACGTAAATCACTGGTTTGCGGCCAAAGGCGTCCGACAGCGGACCGGTGAAAAACGTGCCAATCCCCATGCCCAACACAAACGAAGTCAGGATCAGCTGGGCTTTGTTGACGTCGTTGGGGCTGAGTTGCGCGCCGATATTTGGCAGTGCAGGCAACATGGAATCGATCGAAAACGCGATTGTCGCAAACATCATTGCGACAAGTGCTACGAACTCACCCCGTGACATGCGATTGGCCATAACGCCCTCCTGATCTGTTCGCGCTATCACGGCAAATCAGTTGACGCTAGGTGTCAAATTGCACAGAGGTCTGTGCTAATTTGCAGGGGAAGCCTCAAGTTGAGACATGATTTCAGCAATCACTTTTTCCCACATTTCAGGGGGTTGCGCCCCGGGGACGGCATGTTGATTGGCAACGATGAACGTCGGGACAGAGCTGACGCCCATTTGCCTGGAATGGCTGTCACGGTTGCTGATATCCTCGCGATCGGCATCGGATTTCAGCAGTTTTAGAACGACTGCGGCGTCCATGCCCGCATTGTCGGCAATATCCGCCAGAACCTCATGATCGCCGATATCGCGGGCCTGTACGAAATAGGCATCGAACAGTGCATCGACCACGGCGTTCTGTTTGCCTTCAATCCCTGCCCAATGGATCAGGCGGTGCGCGTCCAGAGTGTTGGGCGTGCGCTTCATACCTTCGAAGTCGATCTTAAGGCCTGCGTTCTCGGCATGATCAACAACCGGTGCATAGGCCCGCACAGCACCGTCCTTGCCCCCGAACTTGCGTTCGAGATATTCGCGGCGATCCATGCCTGCGTCCGGCATGTCAGGGTTCAACTGGAACGGATGCCATTCGATCACAAACGGATGGTCCGGGATCGCCGCCAGCGCCTTGTCCAGATGGGTTTTGCCGATATAGCACCACGGGCAGATCGGGTCGGACATGATATCAAGCTTGACGGTCTCGGTCATGGGTTGGTCGCCTTGAAATAGGCCGGCAGCGCCCGGCGCAGAAGTTTCCCGTTCCCGCCGGTGGGCAGTTCAGGCAGATGGATAAAGGCGCGCGGTTGCTTATAGCGCGCCAGATTTGCCTCGACATAGGTGCGCAGGGCGTTGTCGTCCAGCTTTTCCGGTCCTGTGTAGAAGGCTGCTATCACAAATGTGTCCTGTTTGACTTCGACTGCCGCAGCCCCGACCTGCGCGATGCCGGGATATCGGGACAGCGCCGCCTCGACCTCAACCGGTGACACCCTATAGCCGCCTGCATTCATCATATCGTCATCGCGGCCCAGATAGGTGATCTGGCCATCCACGGCCATGGCCCCTTGATCGCCGGTCAGGAACCAGTCGTCCTGCATCCGGGATTCGGCCTCGTCCGGGGCGTTAAGATAGGTCAGCATCAGGCCGGGGTCGGACCTGTGTACGGCAATGGTGCCTTCCTGACCCTGAGGTACAGGACCATCAGGTCCCAGAATGGCCACACGGCGGCCAGGCTGCGGCTGGCCCAATGCATCGGACCGCGCTGGATGCGCCGGGCTGGACGAAATGAAAGTCGAACACTCGGACATGCCATAAGCTTCGTAGAGTTCAGTGCCGGTCGCCTGCGCCCACTGTTCATGCAGATGCCGTGACAGTTTTTCTCCGGCGCATAACCCATGCCGCAATTCCGGCAGGTCGAGGTCGTCTGTTGAGCTCACCACCTTACGGAATACGCCCGGTGCTGCAGCAAAGATGGTGACTTGATGATGGCGTAGCAGGGTAGGTAGAGCGTCCAGATCGGTGCCCGGCGCAGGGATAAGAGCCGTTGCGCCAATGGTCCACGGATCCATCAGACCGGTGCCCAAGGTATAGGTCCAGTTGAACGCGCCTGCGTGACACAGGCGATCGGTTTCACGCAGCCCGTACCAGCCATCCACCATCATCTGACGCGCCCAGATGGCACGATGGGCGTGGGCCACAGCCCTCGGTTTTCCCGATGTGCCCGAAGTATAGACGACATAGGCCATCCTTTCCGGGTCACTCATTTGAAACTCAGCAGCAGGCAGATCACGCATTCCGGCCAAATTGGACAGGTCAATCTGAACCGGGTGCGCGGCGCACGCAACCTGTGGGTCACGCAGAATGGCGGCAGGTCTGAGATCCTTGATCATGCGCTCTGTTTCCGGCTCGGTCAGCTGCGATGACGTTGGGACCGGGACGATGCCGACAGCAATCGCTCCGAGATAGGCAATCGGGAAATCGACCGTGTTTCCAAGCCGCATAAACGCGATATCGCCGGGCTTCAAACCGGCATTCAACAACCCTGTGCCAGTTCCCAGAATGGCCTGCTGCAACTCGCTATACGTCCAATGCTCGGTATCCGAGGACCCTAGAACAGACAGGGCGGTCTTGTCCGAAAGCCTGTCCGCACAGCGCAGTACATGCGCTGCCAGATTGAACGGAGACGGGCAGGCCGGCGGCGGCCCCTGATCAAAAATAGAAAGCATGGCAACTGGCTAGCGCGACCACTGCTGCGTTGCAAGCACGACAGGCTGCGCCTATAGAATGACGCATGAGCACCCAAGACCAGACATCTTTGATCCGCATTGCCCGGGACTCGGGCGAACATACGGAAGTTGAACCATTGGACCTCGGAGCGCGTGTGCGCGAGCTGCGGAAAGCGCGGAAATGGACGCTTGAACAGGCGGCCACGCAGGCCGGTCTGGCGCGTTCAACGCTCAGCAAGATCGAAAACGGTCAGATGTCGCCCACCTATGACGCGCTGAAAAAGCTTGCGACCGGTCTTGAGATTTCGGTGCCGCAGCTGTTTACGGCGCCACAGCGGGACCAGGTGATCGGTCGGATGGCCGTGACGCGCATGGGCGAAGGGTCTGCCCATCCCACAACCACCTATGAACATGAACTGCTGGCCGAAACGCTGACAAAAAAGCAGATGTTGCCCTATCGGGCCCGTGTCCGCGCGCGGTCAATGGATGAGTTCGACGGCTGGGTCCGCCACGACGGAGAAGAGTTCTTGTATGTCCTGACGGGTGTTGTGCGCCTTTATACCGAGTTTTATGAACCAGTCGAAATGCGCCGCGGCGACAGCGCCTATTACGACGGGAGCATGGGTCACAATGTAATCTCGGTCAGCGACGAAGATGCAATGATCCTGTGGGTGACATCACTTACTTAACGACCGGCTGAATTCCCGGTTCAAACCTTCCGTGAACAAAAAGTCCTCAAGCTCTTCGTGGGCTTCGTTCATGGTCAGTTGATGGCGTTCAGCCAGATAAGCTTCGAAACATTTGCGGTCTTGGCTTAACCGCACCATGTCCTGATCCCGCAGGTTTGGAAAGCGCCGTTTGGCGCGGGTATACATTGCACTCCAGTCTTGCGTCAGATCGGTCCATTTCAACATTAGACAGCTTTCCGTATTCATGGTTTCAAACCGCTCGTCCCAAGAACTAGCGTACGTATGTGATGGGGGCGTTCGGGCATGACAAAATGTCGCACCCGGGGTCGGGTGGCGGATTGATTTTTGGCGGGGTCGAAAGTGCCCGTTGCAGCCTATCCGCAACGGGCAGACGGACCTGATTTTTGAGTGAGTGGAGGCCGGTCCGTAGATTCGATGTGCTGCGCACCGGACGAAGAGTTACGTTTTGAATTTCAAAGCAATAATCAATTCGTGCAGCGCACTGCAGTATATGTACAAGCTATATCGCCAAAGCCCGTTCAGTAAAGCTTTTTGTGTGAGTTTTTTTAGGGAACACTTAACGTAGGGACAGTTGCAACATGTCGGCGCGGCGGAAATTCGACCCGCAATATGCGGTGCCATATGGCTGTGTGCCGTTTTCCGCCTACGTCCTTTTGGAGCCGCGCGTGACCGGTTACTCTTCGTACCACCAAACCTGCGGCATGTACTCGGGCCCATCGCCATAGATCGGCAAGTTTTCCGGCTGCTTGAGTTCCTTGGCGTGGGCGATCCGGCCTACATCAAAGTTCCAAATCGGAATGACATAGCGCCCGGCGGTCAACACACGATCAAGCGCGCGCGTTGCAGCGACGAAATCCTCATGACTTTCCGATGCCAACATGGCGTCAATCATTCCGTCCACAGCGGGTGAAGCCACCCCCATCAAGTTGCGCGTGCCTGGAGTGTCCGCGTTTTCGCTGCCCCAATACAGGCGCTGCTCGTTGCCGGGTGACAGGGACAACGCACGACGGAAATAGGTCATGTCGAAATCCAGCTCGGATGTACGGCTGGTGAACTGGGCGCTGTCGACTTGTTCCGTGCTCACTGCGATGCCAAGACGTTCCAGTGCGCGCGTGTAGATCTCGATTGCCGTTTCGCTTTCGGTGTCGCCCTGTTGCAGCAACACGGTCAGGGTAAAGGCATCGCCGTTTTCGTTCCGCAGCACGCCATCCTGGATGGTCCAGCCCGCCTCAGCCAACAGTTTAGTTGCGGCGCGGATGTTTGAGCGGTTGCGGGCCGATCCGTCACTTTCCGGCAAGGTATAGCCTTCAAGCGTTCCGGGCGGCAGGTCGTCCTTGAACGCCAATAACAGCTCTTCCACACGATCACTTGCCAGGCCGGGTTGCATCGCAAGGTCCGAGCCCGAAAAATAGGATGAGATACGCGGCTGCGCGTTGCCGGTAATCGTGTCGTTGATGAATTCGAAATTGAATGCCAGCGTCAGCGCCTCGCGGACACGCCAGTCGTCAAACGGCGCTTTGCGGGTGTTCATGACAAAACCGGTCATACCCGAGGGCTTGCCGTGCGGGATCTCGGTCTTGACCACATCGCCGCGCTGGACGGCCGGGAAATTGTATTGATTGGCCCATTTGTCGGCATTGAATTCACGAACCGCAGTCAGTTCTCCGGCTTTAAATGCCTCGAATAGAACAGTACCGTCGCCGTAGAACTCGATCCGCATTTCGTCCAAATTCATGGTGCCTTTACGGAATGGGATATCAGTGCCCCAATAATCCGGGTTCCGCTTGAGGTTCACGTATCTACCGGCCTCATAGCTGTCGACGACGTAGGGCCCGGTTCCGACCGGAATGTCATGCAATCCGGCATTGGCAAAATCCTTACCGTCCCACTGGGCTTTCTGCAGGATCGGGCGCAGGCCTGCGATCAGGGCAAGCTCGCGGTCGGGCTCGTTGAAGGTGATGCGCACCGAGCGGGGACCGGTTTGTTCGATGCTGTCGATCTTGCTCCACAGCCCGCGATAACGCAGATGACCTTCGGTGCCCAAAGTCTCATACGACCAGATGACATCATCCACTGTGACTGGCGTACCATCCGAGAATTCGGCGTTCTCACGCAGGGTGAATTCGACCCAGGACCGGTCCGGCGCTGTCTCAACTGATTCGGCTAACAGCCCGTAAAGAGTGAAAGGTTCGTCCCAGGATCGACCCATCAGGCCCTCATGGGTCCAAAATCGCAATTGCCAAGGCGAGCTGCCTTTTTGCACGAACGGGTTCAAACTGTTATAGCCGCCCGTATTTCCGAACACGACTTTCCCGCCTTTTGGCGCGTCCGGATTTGCGTAGGGCAGGGACACAAAATCCGGTGGTAAGGCCGGGTCACCATACATAGCTATGCCATGGGTCGATTCTGCATGGGCAATTGACGTGCTCAAAAGTGCAGTGATTCCCGCGATCAATGGACGAACGGGGCGTAGAAAATCGGGGCTCATTTTGGAAACAATCCTGCTCTGGCCTTATTTTGTTGGGATTCATCGTAGCGATGATTTTTCTTATTTTCAAACTTTTAGCTTGGACGAAGGCACGGAATTGCTTATAAAGGATGCACTGCTCGATAGGTTTCTTGCCTGTATGAAACCTGCCTCAATAACTTAACGCCCGCTTCGTGCGGGCGTTTTTTTTGTGCGGGTCTTTCAAAGGATGCGCCGCCTGGATGTTTCCCCGTTTTCTTTGCAGCTGCAGCATGGCACTGTGTTGCCAAAGTTGATTTTGTGGGAGTTCGGCTATGAGCCTTTCGGGAAAAACAGCCATTATCACCGGTTCGAATTCAGGGATCGGATTGGGCGTCGCGCGCGAGCTGGCGAAGGCCGGCGCCGACGTGGTGCTGAATTCCTTTACCGACCGCGACGAAGATCATGCGCTGGCCGCCGAGATTTCGAAAGAGACCGGGACCAGTGCACGCTATATCAAGGCGGACATGTCCAAAGGTGAAGAATGCCGCGCGCTGATCGAAAAGGCGGGGGCTTGTGATATTCTGGTGAACAACGCGGGCATTCAGTATGTCGCGCCGGTTGATCAGTTTCCGGTCGAAAAGTGGGATGCGATCATCGCGATCAACATGAACTCGACTTTTCATACGATGGCCGCCGCGCTGCCAATGATGCGGAAGGCCGGGTGGGGACGTATTGTGAATATCGCCTCGGCACACGGGTTGACGGCATCCCCGTTCAAGGCGGCCTATGTCGCGGCAAAACACGGCGTGGTTGGTATGACCAAAACCGTGGCGCTGGAAACCGCGCAGGAGCCAATCACATGCAACGCGATCTGCCCGGGATACGTCCTGACACCATTGGTCGAGGCACAGATCCCAGGCACCATGAAGGAATACGGCATGAGCCGTGAGGACGTGATCAAGAACGTGATGCTTGAACGGCAACCTTCGAAAGAATTCGCCACTGTCGAGCAATTGGGTGGCACCGCGATCTTCCTGTGCTCGGATGCGGCAGCGCAGATCACCGGGACCACGATCTCGGTCGATGGCGGTTGGACAGCGTTGTGAGGTTTCACGGGGGCGCTGCCCCCGTACCCCTGGAGTATTTTGGAAAAGATGAAGGGGCAGGACGGTGAAACGGATCAATCTGGCTTTGCAGGGTGGCGGCGCGCACGGTGCCTTCACCTGGGGCGTTCTGGACCGAATTCTGGACGAAGAAGATATCGAGGTTGCGGCGATCACAGGGACCTCGGCCGGGGCGCTGAATGGCGCTGCGTTCAAATCCGGAATGGTCCACAACGGGCGCGACGGCGCACGGGCTTGTCTGGACGGGCTATGGGCTCGAATGGGTGCGGTGGGGGATATGCGCCTTGCCAACTGGATGCAGGCGCTGGAGCCCGCACAGATTGCCCAGTCGATGGAGTATTCACTGCCATTCTCGATTGGTGATGCCTGGTCGCGAATGGTGTCGCCTTATGCCTATGGTCCGTTTTACCGCAATCCTCTGGAACCGGTTGTGGATCGGTTCAACTTTGATGAGATTTGCACGGATCAGGGACCCCAGTTGTTTGTCTGCGCGACCTGTGTGCGCAGCGGCAAGATCCGGGTGTTCACCGGGGAAGAGATTTCAACGGATGCCATTTTGGCCTCGGCCTGTCTGCCGAGCCTGTTTCAGGCCGTCGAGATATTTGACCCCAGCTCGGGCCGGACCGAGGCATATTGGGATGGTGGTTACACTGGAAACCCGGCGCTTTATCCCTTGTTTAACAGTGATTTGCCTGAAGACGTCGTGGTCGTGAACATCAACCCGCTTGAGCGAGATGAGGTGCCAAAAACTCCGCAGCAGATCCAGAACCGGATCAACGAGATCAGCTTTAACTCATCCCTGTTTCGCGAGCTGCGGGCGATCAATTTTGTTCAGCGTCTGTTGGCGGACGGCAAGCTGGCGGCCGGAGAGATGAGCCGCGTATTTGTCCACATGATTGCGGATGACGAATTGATGAATGATTTGTCTGTGGCGACCAAGACGGTTCCCAACCCTGTGATCCTGCACAAGCTGAAGGAAGCCGGGCGCGCCGCGGCGCATCGGTTCATCGGCGATCACAAAGCCGATCTTGGCGCACGCAGCACCGTCGACCTGCCCGAGATGTTTGGCTGATCACTCGGGCGGCTGCGTCGGGTCTTTTTCGTTGGGGTAAACAAGGCCTGCAGAAATCACCAGCTTTGCGGCGTCCTCGATGGTCATATCCAGCAGGATCACGTCCTCGGCCGGGAAGAACAATAGGAAGCCCGAGGTGGGGTTGGGCGTGGTCGGAACAAAAACGCCCAGAAGTTCACCCCCGGTTTCCGCCCGCTCGCTGACTTCGCCTTTTGCCGCGGTCGAGACGAAACCGATCGCCCAGATGCCGCGGCGCGGGTATTGGATCAAGCAGGCTTTTTCGAACGACCGTTCAGTCTGGGCAAACACCGTTTCCGAGATCTGCTTGATCCCCGAATAGACAGACCGGACAACGGGCATCCGGCTGACAAGACTTTCGGCAATTTGGATCAGGGACCGGCCTAGAATACCTTTGGCGATCCATCCGACCAGAACAGTGAAGATCAGGAAGATGACAACGCCGACACCGCGCAGGTTGATGCCCACGTATTCCTGCGGCTGGAACCGTTGTGGAATTATGGGCAGTACCGCACTGTCGATCCAGCCGACCACGGACCAGATCAGCCAAATGGTCAGCCACACAGGCGCAATCACGACGATGCCCGTCAGGAAAGACGCGCGCAGTCGCGAAAACAGGCCCGGGCGGCGTTGTGGTTCTTCGTCAAATGGCGTGTTCATTGCGGTCCTGAGCGGTTTTCTGCCAAATTAGTTAAGCAGTTGGGTGCCTTGGTACAATAGGCTTATGTCAATCGGTTCGGTCGGACAGCGCCCGAGCAATTCCGGCCGCCAGTCGCGCGTTATTACGAACCAGGGCAATATTGGCCGTCAGCGAACGCCCCTCGGTCTGTTCGTAAATCCGTTGCAGCAGGTAAGGCGTGACGCCCTTGCCGCTGATCCGATGCGTATCTGCGTCGGCCTGTGCCGATGCAATGATGGGTGCCAGTTCTTCGGCCGGGATCTGATCGGCAGTCGGGATCGGGTTGGCGACCAGCTGGCCACCAGGCAAGCCAAGCGCACGGCGTGTGGCGTGGGCTGTGGCGATGTCCTCGGCGCTGTCCATGCGCAGAGGCGCGGCATAAGGGGATTTGGCCGACCAGAAGGCCGGGAATTCGTCCTGCCCGTAGGCGATGACAGGAACGCCCAGCGTTTCCAGAACCTCGAGCGTTTTTGCCAGATCGAGGATGGCTTTTGCGCCCGCGGCCACAACCGTAACCGGGGATTGCGCCAGCTCATGCAGATCGGCTGAGATGTCAAAGGTTGTCTCAGCGCCCTGATGCACGCCGCCGATGCCACCGGTGGCAAACACCTCGATCCCAGCATAATGCGCGGCGATCATCGTGGCTGCGACCGTGGTCGCTCCGGTGCCGCCGGTTGCCATGCAGGCGGCCATGTCCGCGCGGGACAGCTTGGCGACGCCCTGCGCCTGACCCAACGCATTCAGCTCATCAGCCTCAAGGCCCACATGCAGTTTGCCTTTGATCACGGCCATGGTTGCCGGAATTGCACCCGCGTCGCGGATGTCCTGTTCGACCTGCGCCGCAACCTCGATGTTCTGAGGGTAAGGCATCCCGTGGGTGATGATGGTGCTTTCTAGCGCCACGATGGGTTGGCCTGCGTCCTTGGCGGCGCGGACCTCGGCGGAATATTGAATGTCGATCACAGTGGGGTTTCTCCGGATACGTAAGTTGCGGCGGCGTTCAGGGCGCGGGTCAGGGCCTCGGCGCTGGATGCTCCACCAGATTCTGAGGCGATGTGGGCCGCCATGAATGTGTCGCCTGCGCCGGTTACGCGGGTAACCAGAACGGACGGGGGTGTTTGGGTCAGGATTTCATCCGCATTACCAACCGTGGCCGAGCTTCCGCCGTCGGTGACCAACACCCGTAGCGCGCCGCGATCCAGCAGGCCTTTGGTGGCGCTTTCGGAATCCTTGAATTCGCGCTGGCACAGGATGCCGGCTTCTTCGAGATTCACATACAGCGTGGCACGCGCATGTTTCAGGAACGGCAGCAAGCGTTCGGCTTTACCGGGCGAGGCCGGTGCCACACGCAGATCGGCGCGGGCAAAGGCGGGGCTTTGGGCGATTTCCTCAAGCAAGTTCAGTGTCAGATTGCCGTCCAGCGCGATTGGGCCTTCGAACGGCTCGTTTTCGTACCCTAAAGGCCCGTGCATCAATGGACGCAGGATTTTGGCACCCGCGGCCTCAAGCGAATGCGCATCAGCGATGGCTGCTATCAAGCCGTTGGCCCCTTCGACCGCCATGTAACGGTCGGTCGGCAAATCCTGAGAACGGTAAATGTGGTCCGTCACCATGCCCAGTCGGGAACACGCATTTGCCAACTCATCACCCTCAGGATCGCGCCCGATGGCGGTCAGCAGGGTGGGGGTCATGCCAAAACGCACCAGTGTCATGGCAATATTCATGGCCACGCCACCCGGTAGTCGGGTGATCCGCCCCGGCACGTCCGACCCTTGCCGCATGGCGCTGGCGGACCGGCCAATCACGTCCCAAAGAACCGAGCCGATACAAAGGATGTCGCTGTTCTGAGTCATGTCGTCGTCATGCCGCAGCCCCGGCGTAGGTGCAAGCGTTAACGCTCGCACCGATCAGCGCATTGCGTCGGTCAGACCCTTCAGCGCGGCCAGAGGGTCATCCTGTGACCAGATCTCGTCCCCGATACCAAAAAAATCGGTGCAGGGGGTCAGATCGCGAACCAGGTCGGGGGTCAGGCCACCCTCGGCAACGACCGGAACTTCGATCGTCTCAGACCACCACTGGAACAGATCCATTTCGGCGATTGTGCCATCACCCAGCGTTGACGCGCCCACTGGTCCAAAGGCGACATAGTCCGCACCGGCCTCGCCAGCCGACATGCCGTCATGGCTGGACGCACCGCAAAAGCTGCCAACGATGGCTTCCGCGCCCAATTCCTTTCGTGCAAACCGGACCGAGCGCGCGGCGTCATCCAGATGCACCCCGTCCAGCCCCAACCGCTGCGCCAGCAGAACATGGTTCGAGATCACCAGCGCCACATCGCGCGCATGGGCAACCTCACGGCAGGCATCCGCCGCGCGGGCGATCGTGTCTTCATCTCCACCAGCCAGCGCCAATCGGATACAGGCGATCTCTGCCCCGTCCAGCACGCTGGCCAAGCGGTCGGGAAAGCTGCTCAGTTCGATGGTCGGTGGCGTAATCAGGTAAATCTGCGGCTGCTCGGGGGTGTCCATTGGCGCGTCCTTCGCTTTCAGTCTTTTGCGCGGTTTAGCGGATTGCGGCGGGGAAGCAAACTTTTATGCTGGTTTCCGGCCCAAATGAAGGCGCGGATGGCTTGCCCTGCCTGTGCGCGCAGATTAGAGCAGGCGGAACCTTCGGAGACAGCCATGCCCAGCGATAAATCTCAGCCCTCATTCGTGCTTGTGCGCCCGCAGATGGGTGAAAACATCGGTGCCGCCGCGCGGGCGATGTGGAATTTCGGGCTGGATCGGATGCGGATCGTAGCACCTCGGGACGGATGGCCGAACCCCAAGGCTGTGGCGATGTCCAGCGGCGCCGGGCGTCTGTTGGATGAGGCGCAGCTGTATGACGATCTGGCCGGTGCGCTATCCGACAGCACTTTTGTTTTTGCGACGACGGCGCGGCAGCGTGGATTGACAAAGCCGGTCTACAGCCCGGAACGCGCAATGCAATTGGCTGCCGAAAAGGTTGCTGCTGGTGAAAAGGTCTGTGTTCTGTTTGGCCCGGAACGCGCAGGGCTCGAAAACGAAGACATCGCTAAGGCAAACGCGATCATCTCGGTTCCGGTGAACCCGGAATACGCTTCGCTGAATCTTGGCCAATGCGTGCTTCTGACCGCCTATGAATGGATGCGCCAAACCGGCGATGTGGTGCATGAGGCCACCGATCTGGGCAAGGGCGACTGGGCCACGGGCATCGAGGTCGAGAAACTGGTCGAACATTATGAGGACCGGCTGGAAGAAGCGGGGTTCTTTTATCCGCCCGAAAAGGCCGAGGGTATGAAGACCAACCTGCGCAACCTGTGGTCGCGGATGCGCATGACGCGGGCGGATGTGCAGATGCTGCATGGGGTCATGCGGCAGATGGTCCGCTGGAAAGACAAGGGCTGAGGCTGGACCTATGTTCCGCTTCACCCTAGCTTGCGACAAAATCCAAGGCACAAGAGGACAGCATGAGCGGTAAGCGCAGCATCTTCGAAGACGTCTCAGACACTGAAAAACAACAAGCCGTTCAACCGGGTATGATCGATCGTGGCCGCGGGGGTGCGCGCAAGGCCATTCGCGCCTGGCTGATGATCCTGTTTGCGCTGGTGGTCGTCATGATCGCTGTGGGCGGGCTGACCCGCCTGACCGACAGCGGGTTGTCGATCACCGAGTGGCGGCCGATTACCGGGGCCATCCCGCCGATGAATGAGGCGGACTGGCAAGCCGAGTTCGACAAATACAAGCAGATCGACCAGTGGCGCATTCAGAACCAATGGATGGAGCTGGGTGACTTCAAATCCATCTACTGGTGGGAATGGGGCCATCGTCAACTAGGGCGCGTGATTGGACTGGTCTGGGCTCTTGGCTTCTTTGGCTTCCTTATCGCGCGGAAAATACCAACCGGCTGGACCGGTAAGTTGTTGATTCCGGGCCTTTTGGGCGGTGTTCAGGGTGCAGTCGGCTGGTGGATGGTTGCCTCGGGCGTGACACAGGGCGAGGGGATGATCGCCGTGGCCAGCTATCGCCTGGCGATTCATCTGGGGCTGGCTTTTGTAATTCTCGGCTTCCTTGCATGGTACATCTTTGAGCTGGGCCGCGACGAACGTGACCTGATGCAGGCCCGACGCGCCAAAGAGGCGAAATTGTTCTCGCTATCCACCGGGTTGATGCATTTCGCCTTTTTGCAAATACTCATTGGTGCGCTTGTCGCCGGGATCGACGCCGGGCGGTCTTATACCGATTGGCCGCTGATCGGTGGTCAGCTTCTGCCGCCTGACATGACGATGCTCGAACCGATGTGGCGCAATTTCTTTGAAAGCCCGGGTTTGGTCCAGTTCATCCACCGTTGCGCGGGCTATCTGCTGTTCATCTTCGGCATCGTCGTCTGGCGGCGCGGCAGCACTAGTGCACATCCGCAAACTCGCTTTGCCTTCAACGCGGCCTTCGCAGCGCTTTCGCTGCAGGTGGTGATTGGGATCGCGACCGTGATCTACGCAGCCCCGTGGCAGATCGCCATCTTCCACCAGTTCATGGCCGTCGTCGTCTGGACCCTTATCCTGCGGGCGCGGTTCCTGACCGCTTACCCAATAGCAACCTCTTTGCGCGGAGCCTGAATTCCATGAGTGCATTTGACGATTTGACGGCATTTCAGCGCGAAACCTCAGCTCTTGGCGAAATTGCCGGGCGTTTGGGCTGGGATCAGGAAACGGTGATGCCCCGGGGGGCCGCGTCGCAGCGGGCCGAGGAAATGGCAGCGATTGAAGCGGTTTTGCACGCGCGCCGATCCGATTCCCGTGTGGCTGAATGGCTGGAACAAGCCGACCCTCAGGACCAGGTCGGTCAGGCGCAATTGCGCGAAATCCGCCGGTCCTATGAACGGACGGTCAAGGTGCCTGCCGATTTGGCAACGGCCATTGCGCGCGTGACGTCAGCAGCACAGGGAACCTGGGCGCAGGCCCGCGCAGACGAAGATGTCGCCGCTTTCTTGCCCGTTTTGGGCGAGGTCGTGGCGCTAAAGCGTGAAGAAGGCGCTGCACTGGCGCAGGGTGGCAATATCTACGACGCGATGGTCGAGGATTATGAGCCTTACACAACCGGATCGCAAATCGCCGAAATCTTTGACCAGATGCGCCCGCGTCTGGTAGCACTGCGCGCCGCTGTTCTGGAAAAATCTGCGCCTCAGGCTTTGACGGGGAGTTTCGATGAGCTGAAACAGATGCAATTGTCGGAAAAACTGGCAACCACTTTCGGGTATGACCTGAATACAGGCCGCATCGACAAGGCTGTTCACCCGTTCAGCTCGGGCAGTGGCTCGGATGTTCGGATCACCACCCGGACCAGTGAAACCGATCCGTTCAATTGTTTCTATTCGACGATTCACGAGGTCGGCCATGCCGCCTATGAACAAGGGATTGATCCAGCCTACGCCCTGACGCCTTTGGGGCGGGGTGTGTCGATGGGTGTGCATGAAAGCCAAAGCCGGATTTACGAGAACCAACTGGGCCGATCCCGAGCCTTTACCGGTTGGTTGTTTGGCCAAATGAAAGACGCGTTTGGCGATTTTGGCATCACCGACGCGGATACGTTCTATGCAACGGTCAACAGTGTTCACAACGGTTATATCCGCACCGAGGCGGATGAGGTGCAATACAACCTCCACATCATGCTGCGCTTTGATCTGGAACGCGCGCTGATGGCCGGTGACCTCCAAGTGGATGATCTTGAGGCCGCGTGGAACGACCGTTTCAAGGCGGATTTCGGATATGCGGTCGACAAACCTTCGAACGGATGTCTGCAGGATGTGCACTGGTCAGTGGGTCTGTTTGGTTATTTCCCAACCTATTCGCTGGGCAATGTCTATGCAGGATGCCTTTACCAAGCGTTGCGGAACGCTGTGCCAGAACTGGATGCGCAACTGGCAGCAGGTGACACGTCAGGCGCAACCGATTGGCTGCACGAGAATGTGCAGCAACATGGTGGGCTTTACGCTCCACGCGAGACCATTCAGCGTGCAAGCGGTATGGAACCCGGACCTGACCCGTTACTCGGGTATCTGGAACAGAAATTTGGCGAATTATACGGGCTCTGAGGTCAGAAAACGTTTCGTCAAGTTGCCGTGTAGGTGCATTGGTTTTGACCTGAATGAGGGTAGGGTGGTTCGAACGGTTTTACCAAAGGAACCACCTTGTTCTTTGCAACACATGTCAAACCACACTTAGCGTCAATTCTGACCAGCAACACGCGCCTGGTGGCGCGTAGGCGCGTGCTGGAGGCAAAGCATCACGTGCTGAACCGCCCGCGCGTTGTCCATTATTTCCATGATGTTTCCGACCCATACTGTCACCTCACCGCACAGGTCTTGCAGCAGTTTCGAGACACCTATGATGTCGAGCTGCGCCCGCATCTGATTTCGGGCCCTCCGGCCGAGGCTTTGCCGGACCCGGCAGCATATCGGCAAAATGCCATCAAAGATGCGGCAAGCCTGGCCCGAAAGCTTGGTCTCAGCCCCCCTGAAGGCGCAGTTCCTGACGAGGCTTTCATTGCAGTTGCGGAAAAACAGATGGCAGCCGAACTGACGAACGATAGCTTTGTTAACAATGTCCGAGATATCAGCGAAGATCTTTGGTCGGGAAAGGGTTTTTCGTCTTCGGATCACCCCTTACCGGCTGCGCTGATCGAGGATGGCGACCAACAACTTTCCGATTTGGGTCACTATCTCGGCGGAACGTTTCACTACGATGGTGAATGGTATTGGGGCGTTGATCGTCTTCATTATCTCGAAGACCGGTTGCTGCACGCGGGTCTGGGAAGCGGGTCGTCACCGATAGTGTCTTTGCCTTCAGTGCAATTGGAACAAGAGAAGTCTCAGGATCAGGAGATTGAGTTCTTCTTTTCTTTCCGCAGCCCTTATTCGTATCTGGCATTTGACCGAGCTGTCGATTTGGCACGCCATTACAACGCACGACTGGTTCTGAGGCCGGTTTTGCCTATGTTGATGCGAGGCTTACCCGTCCCTCCACCCAAGTCCTCCTACATCCTTTATGATTGCGTGCGCGAAGCGCGGCGGTTGGGGATCCCATTTGGGCGTATCTGTGATCCTTTAGGCAAAGGGATCGAGCGTGGTTATGCCTTACTGGATTACGCCGAAGCGCAGGAAAAACTGCCTGAGTTCTGTTCCGCCTTCCTGCGCGGCGTCTGGTCAGAGGGTCTGAATGCTGCAACCGATCGGGGGCTTCGGATTATCGTCAAAAACGCGGGGTTGGATTGGCAGAGTGCGAAACCGAACGTTAGCTCAGATCGTTGGAGAGATCGGGTAGCGGTCAATCAGGACCGTCTGCAAGAGATCGGGTTGTGGGGTGTCCCAAGTTTCCGCGTCGCCGGGGAAAGTGTCTGGGGACAGGATCGCCTTTGGGCTGTTGAAGACCTTTTGATTTAAAAAAGGCGCCACACCCGAAAGTGTAGCGCCTGAATAGTGTTATGGATCAGTCGGTTACTCTTCCGCTTCGTCCTCGTCGCCCTGATCGGCAATCCAGGCGACGCTGACGACCACTTCGCCTTTGCCGGTGTTGAAGACCTTCACGCCACCGGCCGAGCGGGAACGGAACGAAATCCCATCAACCGGCACCCGTATCGATTGGCCTTTGGACGTCGCCAGCATGATCTGATCTTCCATATCGACCGGGAACGAGGCGACGAGTTCGCCACCACGCATCGCCTTGTCCATGGCGGCCACACCCATCCCGCCGCGTCCGCGTACAGGATAGTCGTGGCTGGAGCTCAGCTTGCCTGCGCCGCCCGCCGTGATCGTCAGGATCAGGTTTTCGGCCGCCGACATCTCGGCATACTTTTCCTGGTTGAAATCGCTGCTTGCTGCGGCTTCCTCGTCGTCACCAGCATCATCTTCGGTAAGCCCAGCAACCGCACGGCGCATTTTGAGGTAAGCCACACGATCTTCGGGGGTCGCTTCGAAGTGGCGGATCACCGACATCGAAACCACGCGGTCGCCATTGGACAGCCTGATACCGCGCACACCGGTGGATTCGCGCGAGTTGAACACCCGTACATCGGTGGTGCGGAAGCGGATTGCACGACCCGAATTGGTGACCAGCATCACATCTTCATCTTCTGAGCAGATGCGGGCGTTCACCAGCTCAACATCTTCGGGCAGCTTCATTGCGATCTTGCCGTTGCGCCGGACATTGGTGAAGTCTGACAAGCGGTTACGACGCACGTCGCCCGCGCTGGTGGCAAAGATGATCTGCAGATTTTCCCATTCTTCATCGGGTACATCCACCGGCATGATCGCGGCGATGGAAACACCGGTCGGGATCGGCAGGATGTTGACGATTGCCTTGCCCTTACCTGTGCGCCCTGACTGCGGTAGACGCCAGGTCTTGAGCTTGTAGACCATGCCATCCGTCGTGAAGAACAGCAGTTGCGTGTGGGTATTGGCCACGAAGAGGTTGGTGACAACATCCTCTTCCTTGGTCTGCATCCCCGACAGCCCCTTGCCGCCGCGCTTTTGTGCTCGGAAATCGGCCAGCGGCGTACGCTTGATGTAGCCGCCCGACGTGACGGTCACGACCATATCCTCACGTTCGATCAGATCCTCGTCTTCCATGTCGCCGGACCAATCGACGATCTCGGTGCGACGGGGCACGGCAAACTGTTCACGAACGCTGCGCAGCTCATCTCCGATGATCGACATGATGCGCTCTCGCGAGGACAGAATATCGAGGTATTCCTGAATCTTACCTGCCAGTTCTTCCAGCTCGTCTGTAACCTCTTTGACACCGATCTGAGTCAGTCGCTGCAGACGCAGGTCGAGGATGGCGCGGGCCTGAACTTCGGTCAGGTTATAGGTGCCGTCGTCGTTCATCTTGGACAGAGGATCGTCGATCAGGCGCAGATAACTTTCAATCTCAGCCGCAGGCCAGCGGCGGGTCATCAGCTTTTCACGCGCTTGCGCCGCGTCAGCGGATGACCGGATCGTGGCGACCACCTCATCCACGTTCGACACGGCCACGGCCAGACCACACAGGATGTGGCTGCGTTCGCGGGCTTTGCGCAGGTCGTACGCAGTGCGACGGGCGACGACATCTTCACGGAAGTCAATAAAGGAGGTCAGGAACCGGCGCAGGGTCAACTGCTCGGGCCGGCCACCATTCAGCGCCAACATGTTGCAGCCAAACGAGGTCTGCATCGGCGAGAAACGGAAAAGCTGGTTCAAAACAACTTCGGGCGTCGCATCACGTTTGAGTTCGACCACGACACGCACCCCATTGCGGTCGGATTCGTCCTGAACGTGGCTGACGCCTTCGATGCGTTTTTCGCGAACGGCTTCGGCGATCTTTTCGATCATCGAGGCCTTGTTCACCTGATAGGGGATCTCGTCCACGACGATGGCATAGCGGTCCTTGCGGATTTCCTCAACGCGGGTCTTGGAGCGGATTATGACGCTACCGCGCCCTTCCAGATAGGCTTTGCGCGCGCCGGAACGGCCCAACATCACACCACCGGTTGGGAAATCAGGGCCGGGGATATATTCGATCAGCTGTTCGGATGTCAGATCCGGTTCATCTATCAGCGCCAGCGTTGCGTCGATGACTTCGCCAAGGTTGTGCGGTGGGATGTTGGTTGCCATGCCGACGGCGATACCACCGGCACCGTTGACCAGCATGTTCGGGAAACGGGCGGGAAGAACCGTTGGTTCGCGGTCCTTGCCGTCATAGTTGTCCTGAAAATCGACCGTTTCTTTTTCAATATCGGCCAACAGAGATGCGGCGGGCTTGTCCATCCGCACTTCGGTATAGCGCATGGCCGCCGGGTTATCGCCGTCCATCGAGCCAAAGTTGCCCTGACCATCCAGCAGCGGCAGCGACATCGAGAAATCCTGCGCCATCCGCACCAGCGCGTCATAGATCGCGCTGTCACCATGTGGGTGGTATTTACCCATGACATCGCCAACCGGACGGGCCGATTTGCGGTATGACTTGTCGTGGGTGTTGCCCGTCTCGTGCATGGCATAGAGGATGCGCCGGTGCACCGGTTTCAAGCCATCCCGCAGATCGGGGATCGCGCGGGACACGATGACCGACATCGCATAGTCCAGGTAGGACGTGCGCATCTCGGATTCGATGGATACCGTCGGGCCGTCATATACGGGACGCTGGGGCGGTGTTTCATCCATGTTTTCTGGGGTTTCTGGCGTATCGCTCACGTAACCTGCCCGTTTATTGTGCTGGGTCTATATCTTGTGGATGTACCTTATCAGACCCGGCACATAAGGTGCAAGCAAGCAGCGCAATCTGGGCAAAAAACACCCGTAACACTGGGGTAACATATTGTTAACCAAGGGTTAGGTGGTTTCTGTGTTATGCTGAAGAGACCTTGCAACAATTTTGGAGGTCTGCATGGAGCAAAGCGAAACAGAACTGATGCTCAAGGGGTATGGGCTGACGACGGCCGAATTTTTTTATCACATGCCCGACTATATTCACGTGCTCAATACATTTATCTGGCAGGAATACGACCTTGCGCCGGATCATCCCAAACTATTCGATTTTATTGAATTCTGGCAGCGAGAGATTGAAGGACCGCTGCATTCCGTGCGGTTTACACATCGCAAGATGATCGCGCCTGGGGAATGGCGCAACGTGGTAGGCGAATTCCGAGTGAATTGACGCCGGGGCGCATCAGGCCCAAACCCATATACATTTCCGGTGCATCCGGTATCGTGGCGGCGAAGTCATTGGCCACAAGCGGAAACACGGAATGCCCAGAGTTTTATTGATTGCAGTTGCCATCTGCCTAGCCGGGCCGGTGTCGGCCGAAGGTGTCCTTGATAAAATCAAGAAGGGCGCTGAAAATACGGCTAATGCTGTCGGACGCGGGGCAGAAACCGTCGGGCAGACACTCGAAAAAGGGGCGAACGCGGTTGACGAAACCATCACGTCCACCTCTGATTTGCTGTCCAACGAGGCGACGCCCGAAGAGACACGCGCCAAGCTGGATGTTATGGCCGTCGATGTGTTGGCGCAGTTGCTTGCCGAAAATCCCGAAGCACAAGCGCTATATGATGTCAGTGCGGGATATGCTGCGTTCGATTCCCGCAAAGTGACAGTTTTCCCGGTGTCCGCAGGGTACGGGCGCGGTGTTGCCGTGAACAAAGAGACTGGTCAGCACACCTATATGAATATGGGAACCGGCGGCGTGGGCGCGGCGATCGGTATCGGCGGGTTCGAAACCAAATTCGTGATCCTGTTTGAAACCCAAGCAGATTTGGACAGTTTTATCACGCAAGGTTACGACGCGACTGCGGAATCCGGAGCGATGTATGGAGATGAGCGCACCGATGAGACGCTCAGGTTCACAGACGGGCGGTCGTTTTTTGTGCTCAGCAAAAAGGGCTGGCGTGTTTCGGCTGGGGCGTCAGGCACAAAATACTGGAAATCGCCCGAGTTGAACTGATCAGCCCGAGCAGCTGGCGCCGCCCAGAACGCAGAACTTTGCGCAATGTGGGTGGTTGAGGTGCACGTCGGCCTCGGCCTCGGCCAGTGTGGTGCCCATTTCAAACTCAGGCTCGTACGGCAGTAGGGTACAGGCCAGAACGGCAGGCCGTTCTGCGCCTTTGCGTTTGACCACCATGCGGGCATTCGAACACATTACAGCCTCGGGTGGTTTATCCAGAATGCCCCAGCAAGCGGTTGTGATTTCGGGGACTTCGACAGTTTCGTCCATCTCGGGGAACAAAACGGTCTGGCCAGGATTCTGTGCGTCGATGTCAAAGCTGTGCTGCTTGAAGAACGCCTCATACCCGGCGCGGCTGTCGGCGTCGCTGTCACCCCAGACCGTGCGGCCTGCGATAGCGATATTGAACCCGTTGTCGCGCAACCACTCCATTCCAGTGATCGTCTTGTCAAAGCTGCCTTTTCCGCGTTCCTCGTCATGCAGTTCGGGGCGATAGTGGTCCACGGAAACTCGAAGTGTCAGCTTGTTTCCATAGTTGCGTTTCAGATCCAGCAACCCCTCGCGCATCTTGCGGCGCATCATCGGCAGCATTGCATTCGTCAGGATCAAAACATCATAGCCGCGTTCCAACGCGACACGAGTCATGTCGATCATTTCCGGGTTCATAAAGGGCTCGCCCCCAGTGAACCCAATCTCACGCACCGGCCAGTTGCGTTCTTCGATCTGGTCCAAGTAGTCGCGCACCTCTTCGGTGGTGATATAGACCAGCGCGTCGTTGGTTGGACTGCTGGCGATGTAGCAGTTGACGCATTCGATGTTGCAAAGAGTGCCGGTATTGAACCACAACGTCTCGGGGTTTTTCAACGCTACGGAAGCGCGGGTCTGCCCATCTGCTGTCACCAATTTGTTCTGAAATTTGCCGATATTGGCGGTCTGAGGCGCGTTGTCTTTCATTCCGGTATCCGGTTCTTTGAAGTTACTTCTGATGTAGCTGCTCGACACGGATTAGTTAAGTCAGGCAAGTGCGACCTGACAGAGTTTTGATGATGGGGGATTTACGCTGACCGATTGCGCTAACATTGGACATGCCCGGCGGGGCAAGATAAGGAAAAACCATGGTTTCTCGCGTCGTACCTGTTGATCCGTTCGATCTCGTCATTTTTGGCGGGACCGGCGACTTGGCGCAACGTAAGATTCTACCGGCCCTGTTTCGGCGCTTTTGTTCAGGGCAGTGGGCCGAAGGCGTCCAAATCATTGGCGCTGCGCGCACGGTCCACAATCGCGTGGGGTTTCAGGCAATGGTCGCCGAATCGCTGCGAACCCATGCTGCTGCGCAATGCCAGGACGAGGGCGCATTGCGCGCGTTTCTGGACCGCGTCGACTATGTGACACTCGACGGGTATTCGAATGAGGGCTGGGAACAGCTTGCCGACAAACTGAACCATGACCGGGTGCGGGCGTTCTATTTCTCGGTCGGTCCGCGCCTGTTCGGGCCTTTGGCCGAAAGGATCAAAGCGCATGATCTTGCAACGCCAAGCACGCGGATCGTCGTTGAAAAACCCTTTGGCCACGATCTGGAGAGTGCGCGGGCGTTAAACGCGACCTTGGCTGAGCATTTTCGGGAAAGCCAGATCTACCGGATCGATCACTATCTGGGAAAGGAAACCGTCCAGAACCTGATGGCCGTCCGCTTTGGCAATATGCTGTTCGAACCGCTGTGGAACAGCCAGTATGTCGATCACATCCAGATCACGGTGGCCGAATCCGTAGGTATCGACGGGCGGGAAGAGTATTATGAGCGCGCAGGTGCCATGCGCGACATGATGCAGAATCACCTGATGCAGTTACTGTGCCTAATCGCGATGGAGCCGCCGGCGAAGTTTGATCCGGATGCCGTGCGGGACGAAAAGCTCAAGGTTATTCGTGCCCTTGATCAAGTTGAACCGCACCACATCGTGCGTGGACAGTTCGATGGCCGCGGCGGCCGAAAAGGATACCGCGAAATTGTGGGCAACCCACGTTCGACCACCGAAAGCTATGTGGCGCTGCGGGCGCATATCAGCAATTGGCGTTGGGCGGGCACGCCGTTCTATCTACGCACGGGCAAACGTCTGGTTGCGCGGTCATCGGTGATCAATGTGATGTTTAAAGACGCGCCGCATTCAATTTTCGGCGAAGAGGCTGGACGCCACGCGAATGTCCTGTCGATCCGGCTGCAGCCGAACGAAGGAATAACGCTGAAGGTGACGATCAAGGAACCGGGCCCAGGTGGTATGCGCCTGGTCGATGTGCCCTTGGACATGAGTTTTGCCGAGGCGCTAGGGTCAGGAAATCAAGACCCCCCGGATGCATATGAACGGCTGGTCATGGACGTGATCCGGGGCAACCAGACACTGTTCATGCGCGGGGATGAGGTCGAGGCCGCATGGGCCTGGACCGACCCGATCATTGCCGGCTGGCACGCGCGCGGTGACGTACCAAAACCATACGAAAGCGGCAGCACAGGTCCGGGCGACGCCGAGCTGTTGATGAAACGAGATGGTCGCCGTTGGCAAGGAATAAACCCATGAAGATTCAGGAATATGCCGATCGCGACATGCTGGCGATTGACGTGGCAAACGCCTTGGCCGGAGAGTTGGAGGCTGCCTTGCTGCATCACGACATGGTTTCGTTGGCCGTGCCGGGCGGCACGACCCCCGGGCCGGTATTCGATGGCCTGTGCGCGGCTGATCTGGAATGGGACCGTGTGCGGGTTTTACCCACGGACGAACGCTGTGTTCCGGGTGATAGCGACCGTTCGAACGAACGGCTGATCCGGCAGCGCTTGCTGACAAACCGTGCTTCGGCTGCTCAATACGTGCCGCTGTATGTTGAAGGTAAAGAACCGGACGATGTCCTGCCGGAAATCGAATCCTTGATTACACCAGTCTTGCCGCTTTCGGTTCTGGTTCTTGGAATGGGCGAGGATATGCACACAGCTTCTCTGTTTCCGGGGATGGAGGGGCTTGAAGACGCGCTGGATAGTCACGCGCCACCGCTTGCAGTCGCCCGTCCCGAAACCCAGCCAGAGGCGCGGATCACGCTGACTGGCCCCGTGTTGGATGGAGCGCTATCCAAACACCTGATTATCTTTGGCGCCACCAAGCGCGATGCGTTGGATAAGGCCATGTCTCTGCCTCCGGAAGAGGCCCCGATCGCTGCCGCGCTGACCGGCATGACGGTTCATTGGGCGGAGTGACACAGATGCAGTTGGACCCGCTCAAAAATCTAGCATCCGAAGTGCAGGACGAGGCCATCCTCGGGCTGTTTGAAAGCGATCCGAACCGGGCTCAGACTTTTTCCGCGTCCACCGGAGATCTGCTGTTTGATTATTCCAAAACCCAGATCACAGATGACGTCCGAAAGGCCTTGATCGCGTTGTGTGATGAGGCTGGCCTGGCTTCGCGCCGCGCGGCGATGTTCGATGGTGAAAAGATCAACGAAACCGAAGGCCGTGCCGTTCTACACACAGCGCTGCGTAATCTGGATGGTGGCCCGGTTGAGGTCGATGGTCTGGACGTCATGCCTGATGTTCTGGACACTCTGCAACGGATGCGTGTCTTCGCAGAAGAGGTGCGCGGCGGGGCGGTCACCGGGGCAGGGGGCGCCTTTACCGATGTGGTCAATATCGGGATCGGTGGTTCGGATTTGGGCCCAGTGATGGCGACGCATGCGCTGTCCCCGTATCATGATGGACCAAGACTGCACTATGTCTCGAATGTGGACGGCGCACATATCGCCGATACGCTGCGCCAGCTTGATCCAACGCGGACACTGGTGATTGTTGCCTCCAAAACTTTCACGACCATCGAGACGATGACCAATGCCCGAACCGCGCGAGCTTGGATGGAAGATGGCGGCGGCGATCCGGGCAAGCAGTTTGCCGCCGTGTCTAGTGCGTTGGACAAAACCCAAGCCTTTGGTATTCCCCAAGAGCGCGTTTTCGGTTTTGCCGATTGGGTTGGCGGGCGCTATTCGGTCTGGGGCCCAGTGGGCCTGCCGGTAATGATCGCCGTAGGGTCGAATGCTTTTGACGCATTCTTGCGCGGCGGGCAGGCGATGGATGTACATTTCCGCGCCGCCGACTGGGTCGAAAATATGCCCGTTATGCTGGCTTTGGTCGGCATTTGGCATCGTCAGGTTCTGGGCCACGCTAGCCGGGCCGTGCTGCCTTATGATCAGCGCCTGCTGCGATTGCCAGCGTATTTTCAACAGCTCGAGATGGAATCGAACGGCAAATCTGTTGCCATGGACGGCAACACTCTGACCATTCCCTCGGGCCCCGTCGTTTGGGGTGAGCCGGGCACCAATGGGCAGCATGCATTCTATCAGTTGATCCACCAAGGCACCGACGTGATCCCCTGTGAGTTCATGGTTGCGGCCGAAGGGCACGAACCGGAATTGACCCACCATCACCGCCTGTTGCTGGCCAATTGCCTGGCGCAGTCCGAGGCGCTTATGCGCGGACGGTCGCTGGGTGAAGCACGGCAACGGATGGCGGAGAAGGGGCTGGAAGGGGACGAGCTGGAACGGCAAGCCCGTCACCGTGTTTTTCCGGGCAACCGTCCTTCGACAACGTTGATGTATCCAATGCTCACGCCGTTTGTTCTGGGCCAGATCATCGCGCTTTACGAACATCGTGTGTTTGTCGAGGGCGTCCTATTGGACATCAACTCGTTCGACCAGTGGGGCGTTGAGCTGGGCAAGGAACTTGCGACATCTCTCGGCCCGATCGTCGACGGAGAAGAAAGCGCGACTGGCAAGGACGGCTCGACCGCTGCCCTGGTTGCCTATGCAATGCGCCACCGCGATTATTAACGCGGTTTTTTGCAGTCTGCCGTGAAGGCAGGCTGCATTCTTTTATTGTCAGACAATTAAATGATTGGCAGGGTCTGTTCTTAGGGAACGCCCTGAACACTTTGCTTTGCGCACGCTGGCGAGTGGCATCAGGCAAGCAGACAGCACTGCCCAATAGAGGCGACGCTGATAATGGGAGGATGTCCATGCTGGGACAGATGATGACGCAGCCTTTGCTGATTTCGTCGCTGATTGATCACGCCGAACGCTATCATGGCCAGACCGAGATCTACTCGGTCGAAACCGATGGATCGGTCACCGAAACCACATGGGAGCAAGTGGCGCAAAACGCGCGAAAACTGGGATCAGCGCTGACCAAGCTGGGGTTGGAGCCGCAGGATCGAATTGGCACGTTGGCCTGGAACAACCGGCGACATCTGGAGATCTACTATGCCACCTCCGGCGCGGGCTTTGTGTGCCACACGGTGAACCCCCGGCTTTTCCCGGAACAGCTGACTTACATTATCAACCACGCCAAAGACCGGGTTCTGTTCTTTGATGCGACATTCATCCCTCTGGTCGCGGCCCTGCACGAACACCTGACCGAAGTGCGCCATTTCGTTTTGATGGGCCCACGGAATGAAGACGCCGTTGCTCAAATCCCTGGCGTCGCGTTCTATGATGACCTGATCGAAACTGGCGATGGCGATTTTCAGTGGCCGAGTTTCGATGAAAACACAGCGTCCAGCCTGTGTTACACCTCGGGCACGACGGGCAATCCCAAAGGCGTTCTGTATTCCCATCGTTCCACAGTCCTGCACAGTTTTGGATCGAACACACGCGATGTCATCGGCTTTTCAGCTATGGATGTCGTGATGCCGGTGGTTCCGATGTTCCACGTCAACGCCTGGGGGTCGCCCTATGCCTGCGCCATGTCGGGTTCACGCATGGTGCTCCCTGGGCCGGGTCTGCATGGCGAAGCCTTGGTGAATCTGGTCGATACATATGGCGTGACGCTGGCAATGGGGGTTCCGACGATCTGGCAAGGCTTGCTGGCACATGCCGAGAAGTCAGGTAGCAAACTCACCAGCTTGAACCGCACTGTGATTGGCGGTGCTGCGTGCCCGCCCTCGATGATCGAAACCTTCCGCGAGACCTATGGTGTCGATACGGTTCATGCCTGGGGCATGAGCGAGATGAGTCCGCTGGGAAGCGCGAACAACCCACTGGCCAAACATCTGGACCTTCCGCCTGAAGAACAACACAAGCTGCGCGAAAGCCAGGGTCGTCCGCCCTATGGGGTCGAGTTGAAAATCGTCGATGATGACGGCAATGATCTGCCCCATGACGGCGTCACGCAGGGCGATCTGCTGGTGCGCGGGCATTGGGTGTTGGACAGCTATTTCCAAATGCAGGATGAAGACCTACTGCAGGACGGATGGTTCGCGACCGGAGACGTGGCAACGCTGGACCCCGACGGGTACATGACTATCCGCGACCGGTCCAAGGACATCATCAAATCCGGGGGCGAGTGGATCAGCTCGGTCGAGTTGGAAAACATCGCCGTAGCCCACCCGCAACTTGCCACTGCAGCCGTTGTTGGTGTGCCGCATCCCAAATGGGACGAACGCCCCTTGTTGGTGGCTGTCAAAGCCGAAGGCGCGGACCCGAGTGAAGCGGAGTTGCTAGCTTTCTTCGACGGTAAAATCGCCAAGTGGCAGGTGCCCGATAAGGTAGTATTTGTGGATGCATTGCCACTGAACGCGACCGGCAAGGTCCTAAAGCGCAACCTGCGCGCAGACTTCGAGAGTGCCTTGATCGGCTAAGCGCCTGATATTGTTGGAAATGGCTCCGGCGGTAGGGATCGAACCTACGACCAATTGATTAACAGTCAACTGCTCTACCGCTGAGCTACGCCGGAAC